>REEA01000108.1 GCA_007695305.1 Bacteroidia bacterium
ATAGGGTAAAGCAAAAAAAAATAATCATATGTCTTATTTACGGTTTGAAAGTTGATAAATTTTGCTGTATTTTTACGGCTTTAATCAGATTCTTATGAAAACGAATGCTTTGCTCACAGGTTTTTCCACCGCGTTGGCCTTTGTGTTGGCGGTGATGTTGTTTTCTCACTGCTCTGAACCGGGTCACAGGGAGCTTACTGAGCTTCAGGAAAGGGCGTTAAGATTTGCTGAACCTTTACCCGAACATGCTTTTGCAGAGGGGATGACCCGGTCGGATGAGTTGATTGAACTGGGGAAAATGCTGTTTTTTGAACCGCGATTATCCAAAAGCGGACTCATCAGCTGCAACACCTGTCACAATATGGCCACTTTTGGTGTGGACCAGCTACCTGTATCCATCGGGCATATGTGGCAGAAGGGGCCGCGAAATGCCCCCACCGTGCTCAATGCTGCTTTGCACCGGACGCAATTCTGGGACGGCCGGGAGCCTGATGTGGAATCCCAGGCGCTGATGCCTATTCTGGACCAGCTGGAAATGGCAGCCACCAGGGAGCATGTCGTGGCCGTGCTGGCCTCGATGCCTGAATATGTGGAGCATTTCAGAAAAGCTTTTCCCGGGGAGGATGAACCTCTGGTATATGAAAATGTAGGTGTTGCCATTGGTGCATTTGAGCGCATCCTCATAACGCCAACCCGTTTTTGTGCTTTTCTGGATGGCGACGCCGGGGCACTTACCGAAAAAGAGCAACTGGGACTGGATGTTTTCATGCGCGTTGGATGTAATGCCTGTCACAGCGGTCCGGCCCTTGGCGGCAATGCTTTTTCTGTTTTTGAAACTCCTGCTGAGCGAAAATCCGGGAAAAGCGATCCGGGAAGGTTTGATGTAACGCAAAATCCGTTGGATAAACACGCTTTTAAGATCCCTTCTCTGATCAATATTGCCAAAACCTATCCTTACCTGCACGACGGGAGTGAGTGGTCGCTCAGCGAAACCGTAAATGTTGTGGCCATGGACATGCTGCTCAGGGACCTCACCGTCGAAGAAAATGAACTGATTCTGGCATTTCTGGATGCCCTTACCGGTGAAATTCCCGCATATGCATTGGAGCTGCCTGTCTTGCCGCCTTCAACACCTCAAACGCCCCGACCGGTTTTTGATTGAGGTTCTGTGTTGATCAATTAAGATTGCAATTGGTGTGAAAACCGGCATTTTGCCGTATTGCCGGTCAAACTTTTCTTTTGTCTATGTAGTTTTCAACGCAAGTGGGTGATCAAAGATGGTCAATCATGGTAGCTTTTGTTTAACTTTGTTAAGAACGAACAACCTTGTGTGATTTAACACTACATGAAGAAAGACAGGAAAAAGGAGAGGGAGTCAGCGGTGCGACCTTTGCAGAAAATGTTTACAGCGGTGCCGCCGTCATATGATTTGATCAACAGGCTGATTACTTTTCGTTTTGATGAGCGTTGGCGAAATAAAGCAGCTGCTGTTATGCTGCAGGATAAACCCGGACAGGTTCTGGATCTTTGCACCGGTTCGGGTGATCTTGCCATGCATTTGCATAAGAGAGCCACATCCGACACTGCCATTTACGCGCTTGATTACAGTGAGCCGATGCTGGAACTGGCACGGCAGAAGGCCGGGAAACGTGGTGCGCAAAGGATAAACTTCCTTTTAGAAGATGCTGCCGCTATGCCTTTTGAAAATGATTATTTTGATGTGATTGGTATAGCCTTTGCTTTTCGCAATCTTACTTTCAGGAATCCCGACAAGTGTCTTTTCCTAAACGAAATCCTAAGGATATTGAAGCCGGGTGGTAAATTTGTGATTGTGGAAACCAGTCAGCCTTCTAATATGCTTCTGCAGCGTTTGTTTCACTTTTACATGCGCTGGATTACCGTGCCTTTGGGCGGTATGTTGTCGGGGCAACGCCACGCCTACCATTACCTGGCCCATTCGGCCATTCACTTTTATTCACCTGCAGAGCTCATTGATATGATGAAAGATGCCGGTTTTGATCTGATGCTTCACCGGCCATACTTTGGAGGTATTTCTGCTATTTGGGCATTCAAAAAGCCTGTATAATTCCGCATTTTGGCAGGGCTGTTAGAATTGGGGAATCCGGTCTTGACCTTTTTCACCAGGGTGGATTATTCATCAAAAATCACCTGCAACACGGTATTGCCGACTGCTTTCAGGGTATATTTGTCAATAACATCCATGTTGTCGCCCATAGTATGCCATTCCGGGAAAAAGCCGTGGCTTGTGCGGTTGTCCTGATGAATGATGTTAATGGTGGGAATATTACGTATGGTGTTCACATAATAATGGTCATCGATAATTAAACCGCCGTCTCTGTTAAGAAACATGTGGCCGTAGCCGATGCGGTGAGCGGTTTCCCACACCCTTCTGACAATTCCCGGGGCAAACATCATGGAATATCCTTCACGTTTGAAGGTGGCATCGGAAGCACCGACCATGTCGAGCAGGATGCCAAAACGTGCATCATAATTGATGATATGTGGATTTCTTGCCCAATACTGTGCCCCAAGTGCCCAGGAGTCATTGTCCGGGATGCTGGAGAAGCGATGCCGGCCGTAATCTTCAGCATCAAAAAAGACAATGTCGATACCCACATTGGGTTTTTCTGTACTGATCTGGCGGGCAATTTCCAGCAGCACACCTACGCCGCTTGCTCCATCATTGGCACCGTCAATTGGTCGATAGTGGTTTGCGGGATCAGGATCGTAGTCGGCATAAGGCCGGCTATCCCAATGTGCACATAGCAATATCCTGCGCCGCTTCTCAGGTTGAAACACTCCGATGATGTTTTTGATATTCAGTATGGTGCCGTCATAGGCCCTTACCCTGGTCTCCTGCAGGTACAGGGTGTCAGCGAACCTTTGCATGGTATTTGCCAGCCATTTGCCAGCTTCACGGTGCGATTCGGTGTTTGGCACCCTGGGGCCAAATCCCACTTGTCGTTCCACAAAATAATAGGCCGAATCAGCATCAAATGAGGGTGGCTCAAGACGATTATTCCCCGGTTCCGGTGCACGTTCTTGTGAATTGTTCCCTACACGCCCCTGGCATGCAAAAACGAAAAAAAGAGAAAAAATGGCAATAATGAAGCGTTGCATGTGCTTTTTTTTTGCAAATATACAAATAAGTTGTCCGACAGTTTTTTTGGCATCAGCGATAACAAGTGAGCCGGGTGTCTGGTTGACAAAAATGTGGGATTCTGTTTAAAAAAAGCTATCTTTGTCAAGAAAAACCTTCCAAAGCTAAATGGTAAATGGCAAACACCGGCAACGAAAAATCGGAAAGTCGTCTCTTGCGTAAATACCTTGAACTGCAAAATGAATTTGGTATTTACGAGAAGATTATCAACAGTTTGGACGCCATAATTCTTATTCTTGACTTCAATAAATCAAACATCATTTATGCCAATAGCCGGTATGAAAAAGTAACGGGTTACCCTGCTACCATGCAAGCTGATTTTGATACAAACGAACTCATATCCCTATACCATCCGGAAGACCAATGCTATCTCGATGAAGCGGTTGAGTATTTGCTTGGCAATCCTGAAGGTACTTTCACTGCTTTTTACAGATTTCGTCATGCCAAAGGCCATTATTTGTGGTTGTTTTCTTCAAGCCAGGTGTTTCGTTTGTTACCGGAGGAGGATATATTTGAGATCATCACCGTTAGTCTTGATTTTACGCGCCCTGTTAAATATGAGAAGAGCATGAAGAACTTTGTCAAGGACCGCTTGAGGGGTTTGAACAGTGCTGAGGTATCAAAGATCAGTAAAAGAGAGTTGGAGGTGTTGAAGTTGTTTGTCGCCGGATTTACCACCAGGGCCGTAGCAGCTAAACTGAACATCAGCCATCATACAGTAAATAATCACAGGAAAAACATGTTAAAAAAACTTGGTTTAAAAAATCTTGCGGCCCTTGTTAATTTTGCTGTAGAGAGTGGAATAGATTGACAAGGATGGATCAACCTTGTATAAACAATTGTTGTTGGCCTGCCTTTATAACCGCTCACGAATCAAAAAAAACCGTATATTTGCAATTGAATTTTCAGCATTGTTTCACAACAGTGGTGTTGCCTGTTAGGTGAGGCTACTGGATGAACACAGGCTACTGCCCAAAAATGTCTACAGACGCCAATGGGTAGAACAGGCTTTGTCGGATTAAGGCACTGCTTAAGGTAGCTTCCCTGAATGGGATAAGTCATCCAGAGCTAAAACTCAACAAGGGGCAGAATGACATTGTTCACACCGGGTTGGTGTGAGCACTTTCACTACAAAGCCCCCTTCCAAAAATTCTCAGGAAGGGTTTTTTTGTAGACAAATCTCCCCGTACCAGATTTAATACAGGCAGTCTCACAGGCATCAGAAAGGAGGGATTCATGATTACAGTGGATACCGATCAAAGAAACATGGTCATAGAAGGACTGATTGCTGCCCGGGAGTGGGAGGCATTGGTCACCATATTGAAAAAAATGCCCGTTGTGGAGGTCGTGGAGATTTTGGGGGAACTAAAAGATTCCGATCTTATTGATGTATTGGGTTATTTTTCCGAGGAGGAGCAAGGCTACATTGTATCGGATTTTGATCTTGAGCTGCAGTTGGAGCTGTTTGAGAAACTGGGGCCAAAGGGATTTGCAAAAATATTTGTCCAGATGGCCTCGGATTTGCGTGTTGACCTTTACCAGGAGTTGGACAGGGAGGATCAGTTAAAGTTGTTGCCCTATCTGGATAAAAAAACCAGGGAAAATGTGATCCGTTTGAGTTCTTATGACCCTGAAACAGCAGGTGGGATCATGAGTACCGATTTTGCTACCATTATCGGTGATATGACCGCTGCACAGGCCATTGAAAAGGTGCGCAGCGATGCCCCTTCAAAAAAGATGATCTACTATGTATATGTGGTTGACAGGGACATGAAGCTGCATGGATTTACAACCCTGAAAGACCTGATCATGGCTGAGCCCGACACTTCCATCTGGGAAATTGTGTACAAAGATTTCGCGAAAGCTGAAGTAGATGAGGACCGTGAGTCGGTTGCGGCCAAAATTGAAAAGTACGACCTGGTCGCCATTCCTGTCATTAATAAATATGGTCAGCTTGCAGGGATTGTCAGGCATGATGAAGCCATGGAAGTCATTCAGGCTGAGCAAACGGAAGACATGGAGAAGTTCATGGGTATTGTTCCTGCAGAGGAAGGCCTGGATTATCCTGAAACAACCGTAATATCTCATTTTCGGAAACGGATTACATGGGTGGCATCTTTGGCCATCATCGGTGTGATTTCGGGAATGATCATCCATAGTTTTGAAGAGGCCTTGTCGGTATTGATCATTTTGGCTCTCTATATGCCCATGGTGGCCGATTCAGGCGGAAATGTGGGTTCACAGGCGGCAACAGTTGTCATCCGTGCCATGGCACTGGGTCAAATATCACTGAAAAACTGGTTGATGATTTTGTTGAAGGAGGCCCGGATCGCTATTTTGCTATCTTTTGTTTTAGGTATCATTGCTTTTGGCAAGGTGCTTTTCCTTTCATGGGGGATGGATGTTCCGGATCAACATAATCTGTACTTTTTGGCCTTTGGGATTGCCCTGGCACTCAGCCTCCAGGTTGTCACCTCCACCTTGATTGGCGCCTCGCTGCCATTGCTTGTCAAAAGGCTGGGTGGTGACCCCGCCGTGGCAGCCAGCCCGGCCATCACCACACTGGTTGACATCACGGGATTGCTCATCTATTTTGGCGTGGCAACCCTGATGTTTTTCTGAAACCAAATTTATCAGAAAGTTCTCTTAAAGGCAAAATCACTAACTTTGCCCGTCAATTTCTGTGATCATGTTAAATATTGAAGAGCTTATTGCCGCTTCCGTGGCAAACATTGTGAAAGAATTATCGGGTAATGAAGTAAAACCGGATAGCATACTTATTCAGAAAACCCGCAAAGAATTCGAGGGCGACTTTACTTTGGTCGTGTTTCCTTTTGTCAGGTTTTTGCGTCAAAGTCCCGACCAGGCTGCTGATACGATAGGGAAGTCTCTGCTGCAGGAGTTAGATCTGGTAGAGAAATACCAGGTTGTCAAAGGGTTTTTGAATCTCACCCTCACCAAAGCTTTCTGGCAGTCTTTTCTTTTGCAATCACTTGATAATGAACAATTCGGCTACCGCAATGCCAGAAGTGGTATTGGTGCTTGGCCGGGAGAGGGAATTGAGGCTGAAGAGGCGGATGATCGTCCACTGGTGGTAGAGTTTTCTTCTCCCAACACCAATAAACCTTTGCATTTGGGGCATATTCGCAATAACTTGCTGGGATACTCCGTCTCTTTGCTACAGGAAGCCGCCGGCAAAAAGGTGGTTAAGGTCAACCTGGTGAATGACCGGGGCATCCACATTTGCAAATCGATGCTTGCCTGGATGATGACCGGTGATGGTGAGACTCCTGAAACCTCCGGGAAAAAAGGCGACAAGCTGGTGGGTGAGTATTATGTTCGTTTCGAAAAGATGCTCCGTGAGGAAGCCGATGCTTTGGCCAGGGAAAAAGGATTATCCGATGATGAGGCCAGGAATGAGGCTCCATTAATGAAGCAAGCCCGCGAACTTCTGCGTAAATGGGAAGAGCATGATCCTGAAGTTGTTTCGGTGTGGGAAAAAATGAACAGATGGGTGTATGATGGCTTTGACAGAACATATGCTCGCATGGGTATTGACTTTGACAAAATCTATTATGAATCTGACACCTATCTGCTTGGAAGGAAGATAGTGCTGGAAGGCCTGAAGCAAGGATTGCTTTACCGGAGAGAGGACGGTTCGGTATGGGCTGACCTGGCTGATCACAATATGGATGCGAAATTGTTGCTGCGTGCTGATGGCACTTCGGTATATATGACGCAGGACATTGGAACGGCTCAATTGAGGTATGATGACTACCGGCCCGGAAAGATGATTTATGTGGTTGGAAATGAGCAAAATCATCATTTCAGTGTGTTGAAAAAAGTGTTGGCCTTGCTTGGGAAACCATATGCTGATGCCATTCATCATCTCAGTTACGGGATGGTGGAGTTGCCGGCCGGCCGGATGAAATCCAGGGAAGGCACGGTTGTGGATGCCGATGATTTGATGGATGAAATGTTTGCAACGGCAGGTAAGATGACGGAAGAGCTGGGAAAAACGCAGGATTTCTCCGATGAAGAAAAGGCCGCTCTTTACCAAACCATCGGCCTTGGTGCACTCAAATACTTCATTCTGAAAGTTGACCCGAAGAAAAATATGCTGTTTAATCCGGAAGAATCCATTGATTTTAACGGCAATACCGGTCCATTTATTCAATATACCTACGCACGGATCCGTTCGGTGTTGCGCAAAGCAGGAGAGGCAAGGTTCCAGGCAGCAAAAAAAGGGTTTGCCGGCGCACCGGTGAACGAAAAAGAGAAACAATTGTTAAAGGCACTTCATGACTTTCCGGCCACGGTCCTTGAGGCTGCTGAAGAAATGAGTCCTGCAAGGATTGCCAATTACGCCTATGAGCTTGCCCGTGCCTACAACCAGTTTTATCACGACCATTCTGTGCTGAATGAGCCGGATGAGGCCGTGAGCAATTTTCGGTTGTGTTTGTCCCATCTTACGGCGCAAACCATTCACAATGCCATGGCACTGCTGGGTATTCATGTTCCTGAGCGTATGTAACTGGTAAACCTTTGGGGGAAGGCAGTCCCCAACCCCCATTATAAGGTTACAGTGAACATTAAAGAGATTTTCCCATCAGCACATTTTCACATCTTCACATTTAATTGATATAAATCGGTCCGTCGGGTCCGAGGGGAATTCCCAGCCATACCCATAGCATCAGCGTGGCTATCCAAACAATCGCGAGTACCACGGTATAAGGTAACATGGTAGAGATGATGGTTCCTATCCCGTATTTTTCATCATATTTTTGTGCGAATGTAACGATAAGTGCAAAGTAGCTCATCATGGGTGTTACCAGGTTGGTGAGGCTGTCGCCTATGCGGAAGGCAGCCTGGGTGATACCGGGGTGGTAAGCATTGTCGAGGAGCATCAGCATGGGGATGAAAACCGGTGCAATGATGGCCCACTTTGCTGAGGCACTGCCCATGAAAAGGTTAATGAAAGCCGACAGCAGCACAAATGATGCGATGAGAACGGGTCCGGTAAAACCGATGTCGCGCAATGTTGCCGCTCCCTTTATGGCAATAATCAGCCCCAGGTTTGATTCATTAAAGAAATATACGAACTGGGCGGCGAAAAAAACCAGTACTATATATGAACCCATACCGCTCATGGATTTGATGATGTGCTTCATCATATCTTTGTCATTGCGTATGGTTCCTACAATGCGGCCATATACCAGTGCGGGGATGAAGAAAAAAAGGAGGATGCCGATAATGATTCCGTCGAAGAATGGGGAATGGAGTACCGAACCTGTTTCGGGGTTACGCAGCAATCCGTTGGCCGGCACTACGGTGAATGCCATGAGAATAATAAAGAGGATGGCTGAAATACCTGCCCAGCGCAAGCCTTTCTTTTCTGTCGGGGTCAGTTGTTCGATGGCGAAGCGTTCGGCAGGGCCTTCATATTTACCCAGCCTTGGCTCTACAACCCTTTCTGTTACCCATATCCCCACAAATAGCACAACGAAACTGGATATGATCATGAAGTAGTAATTTACCGCCGGGTTGATCACCATGTCGGGAATGATCAGTTGAGCTGCAGATGTTGAGATTCCGGCCAATATTGGGTCGATGGACCCGATGAAGAAGTTGGCGCCAAAGCCACCGCTCACGCCGCAGAAGGCGGCTGCCAGTCCGGCCATGGGGTGTCGTCCGATACCGTGAAAGATCATAGCGCCCAATGGTATCAGGATCACGTAGCCGGCTTCAACGGCCAGGCCTGATATGATACCTGCCAGCACCACTGCCCCTGTGATCAGTTTAGGCGGTGCCCCCAGTACAAGGGCCCGGATCATGATGGCGAACAGGCCGGTGCCTTCAGCCAGTCCGATACCTACCATGACTACCAGCACATAACCAAGGGGCGGAAACCTCAGGAAGTTGTCCAGTATATTGGTATACATCCAGCGCAGGCCGTCGGCACTGAGCAGATTATTCACGGTAACTATGCTTCCATCTACAGGATGTATGGCCGAAACGCCCAAAAAGTAGGAGATGGTGGATATCAGCACCACAATGCCGGCCAGCATGGCAAAGATGGTGGCAGGGTGGGGAAGGCGATTACCTACTATTTCAATATAGTCGAGCGATTTGCCGAAAATCTTTTTGGAAAGCTTCTTGAGTTTAGATGCTGCCATTCGTAATGTTTTTTATGGATGAAATAAGATAATTCAGTTTCACCGGGGTTTACCAGCCGATTACAGCTTCGGGGAATTTTTCCGGCATCTGGTCGCGTGGTTTGTCGAGGCGAAGGTAGTGATCGAACCATTCCATGGTACGCACGATATAGTCCAGACGATGAACATTGCGTTGGTTTCCATGTCCTTCGTTCTGATACCAGATCAGCCTTACGGGTGCTTTGCCATGCATTTTCAGTGCACGGTACATTTCCAGTCCCTGGGAGGGGTGCACGCGGGGGTCGGCGTCTCCGTGAAGGATCAGGGTGGGTGTCAGGCTTTGGTGTGCATACTTTACAGGACTTCTGCTGTATACATCCTGCCAGTCTTCGTGTGTCCAGTATCCCCAGTGAACATAGTAATCCTCCCAGGGGATGTCGGTGGTATTTCTTTTGGATATCTGATTGGAAATACCCACAAACATTACGGCTGCGGCAAAACGGTCGGTATGTCGTGTTGCCGACCATGCAGCGAAATAGCCTCCGTATGATCCGCCACCGATGCCTACCCTGTCAATATCTGCATATCCAATTTCAATGAGATGATCAACACCATCGATTACATCATCATATTCCACGCCTACGAGGTCTCCATAGCCGGCCATGGTAAAATCGACTCCTCGGCCGGAGCTTGCGCGGTAGTTGGGCATGAACACAAAATATCCGCGGGCTGCAGCCACCTGCCCCCACGTGCCGTAGGAGGTAACCCAACCGTTCTGGACAGCCGCTTCCGGTCCGCCATGGATGTAAACAATCATGGGATAGGTCTTTCCTTCTTCATAATCAAGTGGATACAGAAGTACTCCTTCGATGTCGTGATTGTCGCGCGCGTAATAGGTGAGCTTGCGTTGCTCTGCCAGCCGGATATCATCCAGCCAGGGGTTGTGATTGGTATGACGAACCAATTCTTCAGATGCCACATCAAATGTAAAAAGCTCATTGGGATGGGTCCAGGTGTTGCCTGACATGACAATGATGCCATCGTGGTGGGAAAACCTTCGGAAAACAAGGACTTCAGGCTCTATCAATATGCGTCTTTCGTCTTCGTCCAGCTTTTGACTGCTCAATACAATGTCAACACTTTCTTCTGCGGCATAAAGCAGGGTGTTGTCATCCATCCAGGCAAAATCAATCACCGACAATTCCATTCCTTCAACGATATTTTGAAGGTCTTCAAAGGCTTGCAGATCATGGAGGTCCAACACAAACAGGCTTCCCTCCACAGAGTCTTCCAGTTTGCTTGCTCCGCGGAAGGCCAGTTTGCTGCCATTGGGGCTAAATGCCATATTGGCCAGTTTCCCCGGGTTGTCTACGATTTTTTCCAGGTGGCCGGTTTCTAAGTTCACCAGGTGAATCCGTTTGAACATGTAGCTGTCATCAACCAGGTTACGGGGTGCAATGGCGGCGGCAGCATAACGGCCGTCGGGGCTCAGCACAAAGTCAAAGACCGTGACATCCCGGGTGATCTGGCGCAAGTTGCCGGAGGATGTATTATACACGTAAAGGTTGCGATGAACCCACTCTTCTTCATATACCTCTATTTCGATGCCTTTGCTTCTGAATTCGCTACGCAGTGGATTCTGTTGCGACAGTGCGACAAACGCCAGGTTTTCATCATCAATATAAGTATACTGGAAAACACTGGATGTATGTTCAGTAATGGCTCTTGGTTCGCCGCCGCGAAGGCTCATGGCATATACCTGCATGTGAGGCAGGTCGGGGAGGTTTGCCCTGAAAGTAACGGCATCACCGGAGGGTGTCCATCCAATGTTGAAAACACGACGGTTGCCGGTCATGAACGGCAGAATCTCGTCGTTTCGAAGATCATAGACATAGAGTTCGCGATAATCGGTGCCAGCCGAATGGGTAAATGGCCGGGGCACATTTACTGTGAAAGCGATGTAGTTTTTGTCAGGCGACATGGCTGCCTCCACCACTGTTTTGAGGTCAAACATATTGTGTGTGGTGAGGTGCTCATTGGCATGAGCAGGTAGGCTTAACAGCCAGAAAATAGCAAAGAAAAATGTAAGGATACGCATGGCTTTGTTTTTTTGGTTGATGAATGATACTTATTGATGCAAAGGAACCGCGGACGGGCACAAAAATAATGATTTTTGGAAAACATCTGTTTTTACTTTATCGATACGGTAGCCGGGGAACAATATTTGGAGGTCTTTTTCCGGGGGAGCTGTCCTAAACAGTCCGTAAAGTGCTGAACCGCTTCCGCTCATGGATGCGCAGACAGCTCCGGATGCCAATAGCTTTTCCTTTATTTGTCTGATTTCCGGATATAGACGAAAAACGGGTTCTTCAAGATCATTTACAAGGTCTTGCTGCCATGTTTCAACATTCTGCTTTGAAATTTCCCAAAGATTTTTGCCGGCAGGTTTTGGTTTTACCAAGCTGTATGCAGTTTTTGTGGACACATGGATAGGTGGTGCAATAACGAGTGCTGTGTATTTTTTCAATTGGGGCAATTGCAGAGGTTGCAGAATTTCACCACGGCCGGTAGCCAGCATGGGTTGATCATAGAGAAAGAAGGGGCAGTCGCTGCCAAGTTTTTTGCAGAGATTATCGAGATGCTGGACAGACATCCCAAGATCAAACATTTTGTTGAGCAGCATAAGCGTGAAGCCTGCATTTGAACTGCCACCGCCAAGACCTGACCCCGCAGGGATTATTTTGTGCAGAAAAATGCGGACATTTGGCAGGGATGTTTCCGGATACCCTGTCCAAGGGTTATTAACGGGAATGTTCTTTGTTTTCACTTCCTGCCGGAGCAGCTCATAAGCCTGGAGACAAAGGTTAATTTTTCCGTTGGCAGGAATTTGGAGGCCGGATACACGAAGGGTTGTGGGTTGATTTGATGCAGGAACTACCTCCAGTATATCTTTGACACCAAGGGGTATCATGATGCTTTCAATTTCGTGGTAACCCGCCTTACGCATGTGTTGTTCATGGCCGGCTTCCGGGGGAGCATCGGTTGTAGTGCAGCCTGTAGCTTCTGATTGATCCCGGTTATATCGACCGGTAACATGCAGACCCAGGTTTAATTTGGCGTGAGGAAAAACAACCATTTCAAAAAAATAACCTGCAATAATTATTCACTGACTGATGAAAAGTTCCGGGATGCTACCATTCTTCCCACTCGATAATAAATTCTCCTTCTTCCTGTTTCCGCAGACGTTCTCTTTGTTTGGCTCTTTCTCCGGGTGCGTCCTGGTTAGTTGTGTCGCTTTTTTCGCGTGAAAGAAAACGGAATTCACTGCGGATGATATTTCTAAAGGTTTCTCTTTCTTGCCGGAGGTCATCCATGATTTTTTCCCGAACTCCTTGATGGTCGTACCGGAATACTGGGTCGCTTGCTGTGCCTGTAAGCCTTAAAAACAATGTTGTACGCCCAAGTCCATCGTCAATGATGTCACCGTATTGTTCCTGGGGGTTTCTCCTTTCGCGATGCTGGCGTGCCAGCAGATCGGAAAGCAAAACCTGCATCCGGTAATCGATCTCGTTGTCGAATGTGTGTTCTCCCGACAACTGAAGGTTGAGTGCACTGGAGTTGATTTCCATTTGTGGGATGGTGATTCTCCGGTCGCTGATATGTATTTCATTCTGTAGTGTGGAAAAGGAAACATTTGTGAAGTCGTCGGTCCGGATAAAACGGCTCAGTGCGATCATTGGTTGATAGTTGACCAGGCGTCCGTTATCAATTGTCAAATTAGCGATGGTTTCCATGCTTTGCCAGTCGATGGTCAGAGAGGTATCCCAGTTTGCGCTGAAAAAAAGCTCGGCGCTTACACTTCCGTAGATGTTTTCTTTTGTTATGCTTTCTTGTCCAAAATTGCCTGTCTGATAAAACAGTTGATGGATATCCACCTGGTTAAGGTTGGCATTGGAGTACATGTGAATGAGGTTATCCTTCCGGTTATCCAGAACGCCCTGCATGATTACCCTGCCATCCATTGTATGAAAGGCCAGGCGGTCGGCGAATAATTGCCGGTTGTTCAGTCGCAGCGAACCTGTCATTTGTGTGGCCCTGAAAAGACGAAACTGAAAATGGTTAATGCTTGCATCGAGCTCAAGATTCACGCGTTCCGGAAGTCTGAACCCATTGCCTGTTTCCGGTTCACCACTTCGTAGCAAGTGATCCAGGTTAATGAAGCCTGACTGCAGGGATGCCAGGATTACAAGGGATTCACCGGGGATAAAGACATAGGGCAAAAAGTTTACCATTCGTCCGTTAAACAGGAAGTCGCTGTCTGCAACAGCTCCGGAAAGCTGTTCTATCTCCAGGTAGTTGTTGTTGAAGATCGTTCTGCCGTTAAACGCATGATAAGGTAATTCCGGACGTTTTTTGAGCGTGAATTCAAAGTCACGAAAATCCATATAGCCCGATATGGAGGCATCAAGCAGGTTTTGGCGGGCAAACTGCATGTTTTCATCCACTCTGCCGGCGAAATTAATGTGCATATTGACGGAACCGCCGGCGGAGCTTAGCGGCTCAATGAGCTGCCATTTAACAAGGTCGTTTCCGGCTACCATGCCGTTTAGGTCGAAAGATACATACGGTTGTTCCAGGTTTTTTAAAGCAACAGTTCCTGAAATCGTTGAGTTATCAACGGTTCCCGATAAGCGATCAATATAGAGCCGGCTGTCGGTGGCGTGTTGGTGTCTGCCGTTCGTAAACCGGCCGGCCATTTCACGGACTTTGATTTCAAAGTTCTTATCGGGGTAAACGAAGCTTCCGCGGGTTAGCAAATAAGAGGATTGAATTTGTGGGATGTGGCCATTTCCCAGGAAGCCTTCAAATGTGGCATCAACATTCAGGATGCCTTTTGGTTCATACTTTTGCAGGATGGAGTGCCAGTTTGCAGGCAGGTCGTGTAAGAGGTCATGAACGTTGATGTCTTTTCCTGAGAGCGAAGACTTGACTCTTAGTGCTTCTTCACCCCGGGAAAACTGCCCGTCAATAATGAAATTATGCTGATTCCATGTGAGGTGGGTTTTGTTGATATGAATATTTCCGTTTGCAAATAAGTCGATCCGGGCATCCATATTCAACGGCTTGTTGCCGGGAATGATGACTTGGCTGATTGTGCACTCGTTCATGGTCATATGACCGCCGGCCCGGATGCTGACGTTTCCGTTTTCGGCGGTTATTCGCAATCGCAAGCGCTCAACATGTGTATGGATCAAATGGTTGTCGGGATGGTGTGAGAATCTAAGGGAAAGATTCTGAATATTCAGGCGCTGTATGTCAAAATGGATTTCTCTCGGGTCGCTGGTGGGGGAGTGCTCCCACAACTCCCAGTTGGTTGAGTGGTCGGCAAAAACTGCCGGATGAAAGTAACCGTGGGCAATGTTTATCTGTCTGACCGTGAAATCGCGTTTCAGGATATCGGGGATGTTAAACTCCAATTGTATGCTTGCTGCATGGAGCAGGGTGTCGTTGCCGTGGATGTCACTGTCGATCACCAATCCGGTGTTTTGGAAGGCTACAGATGCTTTTGGAAAACTTCTGAATAGTTTTATCTGGATGTCCTCGGCATATATCTCTGCATTCAGTCGCCGGTTTAGTTCAAGGAGGAAGGTCTGTTTGATCTGGTCACGGTATATGTAGCCAAGCAGCCCGATAACAATCATCAGCAGGAAAATAAAAACAGCACCGCTTAGCAGGGCGAGACGGATGAACTGACTCAGCAGGCCCGGTTGTGTCTTTTTACTTTTACCCATAAAGTACTAACGCATTATTTTCAGAAAGCCTACTTCTTTTTCTGATAGTTGCCTCCACTTCCCCCTGGGAAGATCTTTCTTGGTCAATCCGGCAAACATCACGCGATCGAGCTTCAAGACCCTGTATCCCAATTGTTCAAAAATTCTTCTTACCACCCTGTTTTGTCCGGAATGCAATTCAATGCCTATTTCTTTTCTGTTTTGAGGGTTTGCATAAGCGATGCTGTCCGGCAAAACAACTTCCTTTTCTATTTTGATACCTTCAGCGATTCTGAGCATATCTGTCTTGGTCAGGTTCTTGTCAAGCTCAACATGGTATAGCTTCTTAATATTGTTGGCAGGGTGTGTGAGTCTTTTTGTCAGCTCCCCATCGTTGGTCAATAACAGCAGGCCTGTAGTATTCCTGTCAAGGCGGCCAACAGGGTAGAGACGTTCCGGAAAGGTTTTCCCAATGATATGCATCACTGTTTTGCGTTGCTGGGGGTCATCTACGGTTGTAATGTAATCTTTCGGTTTGTTGAGCAACACATATATTTTTTTTTCATGGTGGAGCTTTTGTTTGCCATACATTATCTTGTCGCCGGGCATCACTTTTGTTCCCACTTCGGTAACAATTTGGCCGTTAACAGTAATGGCACCGTTCTGTATAAGCACATCCGCTTCCCTTCTGGAGCAGACACCTGCATTGGCAATGAACTTATTGAGGCGTATGCGCGGATCGGACGATTGATGATGTGCCGGTTGTTTTAGGGGTCGTTTGGGTTTTTGATGTTTGTCTCTTCCCGGGTTTGTTCTCGTGGTTTTCATGGTTTCGTGGATTGGTTGTCATATACGACCGGTCATGGTATAATGTTTGCGGATCATCCCATCTTGGCAATAACAGGCGGGGGCATAGCAAAAAAGGCGCGTCTGCGCCCTTGGATAACGGATAACATGGTATATTTATTCCATGTCTACATCCAATTTGTTAAATACTTCGTTCACCTTTTCCAGCAATTCGCTGTAGAGTGATTTATAGTATTTTTTGAGTGCCTTCCCATCGCCGTTTTCAATCGCCGGATTGTTTACTTTATTCAGCATCTCTTCCCTGTATTCCAGCATTTCTTTAATCAGGTTGTCCATTTCTTCCTGTACTTTTTCATCCTGCAGGGTTTGCCGTATCATACAAGTCCCAATTACTTCATCAATCAAAAAATTGATGTCTTTCTTCAAATTCTTCTTACTGGCCATTTTTTTTGTTTTTTTCTAAAATGAATGATTGGAAAATTACAATTACAATTGGAAACACTTTTAGTGATCAGGGTCAGGGAAATTTTTGTGACAGCCTGTCTGTTATTGTTTCCTGATCTGCATTAACGTCCCGGCTTTATTTTGCATACTTTGTTTATTAACAAATTTATAAGGGTTCACCGGTGTTAGGTGAAGTCGATAATTTCTACGTGAAAGATCAGCACGGAATTTCTCGGCACTGTTCCTGTTCCTGTTGTACCGTATCCCAGCGCCGAGGGTATCAGGATGATTCCATTACCGCCTCTCTTGAACTCTACCACTCCTTTTCGAAAGCCTCTGACAGTATTCGGCAGGAAAATATTCACATTGGTGGCAGAATCAAACATTTCTCCGTTGAGCAGGTATCCCTGGTAACTCATTCTGACGGTGCTGTTTTCATTTGGATTGGATCCGGTGCCTTCTTCCTCGATGACGATAAAGACACCTGACTCCAGCTCATAATAGTCCAGATCATTCTCTTCAAGGTATTCCAGGATTTTTTCCCTGTCTCTGATTGCTCTTTCATCGGGATCGTCCGAGCTACAGGCATTTATTAGCAATAGCAAGGGCAGCATACCCAGCATGGCAATCCGTTTGAGATGATATTTCATGGTCACTTGTTATTTTGATGTTTCCGAAAGTGCAAAGGTAATAAAAAAATCCTTTCGCTTTAAGCGGTCATATCGGTTTATATCAAAAAAACAGCTTCATAATAAATAAATATGGATTTTTGGCGAAATTAATCCACATTATCGTGCAGAAATGAATTATTGGACTTAATTTGCGTTTTCCGGTCTTCTGTTTCTTTGAGGGTATATCTGGAAATCTGGGATTCATTGCTTGCCGGCACAGGGTTGAGATTCACTTTTCTTCTTACAAAGGCCGGCTGATTTTCCAGATCTGCTAATCCTTCCGGTGTTTTCAGCTGAATGCTCAGGTGTTTAAGCCGTTCTTCCCGTTCACTGATTTTGGCCTTCATTTCTTCTTCAGACAGGATGTGGCCTTTTTGGGTTTCCGGCAGTTCAGCGAAGGCCTTTTGTTCTGCGAGACTCTTTCTGAATTGTTCCAGCTTCTCCTGTTGCGCGGTTTTAATCAGCGGTTTCCCGCTTTTCTCTGATGTGTTCATATCCGCTGCAGGCTTTACCTTTAGTTTCATTTCCTGTAACGGATCTTCTTCTTTGTTGAAAGGGCCTTCCCACTCGATCGTTTTTTGTTTGCTTGCCGGCGAATTTTCTTTATCAAGCGGCATCACCGTTTTTTCTTTCGGCAAGGATCTTATGTCGTCAACCAGTTCCTTTCCGGTGAAGCCTGTTGCAACAAGGGTCACACTGATATTAGAGCCCAGGTTTTCATCTTTCCCCAGCCCCCAGATTATTTCTGCGGTTGATCCTGCCTCATCCTGAATGTAATCGGTAATTTCAATGATCTCATCCATCAGCACATCTTCTTTTCCGCTGGTTATGTTCAGCAGGATATTTTTGGCACCCTTGATTTGATTATCGTTGAGCAAGGGTGAAGAAAGGGCGGATTCCACGGCAGTGATTGCCCTGTTTTCCCCTTCAGCAACCCCGTTTCCCATGATGGCCACACCGCTTTCAAACATCACCGTATGCACATCGGCGAAATCCACGTTGATATTGCCGGGCAGGGTGATGATTTCGGCAATACCTTTTGCGCCGGTGGTCAAAACGTTGTCAGCTTTGGAGAATGCTTCCGTTACGGACAAATTGCCGTATAGTTCGCGCAATCGGTCGTTGCATATGATAAGCAGAGTATCAACGTTTTCTGACAGCTGTCTGATGCCTTCCTCTGCCTGCTGTCTTCGCTTCCTGCCTTCGAAAGCAAATGGCAGGGTTACAATGGCCACAGTGAGTACACCCAATTCTTTTGATGCCTTGGCAATAACGGGTGCTGCCCCTGTACCCGTTCCTCCACCCATACCGGCCGTGATGAACAACATTTTGGTATTGCTTTCCAGGATATTATTCACCCGGTCAATGTCTTCAAGGGCTGCATTTCGCCCAACTTCAGGTTTGCTGCCTGCCCCTCTCCCCTCTGTGAGATGAACACCCAGCTGTAGCTTGTTAGGTACGGGGCTCAAATCCAAGGCTTGGGCGTCGGTGTTGCACACATAAAAATCAACACCTTCAATGCCTTGCCTGAACATGTGATTTACTGCATTGCTGCCACCACCGCCCACACCAATTACTTTAATGATGGAACTCTGGTTTTTTGGCAGGTCAAAATTGATGATATCTGCATCCATAATGAAAAGATTTTAATTAAATATTTTGGTTTTTTGATCGATTCGTAATCAAATTATGTGCTGCTTATTCCACATTGTCTTTTTCGAAAAAATCCTTTCCTGTAGTGAGAAGTTTCTCGAAAAGGCTTTTTGTTTTCCGTTTTGCTGATGCGGTAGTCTTGTTCTTTTTGGGTTTACCATGCATATCCTGAAAGCCTTTGATCACCAACCCCACCCCGGTAGCATGCAATGGACTGCCAATCTCACCGGAAGGTGATCTGGCAAGATGTTCGTTGGGATAACCAATCCGCGTATCCATTCCGGTAATAAATTCAGTGAGCTGTGCCACATGTTTCAATTGACTGCCCCCACCGGTGAGGACAATACCCGCGATCAGTTTTTTCTCGAAGCCTGATGTCTTAATCTCGTAATAAACGTGTTCTATGATCTCCTCCATCCGTGCCTGGATGATATGAGCCAGATTTTTTAATGATATTTCCTTTGGATATCTGCCTTTCAATCCGGGTATCGAAACGATTTCTTCATCTTTGTTTTCGCTGGCCAGGGCCGAACCGAAGCTTATTTTCAATGCTTCTGCCTGATTGCGGATAATGGAACAACCCTCTTTAATATCTTCAGTAATCACATTTCCGCCCAGGGGGATGACCGCTGTATGCCTGATGATCTCATCCTGGAAGATGGCCAGGTCGGTGGTGCCGCCGCCAATATCCACCAGGACAACCCCGGCCTCTTTTTCCTGGCTGCTCAAAACAGCCTCTGACGAAGCAAGCGGCTCCAGAATCATGCTGGAAATGGTCAGTCCTGCCTTTGTGACACACTTTTCAATGTTTTTTGCTGCGGCAATCTTACCCGTTATGATGTGAAAGTTGGCCTCCAGGCAATTCCCCGACATGCCTACAGGCTGCCGTATCCCCTGCTGGCCGTCGATGATATACTCCTGTGGTATCACATGTATGATATCCTCTCCGGGGGGAAGGGCCAGCTTGTACATGTTTTCAATGAGGTTGTCGATGTCTTCCTGTGCAATCTCTTCTTCGATATCATTACGCATAATATTACCCCTGTGCTGCACACTGCGGATGTGCTGACCTGCAATACCTACATTGGCAATTTTGATCTCAACCCCTGAACTGTTGCTGGCTTCCTTAACAGCCTTCTCGATTGAGTTGATCGTGTACTGAATGTTTTCGACCACCCCGCGGTTTACACCCAATGAGTCGGCCCTGCCCATGCCCAGTATCTCCACTTTGCCGTATTCATTCTGTTTGCCGACAATACAAGCAATCTTGGTTGATCCAATATCTAATCCAACGATGATTTCAGATGACTTCATAATGTATTTATTTTGAACAGATGACCTGTTGGTTAAATTCTAAATTGATTCTATTATAGTAATGCCAACCTATTTCCGGCAAACCGTTTATATAAAAAAACCGAAGTTTGTTAAATTTCTCTGCTATGTTGTCTGCATACCCGAATTCAATGATGTGTGCGCCATTCTTGGGTATCATTTCAAACTTCCCGTTTTCAAGCACTGTAATGTGATCTATGAATGCTCTCCAAAAAGGATCATCATGGATATAAGTTGCCAGCAGAAACAGATCGTGCATGGCATCAGGGCGCTTCTGATCCTTTTCTCCACCCAGGGTGCGAATGTTTTTCCCTGCTTCGTAAGCGGCTTCCACATGTCCGCTGACAATCATCACCCTTGCCGTATGTGTTCCGGATAATGGGAACATGTATCCGCGGGTGTCCACATAATAGCTTCGGTCATGGCGGTTAACCAAGCGCATCAGCGGATCCCGCAACCTGATATCGGCCCTCAACTCATTGTTGATCGTCCGGTAAATGTTTGCCTGTTCCACAAATGGTACATCATGAATCAAACCATGAACCACTTGTAATTTCTCCGGTTTTAAATTGCTTCCTTCAATTTTGTCGAGATGTTTAATGACCATTTCCCGAAAGTCATCGGGATACATGAAATAGTTTCCACTCCGGCTGCTGACACTGACTTCAAAATTTGTACATGCGGTTTGCAGATTATTGCTTACCGAAAACGAAAGGAGCATGCCGAGAATTACCAATACAAGCGATACCCCTGATATGTTGATGATGTTTCTTATCATGACATTGCCCGGTTGGTTAATATTTTTTTGATGGGTTCTGCAAACCGATCGATATCGCCTGCACCCATGGTGATCAGAATCTCAATTTCCAATGCTTTCAATACATCAGGCAGTTTTTCCCTGGAGCAATGCAATGCCTTGCTGCCCTTTATCTTTTTCAGTATCAAATTGACATCCACACCCGGAATGGGTTTTTCCCTGGCGGGGTAAATGTCCATCAATATCAGTTGGTCGGCTTCTGAGAGACTTTCCGCAAATTGAACAGCCAGGTCGCGTGTTCTGGAATACAGATGGGGTTGAAAAACGACTGTGATTTTCTTCTCCGGCCACATTTCTCTGGCTGATGAAATACAGGCGTTAATTTCTTCCGGAAGGTGTGCATAGTCGTCAATGTAAACCATTTTTGCCGTATGCAGGCAAATCTCAAAGCGCCGTTTTACTCCAAGAAAACTGTTCAATGCTTTTTTGATGATCTGTGGTGCTATACCGGCCTGATGGGCCAGGGCTGTTGCTGCCAGTGCATTTTCAAGGTTATGTTTCCCCGGATGCCCGATCTGCATATCCCGAATCGTTATCAATCCTGCCATATCAGCATGGTAATGTCCACTGTCCGCGTAAACATTTTCCAGGTAATAATCTGCGGGATAATCCCGGTGATATTCAAGAGAGGGATTTTCATATCTTATCTTCCTGCTGACGTCCTTGCCGGTTATAAGGGTACCATCGGGCGGAAGCTTTTTTGCAAATAAGGAAAATGACTCCAGGAGGGCTTCCTCATTTTTGTATATATCCATGTGATCACTGTCGATGGCACTGATCAATGCTATCTTTGGCGAGAGATGCAGGAACGAACGGTCAAACTCATCTGCTTCGGCAATCATCCATTGCGGGTTGGCTTCTCCAAGAAAATTGGTGTTATAGTTAGTGGCAATTCCTCCCAGAAAAGAGATACACGGCACTGATGCGGTCTTAAAAATGTGGGTTAGCATGGCAGCAATGGTGGTTTTACCATGTGTTCCTGCAATGCCTATGGTTGGTATACCCGCTGATATGATTCCCAGAATTTCCGCTCTTTTCCTTATGGGTATCTGCTTATGGAGAAAGTAGCCGTACAAAGTGGTTGTGAGCGGCACAGCTGGCGTTCGGATGACGAGCTCCGGCATTATCCGGATGGTTGAGGGATCGTCGGCATACGTTACTTCGACACCTTCCTTTTCCAGGGCAGCGGTCACCGGGCTTGGTGTTTTGTCATATCCACTCACATTTACACCCCGTTGATGAAAGTACCTGGCAAGGGCACTCATGCCAATACCTCCTATCCCGAGGAAATAAATGTTTGTTATTTGGTCTAACTGCTTCAACTCCGTTGCTCCTGTTTGTTGGTTTGTTAACGCGTTGTCTGTATATTTGGTTTTCGTGTGATTGTATCCTCTGTCAGTTCATTGTTTTTTTGTATGAATCATTGAAAGTGCCACTCCGGCAATCCTGTCAGCTGCATTGCGATAGGACATTCCGGCCATTTTCTCTTTCAGGCGATGTTTCTTTTCATCATCAAAAATGAGATTAACCACTTCCTCCCCCAGTTTGTCCTGCGCTTCATCGTCTTTTATGTGGATGGCTGCATGATGAGTTACCAGTGCCATGGCATTTTTGGTTTGATGATCTTCGGCCACATTGGGCGAGGGGATCAATATTGCAGGTTTTCGAACAAGACATATTTCCGATACGGCAATGGCGCCAGCACGGCTGACCACCACATCTGCTGCTGCATAGGCATAGTCCATTCTGTCGATAAATGTTGCCACATACAGGTGAGCCTCCGGCAGGCTTTTAATGGCTTCCTTAGCCTGGTCGATAAAATGAACGCCGGTTTGCCAGATCAACTGGATGTCTTTGTTGACAAACAACCGCAGGTTTGACAGCACGCTTTCGTTGATGCTCCGGGCTCCCAGGCTGCCACCGGTCACGAACAAAACCGGTTTTTTGGCAATAAGGCCGAAATATGTCAATGCTTCCGCCTTTTTCCCTTCAATATTTGCAATATCTTGTCTCACTGGGTTTCCCGTCAGATAGAGTTTGTCTTTTTTGAAATATTTATCCAGTCCTTCGTAGGCAACGCAAATTTTTTGTGCTTTTTTTCCCAGTATCCGGTTGGTTAAGCCGGGGTAGGAGTTTTGTTCCTGCAGCAGTATGGGTATTTTTTGTCCGGCAGCTGCCCAAAGCACGGGCCCGCTCGCATAGCCTCCAACCCCGATAACAATGTCGGGTTTATATCTTTTGATGATTCTTTTGGCTGCTACAATGCTTTTCAGGAGTTTCCACGGCACCAATACATTTTTCCATGTAATGCGACGCTGAATACCTGCAATGTCCAATCCGATAATACGAAAGCCGGCTTCCGGCACTTTTCTCATCTCCATGCGACCTCTGGCTCCCACAAACAGTAACTGGATGTTGAACAACTTTTTTTTCAGGGCCAAAGCAATGGCTATGGCAGGGAATACGTGCCCTCCCGTTCCGCCACCGGCAATGATTGCTCTCAATGGCTTAGCCTGTTGTGATTGCTTCTGCATGGTTGACCTCTTCGTTTTCTATTTGTTCCACTTTGCGGCTTACGCTTAAAATAATGCCAATGGAGAGGCTTGTAAACCACAACGATGTGCCGCCCATACTCACAAGGGGCAGCGGCTGCCCGGTAACCGGCAGCAGGTTTACGGCAACCGCCATATTGATCAGTGCCTGGAAGACAAGACTGAAACTTAGTCCCACCGCAAGCAATGCCCCAAATGTACCCGGAGATTTATGGGCGATTCTAATTCCGCGATACAACAGTATCAGATAAAACAACAATACCAGAAAACCTCCTGCCAAACCGTATTCTTCAATAATAATGGCATAGATAAAATCTGAATAGGCCTGGGGTAACAAGTTCCGCTGACTGGAATTGCCCGGCAGTTTTCCCACAACTCCACCGCTGGCTATGGCAATTTTTGCCTGGTCGGCCTGGTATGTGTCTCCTGTTTCTTTGTTAACAAATGAGCTGATCCTGTTTTGCCATGTATGAGTCCTTCCACTGTCGGGCATGGCCATCAGAACCGCCACAAAAAGGGCCACGCCAACAATGCTTATACCTGTGAGACCCATAATATATTTGACAGGGATGCGACCTATAAACATGAGGATCATGGAGGTAATAAACAAAATGGCAGCTGTTGAAAAGTTGGCCGGTAAAATGAGGGCACAAATCAACATAACAGGGATGGCAAGGGGGAAAAAGGAAGCATGCAGATCCCGGATTGTCTCCTGCTTACGTGTCAAACCCCTTGCCAGGTATATGATAAGAGCCACTTTGGCAATATCTGAACTCTGAAAGCTAAGGTTGATAAAAGGAACTGTGACCCAGCGCTGCGCTTCGTGTATGGAGGTTCCTTTGAAAAGAGTAAAAATCAGTAGCGGAATGGCAATAATGAGGGCCAGTTGCGAAAAACGGGAGTAATAAGAATATCTCACGTTGTGCGCCAAATACATCAGTCCAAACCCAAAAACAACAATGATGAAGTGCTTCACCACGTAGTATTCGGTATTTCCTGCCCTGAAACGGTAGGCCAGTGTACCTGTTGAACTGTAGACTGCCAGAATGGAAAAAACATAGAGGAGTACCACCACGAACCAGATCGTGCGGTCTCCCTTAAATTTTTTCAGCAGGTTTTGCATGGAGTTCATTTTAATTGCCGTTTTCACATTTTTTCATGATGTAATAACCAACCGCTATATATTTGCCTATAACCCATATACAGCATGTTTAAACACATCTCCTCTTTGTTCATAGTTGTCATAATAATCAAAGCTGGCGCTTGCCGGCGAAAGTAAAACGATATCGCCGGGTTCACCAATTTCATATGCCATTTTTACGGCTTCTTCCATATCCCGGAATTCGGTTAAGGGTATACCAAGGTGCTGAAAAGACCTGATCATATTGCTGTTGTCTGCCCCAATACAAATAATTGCTTTAACCTTTTGCTTTATCAGCCGGTATAGCATGGTATAGTCATTGTCCCTGTCTTTCCCTCCGGCAATCCATATAATGGGATAATGCATGATTTCCAGGGCAAACCAGCTTGCATTGACATTGGTTGCCCTGCTGTCGTTGATAAACCGGATGCCCCTGATGGTAGCCACCTCTTCCAGGCGATGTTCCAGATTTGGAAAGCCACCCAGGCTTTCTTTGATCATCTGTTTTCGGATACCCGGAAAATGGTTTGCAATGGTCTCAACCATGCTGTTGCTTTGCCCTGATTTTGTCTTTAAAGACTGTTCGATGGTATACATATATTTTTTTAACTAACTATCTTAATTTTAATGTGATGACAGAAAAAACAGCCAGGATAATCCCTACAATAAAGAACCTTTGTACGATCTTGGCTTCGTGCATGTTTTTCATCTGAAAATGATGATGCAGGGGGGCCATCAGGAATATTCTCCTGCCTGCACCAAAGCGTTTTTTTGTGATTTTGAACCAGGTCACCTGAATGATCACTGAGAGGCTTTCCACGAAAAAAATGCCGCACAAAATGGGGATGAGCAACTCTTTTCGGATCACGATGGCAAAAACGGCAATGATTCCTCCAAGGGAAAGGCTCCCGGTGTCGCCCATGAATACCTGAGCAGGGTAGGTGTTATACCACAGGAATCCAATGCAGGCACCCACGAATGCCGCGATGAACACCACCAATTCACCTGTGTTGGGGATAAACATGATATTCAGATAATTGGCAAAAACCACGTTTCCTGAAACATAGGCAAGAACCCCCAGGGTAACACCGATGATCGCAGAAGTGCCGGTGGCAAGTCCGTCAAGGCCATCGGTGATATTTGCGCCGTTTGATACTGCCGCGATAATCAATATCACAATGGGGATAAAAACCAGGAAAGCCCATTTTTCATATCCTTCCCCCAGGAAAGAAAGCAACACAGCATAGTCAAACTCATTGTCCTTGAAAAACGGAATGGTCGTTTTGGTGGATTTGACCGACTCCAAGGGAAAAGGGGAATCCAATCGCGGTGGAGCATCCAGTTCCAGTATTTCATTTGTGCTGATGAACTCCAGCGGGACTTCCGTTTTTTCCCTGATTACAATCCCTTCGTGAAAAAACATTGTGACCCCAACAAGGATACCCAGCACAACCTGTCCGAGAATTTTGAATTTGCCGTGCAACCCCTGCTTGTCTTTCCGGAAAACCTTGATGTAATCATCCATAAACCCGATGAATCCAAGCCACAATGTGGCAATGATCATTAAAATGATATAAACGTTGTTGAGTTTTGCAAAAAGCAGTGTTGGAATCACGATGGCTGCAATCATCATCAACCCGCCCATGGTAGGGGTTCCTTTTTTGTCGTTTTGTCCCTGCAGACCAAGATCCCTTATGGTTTCCCCCACTTGTTTTCTTTTCAGCAAAGCAATGATTTTGCCACCTGAAATCATTGTGATGAACAATGACAGAATCAATGCCATCCCCGCACGGAAGGAAATGTATTGGAATACACCCGTTCCGGGAATGTCATAATTTTGGTCCAAAAACTCAAACAACGTGTATAACATTGCTATCTGTTTAATAAATGATGTAAAATTTGTTTGTCGTCAAATGGGTGTTTCACCCCTTTGGTCTCCTGGAACTTTTCATGACCCTTCCCGGCTACCAATATGATGTCACCATTTGTTGCCATCACGCAGGCCACATTGATCGCTTCCTTACGATTGGTAACCACAAGGTATTTTGACTTGAGGGTTGGATCAAGGTCAAGTCCTTTTTTCATGTCGTTGATGATCTTTTGAGGGTTTTCTGACCGGGGATTGTCGCTGGTGAAAATCACTCTGTCGCTCAGTGATGCTGCGATGGCTGCCATGGGACCTCTTTTGGTTTTGTCTCTGTCGCCGCCGCATCCGATCACGGTGATCAGTTTTTCGTTGCCGGTTCTGATTTCATTGATTGTTTCCAGGATGTTTTTTAATGCATCGGGTGTATGTGCATAATCCACAATGCCTTTGATACTATCGTTTCCGTGTATAAACTCAAACCTGCCTTCCGGAGCTTTGGTGGCCGAAATGGCAGTGAGCAGGTTTTCTTTACTTTTCCCCAGCATACATCCGGCCCCATAAACGGCAAGTATATTGTAAGCATTAAATTTTCCAACAAGATTGCACCAAATATCCCTGTCGTCGATTTGCATATGTAATCCGGAGAAGCTGTTTTCCAGAACCTTTCCTTTGAAGTCGGCCATGGCCTCCAAACTATAAGTTTTTTGATCGGCTTTGGTGTTCTGCACCATGATCAACCCGTTCTTGTCATCAAGGTTGGTTAATACAAATGCATCCTCGTCAAGATCGTTGAACAGCATTTGCTTACTGTTGAGATATTCTTTTGTTGTTTTGTGATAATCCAGGTGATCGTGTGAGAAGTTGGTGAATATGGCACCTGTAAATGCGACTCCTGCTACTCTTGACTGGGCGAGTGCATGAGAACTAACCTCCATAAACACATATTCGCATTTTTCCTCTGCCATCTGATGCAATAGATTGTTAATGGTTATTGCGTCGGGTGTAGTAAAGGAACTTTCGATTTCCCTCTCATGCACAATATTGCCGATAGTGGAAATGAGGCCACACCGGTGTCCCAGGCGTTTAAATACCTCATAAAGCATTCTTGTTACAGTTGTTTTTCCATTGGTTCCGGTTACCCCTATAAGTTTAAGTTTTCTTGATGGATGATCGTAAAAGTTGGCCGCTGCAATGCCCAATGCTTTTGCAGTGTTGCTTACAGCTATATAGCTGACATTTTCGTGGATTTTATCCGGCATATGTTCGCACAAGATGGCTGTTGCACCTCTGTCAATTGCCTCTTCAATATAATCATGACCGTCAACAGTCAAACCTTTCACAGCAACAAACAGGCATTCCTTCGATGCAGACCGGGAGTCGGATACCACATCATATATATCAGTATCCATGCTACCCGATGTTCTGGTAATACCGGTTTTATAAACAATATCCGTTAATGAGCCGGGTTTATTCTTCATTAGTTTATGCATTTTTATGGCAAATTGGCCTTAATGTCAAATGTTTTTCTTTGGTCATGATAATTCAATGTGTATTACGCTTCCCGGGTTTATTCTCGTTCCGGGCCGGATGCTTTGCCTCTGTACTGTTCCTCTGCCGGTAAACCGGACCTTCAAGCCTGCATTTTCCAGTACGAACATTGCATCTCTCAGGCCCATTCCCACTACCTCCGGCACCAGGTTTTCCACAAACTCACGTTCTTGCAGCTCAACAGTATCAGCCTGTACAATGGATCTGACGTAGTTGCCTGCCACATCATTTATCAGATGTGCGTGCAATTCGGCATAGATGGTTTTCATGTCTTCATGGTAAGCATTCCGGAAAGATGGTACGGAGCGTGCTATGAGATGCTCCCGTGGTGGTTTTTCCGGGGTAAAAAGGCGGGCGGCATAAATTTTGTCGGCGATTTCGCGGAAAACAGGTGCTGCAACCTGTCCTCCGGTATACGACCATCCTGTGGGTTCGTAAATTACTACAATACAACTATATGCGGGATTGTTGGCGGGAAAATATCCGACAAATGATGCCTGATACCTGGTTTTGCCCTGCAATTGGTACCCACCTGTTTCCTGTGTGATTTGGGCAGTTCCAGTTTTACCGGCTATGGAATAAGCGCTTGTATGGATATTTTTAGCTGTACCGTTTTCCACCACACCTATCAATAGTTCACGGGCTTTATCAATGGTGGAAGGTTTGGCAATTCTGCGATCAATCACTGTCGGTGAAAACTGATTGATGGTTCTGCCTGCCTGGCGTATCTCACTGACAAACATTGGCTTGACCATTGTTCCGTTGTTCGCCACAGCATTGTATAAGGTCAGGGTTTGCAAGGGTGTCAGGGATACCTCATATCCGATAGACATCCAGGGAAGGGATACTCTTGACCAACCGGGATCACCGGCGTCTCTGATGATGGGTTGCCCTTCTCCGGATATTTCAATATCAAGGGGCCTGTGGAGATGCATTTGTTTCAGCCGGTCCACGAAGCGTTGGGGCTGATTCTTGTAAGCATCATAAATTACCTGTGATATCCCCACGTTTGAAGATACCTCAAAAGCCTCTCTGATGGTAATAACACCCCGGCCTTCATTGCTGGCGTCCCGCATTACCCTGTCATAATAGGTTGTCCTGCCGTTACGGGTGTCTGTAGAGTCTTCAATAGAAAAAAGACCGTCCTCCAGACCTGCCATCAAACCAGCCAGTTTAAAAGTTGATCCCGGTTCGCTGCTGTGTCCGATAGCGAAGTTATATGCCTCTTCATACCTTCCTGTACTTCTGTTAAGGAGCAGGTTGGAGATTGCCTTTATTTTACCGGTTGAAACCTCCATTACAACCGCGGTACCGGCTAATGCCTGTCTTTGATGCAGTTGTCGAAGCAGAGCTTTTTCAGTTATATCCTGTATCTGAATATTGATCGTTGTAACCAGGTCTTTACCGTTCTTTGGATGAATCACATTGTGATCGCTGATAGGCATCCACGAGTTCCCGCTGGTGCGCTGCATGAGCTGCTTACCTTCTGTCCCCTGCAGGTATTCCTGGTAAGCGCCTTCCAACCCGACGTATATTCCTTCGCGATTGTATCCGATAGTTCTGGCTGCCAGCGTTTTATAAGGCATTTGACGACGAGTTCCCTGGACAACGATCAAACCGCTGCGGAATCTCCCCAGGTGAAACAGCGGGAATTGTTGCAGTTGCAAAAGTTCTTCATGACTCACATTCCTTTTGATCAGGTAATACCTGTGCTGATTACTGCGGGCCTGCGACAAATCAGCCTTGTAGCGTGCCGGGCTTCTGTCGCCAAACAAGCGGGACAGACTGACTGCCAGCGCATCAATGTTTGCATTAAATACTTCATCGGAGGTTACTTCGCGGCTCATGTCCATGCGAATCTCATATACCGGTATGTTGGTTGCCAGTAACCGCCCGTCATCTGCATAAATGTCGCCCCTGTTGGCATCAACCCGGACATCCCGAAGGGTAACCAGACGGTCTCGCTCCCTCCAGTAATCGCCCTCTACAAATTGAATATAAATAACCTTTCCCATGATGAGCAAGCCCAGTAGTACCATAGAAAAGTATACCAGACGCATTCTCCACAATATGTCGTTTTTCTGCTCCACTGTGGTTGTTATATTATTGTTTTGATCGTGATGGCCTGTTTTGACCAAACAACCTGACAAAAAAGTTTGTATCGCTATGATTATCAAAAACAGCAACCGGTGGTTCGGTTGATTCAATAAAGCCCCTGTTTCTCAACCGGCGCGCTATTTCCGATTGCTGCGTCAGAAACATATATTCAGATTTGGTTTGTATATACCTGATGCGTAGTTCTGTCATTTCTTTACGGAGTTGCTCGGTTTCACGGGCTTTTTTTTCTGCATAATAGGTGTTGAATATGAGCATGAGTGCCAACCCTCCAAGGAACAGGATAAAAGGCATAGCGGATCCCGCTTTGTTGTTGGCAAGCACACTGCCATCCAGCAACTGGAGAAAAAAGCGCCCCAAAGCATTCGGTCGCGCATTACGCTTCGGTTTTTCCTTTTTTTTCATCCGGTTTGACATCGCTATTGATTTTTTTCTGCAATTCTCAGTTTGGCACTTCTTGATCTTGGATTTTCCCTGAGCTCCTGTTCGCCGGGCGTAATCATTTTTGTAACCGGTTTGAAGGGGGCAATGAGGCGGCCAAAAAAGTCTTTCTCCTGTTTCCCCTCAAAATTTCCCGCTTTCATAAAGTTCTTCACGAGCCTGTCTTCCAGCGAGTGATATGAAATAACCACCAGGCGTCCACCGGTTTTTAAAACTTCATTGCTTTGTATTAACAATGCTTTGAGAGCGTCCAGCTCCCCATTTACTTCTATCCGCAATGCCTGGAAAACACGGGCAAAAAACTTGTTTTCCCGGCCTGCAGGCACCATTGGTTTCAAAATGTCGATCAATTGCGACGTTGTCTCCAGCGGCCGTTGCTGCCGGTAAAGGACAACTGCTTCCGCCAACTTTTTTGCCTGCCTGATTTCGCCATACAGAAAAAACACATTACTCAAGGATTCAGCATCGTATTTATTCAATATGTTTTTTGCCGTTTTCTCCGACGATTGGCTCATGCGCATGTCAAGCGGGCCTTCATAGCGCGAAGAAAAACCCCTTTCGGCCTCATTCAGCTGGTGAGAAGAAACACCAAGATCGGCAAGGATACCATCAACCGGTAAGTACCCATAGTACTTCAGGAAGTTTTTCATATACCTGAAGTTTTGATGCAGAAAGTGAATCCTTTCGTCATCAGGGACGTTGACGATGGCATCCTCATCCTGATCAAAAGCGATCAACCTCCCTCCGGCAAGGTGCTTCAGGATAGACCTGCTGTGACCGCCCCCTCCAAAAGTTGCGTCCACGTAAACACCACCCTCCCTGATATCCAATCCGTCAATCGCTTCTTTCAGCAAAACAGGCTTATGGTAATCATGCATCATCATTTCCTGTACCTTTGTTTGCCCTTCCCATCACTTCTTCCGCGAGTTGAGAAAAATCTTCAGGTTCATTGGATATCATATGCGCATAGGCTTCCCTGGCCCATATTTCAATACGCTGTCCATAAGCATTAAGAACGATCTCTTTTTCAATGCCACCATAGGCTATAAGCGACTTTGGGAGCAATAACCGACCGGAGCTGTCCATCCTTAACTCTGTTGCACCCCGGAAAAAATACCGCACAAAATCCCTGTTTTTTTTGTTGTATAGATTTAATGTGTTTACTTCGCGTGAAATACGCATCCATTCGCTTTCAGGATACATTGTAAGGTTTTTCTCAAAACCCCTGTTTACCACAAAGCGTTCCTGATCTCCCGGTGCCAGCTGTTTCTTCAATCCGGCCGGGAACATAAAACGTCCTTTGACATCAATCTTACATTCAAATTCACCAAGGAGGTGCGTCATCTTGCCACTGATTTGTTTTAAAGTGTAAATATATGAATAAAATTCCCACTTTTCCCCACATTTTCCCACATTGTTAATAACTTTTTTTTAACACACCGGTCTTCCTGTATCGGAAATATATTATAATAACCTGTAATTAAGCAGTTTAAGAGGATTGCTTTGCGTTTAGGCAATTTTCGGTGGAGTTGACGCTTAAAGTACTTTTTCCCAAATAATGATTTGACAGGGAAACCAAATTTTTTGTCTGCCAAAAGATTTTCAACATTCTTTGCCCAAATGCAGCGTTCAATTATTTACTGTTTTTATTACTTTTGTATGTTCGCACCGACTTATATTGGCATGGTGTCTATGATTTCAAGTTACCTGTTCGGGCATGTATTTGGACTCATTCCCTTATTGATAGATCATCATGGATCAACATGATATACAACTGGTAGATGTTGAAAAGATTCTCCGGTCAAAAGCCGGTAAGTCCTATCGTTTCATTCCGCGGGTAGCGGTTTCCTATTTAAAGCGTTTGATTCATCAGGAGGAGGTCAATCAAGGATTGATTGAAATGAAGGATTTATTTGGTCTGGATTTTCTGGAAAACGTTTTAATAGATCGTTTTGAGCTTGATATTCAGGTAGAAAATCCGGAAAACATTCCGGCTAAAGGCAGGTATATTGTTGCTGCAAATCATCCCCTGGGCGGACTTGACGGCATGGCTTTGATGCATGTGATAGGTAAGAAGCGAAAGGATATTAAATTCCTGGCCAACGATATACTGCTGGAGTTGCGCAACCTTCGTGAAATGTTTCTGCCTGTCAATAAGCATGGTCGCAACAGTGCAGAATATATACGCATGATACATGAGGAGTTCGCATCCGATCAAATGATTCTTATATTTCCTGCAGGTTTAGTTTCCAGGCTTACAGGCAAAGAGATACGCGATCTGGAATGGAAAAAAACATTCATAAACAAAGCTGTTCAATACCAGAGGGACGTAATTCCTGTGTACATTGAGGGGAAAAATTCGAAATTTTTCTATAATTTAGCCCGTTGGCGGAAAAGGCTGGGTTTGAAATTTAACCTGGAAATGCTCTATCTGCCCAACGAAATGTTTAAACAAAAAAAACAAAAGATCCGCATCATCTTTGGGAAAGCGATACCTTACACAACCTTTACCAAGGAACTCACGCGCCAGGAATGGGCGCAGAAAATGAAAGAACATGTTTATGGTTTGCCTGAAGGTAAGCTTACGATCAATGCTTAATACCTATTTTAATGACAAAGGCAAAGATGCAAAAGGAAATTATTCCACCAGTTGACAGGTCTTTAATAAAGGACGAACTGAACAGCACCACCTTTTTAAGGAAAACAAATAATGCGGGTAACGAAATATATATTGTTACTGCAAATAATGCCCCAAACACGGTCAGGGAAATTGGTCGTCTGCGAGAGTTATCTTTCCGTTCGGCGGGTGGCGGAACGGGTAAGGATATGGATTTGGATCATTATGATTTTGCGGAAGTGCCATACAATCAGTTGATTGTTTGGGATCCGGTTGCAGCGGAAATCGTTGGCGGGTATCGCTATATGTGTTGCTGGGAGGTTCCGAAACAAGAAGACGGTACACCACTGGTGGCCACGGCTGCGCTTTTCCATTTCTCCCCGAAATTCCTTGATGAATTTCTGCCATATACCATAGAGCTGGGGCGTTCTTTTGTGCAGCCCGACTATCAACCCTCCAGAGACAACAGAAAAAGCATTTACTCTCTGGATAACCTGTGGGATGGCCTCGGCGGATTGGTGGTAGACCATGCCAGGTTGAAATACTTCGTTGGCAAGGTTACCATGTTCAAAGACTTTGACCCCTATGCCAGGGATCTGATACTGTATTTTATGCAGCGTTTTTTTCCCGACAAGGAAAATCTGATCAGACCTCATCAACCGCTTGCCATTCATACACCCTTTGAACAACTGGAGAAGGAGTTTGTACCCGGTTCGTTTGAGGAAAATTATCGCATACTTTCACAAAAAGTAAGGGAACGCAAGGAAAATATCCCACCTTTATTCAATTCTTACATGGGGCTTAGCCCCACTATGAAAACATTTGGCACAGCATTAAATGAAGGGTTTGGGGGTGTTGAAGAAACGGGCATCATGGTAACAGTGCAGGATATTTACGATTCAAAATCAAAACGACACGTCAGTACTTATAAAAAAGTTCCCAAATAAGGCAAAAAAGGCAATCTACAAACCTATTGGTGCTGGCCGACGAGAAATGTGTCCCTTCCCGTCGGGGCTGCCAATGTGACTTCCTCAATTACAACAATAATTATGGTTATAAAGTCGGCAGAATTTATTAAAAGTGCCACAAGCTACCAGGATTGCCCCGGGGCTCCATTTCCCGAATATGCTTTTTTAGGCCGTTCCAATGTTGGCAAATCTTCCCTGATCAATATGCTCACCGGTTATGGAAAATTGGCCAAGACTTCCTCAGCACCGGGGAAGACCCAGCTTATCAATCACTTTCTGATTAATGATTCATGGTACCTGTGTGATTTGCCGGGATACGGTTTTGCCAAGGTTCCGGTAAACATCAAAAAGAAATGGGAGCAAATGATCAGAAAGTATATGCTTAACAGGCCAAACCTTGTGTGCTCCTTTATCCTGATCGATGTAAGGCACGGGCCCATGAAAAACGATCTGCTTTTTTTGGAGTGGGTGGGAGAAAACGGTTTGCCCTTCACCATACTCTATACAAAAGTCGACAAATTATCACGGCACCAGCTTGGTAAAAACATTCTGGAGTTTGAAAAAGTCTTTGCCAAACAATGGGATCCGATTCCGCCTTTCATTATCACCAGCACAGCCAATGGCACCGGCAGGGAAGAGATATTGAAAAATATATCAAAATGGAACAAGGAATTCGTGCACCCCTGATTGATCTTCACAAAAAACAGACATCATGCCGCGCAGGAATATGGGAAATCCGCGGTTCAGACCTTGGAAAAGGATGGAAACCAGGTTGAAACATCAACTGCTTCTTATCGACCCGGGCGATATCTCGCACCGGTCAGAATTTTCCGGGCGTCCGTTTCTTTTATCAGCTCCTGTAAAGTGATCTCAGGGTTGCGGCGCATATAGTCCCTTACGATCTGCCATCCGATCCAGACCCCCGTTTGCGGCGCTGATTGCCTCGAGAACGCGCTCGTAAAAGGAGCCTTGCCTAAAAATAACTGAATGGTGGCTTGATCGGTTGAGTATAACAACTCATTGTCAAGTTTGTAAGCCCAAACGAAGCCTTCATTGCCACTGATCCATTCCAGCTGGGAACCGGTATAACTGATCTTTAATGAATCATGTATGCGGGGCAACATGCAGTCAATGAAAAATTGCTTTTTCCCTGCATGGATCATATGGTCCAACAAGGTTCTCGGCTCAGGCGAAACAGCTTCCAGATGCTTGTCGGCGAGTGCGCGCACCACATCAGCCGGTAACATTTCAGGAAACATCCAGCGTGAAAGGTACCTGGGTATCTTTAATTGGTCATAATAAATATAATCAGCACCCAGATATTTATCCAAAGCCATAACCAGATGGCCGTCGGCGTAAATTACCGGTGGGTTGTAATCAACACCTGATATATAGGTATAGATCCGGGGTATTGCTTCATCGGCGAAATGATATTTGTAAAACCGGAAAACACGGTTCAGGCTGCTCCGGAGCTCCGACAAATCAGACCAAATATCTTTGCTGTCCAGGTAAAGTTCAATAAGGAATGGGTCTGTCACGTAATTATATAGCTGTTGTTGCCCTTCCGGCTCATGGATGCCTTCCCCAAGAAAAAAGTAGAATTCATCATGATAGGGAATAAGTTCTTCTTTGATAATGAAGGGGTTCAGGTTAAACAATACCTCTTCATAACGACTTATGCGAACATCATCAATATCAATGTCAGATATGTCTGCTTCGTAAAAAGGTCTTTTGTCTTTTTGTGAACAAGATGGTATCAGCATCAAGATCAGCAGTAACACAGAAAAAAAATGTATCCTTTTCATTGTTTAGGTGATGATTATTGAATTCTTTGTGTATCTTTGGGTAATTGACCGGGTTTAAATAATCCGGTTCCAAACAAAGATTTAAATAGTTTTTATATTGTACAAACGTTAACCTGAGTTTTAAATTATGAAAAAGACCGCTGCTTTTCTCGTTCTCTTATTTCTTTCGGCTCCTTTGTTGGCTGATAACGATTTTGGCTTTCGGTTCGGACTGAAGGCTTCTCCAAACATCTCATGGTTTAGGACTGAAACCCGGGGATACCATAACAGTGGTGCCGATCTGGGGTTTTCTTATGGCCTGATCGTGGATTATGAATTTGCTGAATATTATGCTCTGACGACCGGTTTAAATATTCTTCGAACCGGTGGAACCCTAAAATACAACTATCTAATACCTGACGGAACCTTTGAGGGAGAGATGACAGAAAAGAGAAGGGATCATAGACTCAGGTATGTTGAGATTCCGATGGCTCTGAAGCTGAGCACTTCTGAAATGGGTTACATCACTTATTACGGCCAGTTTGGCCTGGGACTCGGATTCAGAATCCATGCGCGTGGCAACGACAGGGTTCCATTACCTGACGGTTCTTCGTTGCGGACAAGTGATGTGGATATATCTGACAATACAAGGTTTCTGAGTGCAGCACTGATCATTGGAGCCGGCGTTGAGTATAATTTGGGTGGCCGCACCTCTATGCTTGGGGGGCTGACCTTTAAAAACGGCTTTTCCAATGTGCTGGATACGAGAAATCCTGCCGTGGCAACACGGCCAAGTGCACTAAACAACCACATCGAAATTACACTTGGTGTGATGTTTTAATTTTTCCGGCCTACGGGGAAACGATTCATAACCTAACCAACCTTGCTGTAAATAATGCGCATAGCCCTTGCCCAGCTGAATCTTCATGTTGGTAATTTTGACCATAATATGCGGCGTATGCTGGATGCTTTATCCGGTGCAAAGCGATCAGGAGCAGATCTGGTGCTGTTCCCCGAATTGTCTGTTTGCGGATATCCCGCCAGGGACCTTCTGTTGTCCGAATCGTTTATTAACCGTTGTTTGCAAACAATAGATCATATCGCCGGGCATTGTAACGGCATCGCTGCCGTTGTGGGTGGTCCGGCACGCAACACAGATAAACCCGGAAAAAGCCTGTATAATTCTGCCTTTTTATTGTTCGGCGGAAAAGTACAGTTTGTATACAATAAAGGTTTGTTGCCAACCTATGATGTCTTTAATGAATACAGATACTTTGAACCTGCTGCATCTTTTCAAACCTTTGATTTTGGAGGGCAACGACTTGCCCTGACTGTTTGTGAGGATATCTGGAACATCGGCGAACAGCAAATGTACCCGGTCAATCCTCCGGATATTTTGTATGGGCAAAACCCTTCCGTGATCTTGAATATTTCCGCATCACCTTTCGCCTGGAACCATAATACGGAGCGGATGAAAATATTGTCAGCCACCGCTCGAAAGTACCGTTTGCCTTTATTCTCAGTTAATCTTGTAGGTGGTCAAACCGACCTCTTGTTCGACGGTGGGTCAGCTGTATTCAACAGCCGTGGAGAAATGACAGACAGTTTGCCTCAGTTTACTGAAGATCTGCGTGTGTATGATCTGCATCAGGTGGAGACGGCACCCGCTAAGCCGATACCGGCCATTCCCGGTAGCAAAGCGAAATGCCGGCTGATCATGAATGCAATCGTGATGGGAATCCGCGATTATTTCAGGAAAACCGGTATCAAAAAGGCCATTGTTGGACTGTCGGGAGGTATTGACTCTGCTGTTACGCTTGCATTGGCCGTTGAAGCGCTTGGAAAAGAGAATGTCTGGGCCGTTTTGCTCCCGGGACCTTACAGCTCTGACCACTCTGTAACGGATGCACAAAAACTGGCCGAAACCTTACAGGTGCGTTATGACGTCATCTCCATCAATGACACGATACAAAGTCTGGAAAAAAGTTTACACAAGCATTTCCAAAACACAGGCAGTGGCATTGCAGAAGAAAATATTCAGGCACGTGCAAGGGCTATTATCCTGATGGCACTTTCCAATAAGTTTGGCCATTTGTTGCTAAATACTTCAAACAAAAGTGAAGCAGCAGTAGGTTACAGTACTTTGTATGGCGACATGTGCGGCGGATTATCGGTATTGGGTGATGTCTATAAAACCGATGTTTACGGGATCGCGCGGCTTATCAATGAGCATAGCGAGGTTATCCCTGTGAATACCTTGCATAAACCTCCATCAGCCGAGTTAAAACCAAACCAAAAAGACAGTGATTCGTTACCGGCGTATGATATCCTGGATCCCATCCTCTTTTGTTTCCTGGATGAGCAGAAAGATGCAGCAACGATCATCAGCGAGGGACATGATGCATCAATCGTCAAAAAAACATTGTCGCTAATTTGTGGCAGTGAATATAAAAGATACCAAACACCGCCTATACTCCGCGTTTCACCCAAGTGTTTAGGAGTGGGACGGGAAATGCCCCTGGAAGCCGATTACCGGGTAGTATATGGTGACAACTAAATCAGCAGACTGTCACCGGAATAGAGAGCTTAAAGAGATCAGTTGATCGATTCCACTGCTTTGATTTCAGGAATCGCTTTTTTTACGGCTTGCTCCACACCGGCTTTCAGTGTCATCTGACTCATGGGGCATGAACCACAAGCACCCAATAGTTCAACGTTTACGATGTTATCTTCGGTCAATTCAACAAAACGGATATTGCCGCCGTCAGCTTCCAGGTATGGTCTTATCTGGTCAATGACGTTTTCTATCTTTTTGATTAATTCTGCGTTCTGAGACATATCAATGGTGATTTGAAAAATTATTTTAATTTAGTTTTTGTAAAAATAATACTTTTTTCACATACGGCAATAAAAAAAACATTTTGCTTATGAGCCCGGATCCCAAAAAACCTCGGAGAAGTTCTGAACCTGATCGTTTTTAATCATAATGCCTTCATTTTCAAGCAGCTGTTGCATCATTCCAGGGCTGCCAAAATGATGTTTTCCGGTCAGTACGCCAATCCTGTTTACCACCCTGTGTGCCGGCAGTGAGGGATCGGCTTTGTGGGAATTGTTCATGGCCCAACCCACCATACGGCTTGCCCCTTTGCTGCCCAGGTAAGCGGCAATGGCTCCATAGGTGCTTACCCTTCCCCTTGGGATCATTTCAACGACAGCATATACCTTTTCAAAAAATGATATTTCGTCATGGGTTTTCATTGAGGCAGAATTTCAGATAATGGATGGGGAGACCTTTTGTCAGAAACATTTTTTCATAATAGGTTTGGATAGACTTAATGAAAGGTTCTTCGATGTGCTCGTCATTGTATAAATTGTCTGAACATTCCACGATATGGTGGTTTTCCGCTTTGATCACCTGCAGGGTGTAATTGAACAAACCCTTGTTGTCGGTCTTGAGGTGGATGGGACTTTTGGGAGCCAGTATCTGCCGGTATTTATTCAGGAACCATGGTGAGGTGAGTCGTTTTCTTTCGCGCACTTTCCTGGGTTGGGGGTCAGGAAAAGTAAGCCAGATACCGGAAACTTCTTCCTTATCGAAGAAAGCGACAAGATTTTGTGCCTGAATCCGCAGAAATGCGGCATTAAGGGAACCTTCATCAAGTGCATCTTTGGCACCTTTCCAGATTCTGTCTCCTTTGATATCGATGCCGATAAAGTTTTTTTCCGGAAATGCTTTGGCCATACCGGTGGTATATTCACCTTTTCCACAACCAATCTCCAGCACAATGGGATTGTAGTTGTGAAAGAATGCCTCTTTCCATTTGCCCTTCAGTTCAAAATGTGTAAGGGTGTGATGGGCTTGTGGTTGAACTACGTTGGAAAAACTATTGATTTCCGCAAACTTTCTCAGCTTGTTTTTACCCACGGGTTGATATTCCGGTTTTGTTTATCCAATGTTTTTGGTTAACGGTGCAAAATCCATGCAACCTGCCTGAGATCATCGGGCAGGTTGGCTTTTTGCGCCTGCGCTTCTGCAAGGTCATAATAAAAGCCATAACATACCCGATAATAGTTTGCTGGTGTTTTCATGAACACCTGTGCCTGGACGGCCCCATCATTGCGCAATCTTTCTGCCATTTCAGCGGCTTTGAATTCATTCCTGAAACTGCCTACCACCAGGAAATATGTTTTTCTTCCGGGTTCCGGTTTTAGCGGTATGATTTCTTCTTCAACGGGTTCCGGTTCAATGCTTATTTCTTCTTCATCAATCCATTCTTCATCAATCTCGTCATCCACCACTTCGTCTTCCTTTTCATCCGTTATTTCAACAACCGGACGATCGTGACTTCTGAACAAACGGCATTCTCCAAAGAAAAAGTTAAAATTCAGAAACAGGATAATCAGGATGATAATAAGAGGTATGATAAGGATGGCCAGCCACCAAAGAAATAGCGGCATACGTCTTCTTTTGGGTTTTTCGCTTTGGGGTTTGCTGGCCGGTGGGGGAGGCGGCACGGTAGTTGCTTCGAGGCGCTCAGTCCCTTCTTCTGCAACAGGTGGTGTGGCCGTTGGTACGGCAACAGCTTCCGAGCCTTCATCCAGATAGTTGATGTTTTCGTTAGCAGTGAAACGGATCATTCCTTCCACATCTTTACTAAGAATGCCCAGGTTCTCCAGTTCCACTTTTTTGCCTTGTTGCAGGGATTCATGAATATTGTTTACGATCTCCTGCAGGGTTTCGTTTACCTCCTGAATGCTTTTCCCTTCCTGATGAGCGATATATGCCGGCAGTGGTGAGTCTGCATCCTTTCCGGTTTCTGAAAAGTGGGCACGTTTGGCCGGCGATTCCACAATTTTTTTCTCCGGTATAAATCTGGCCGGCACATATTTGGTTGTAAATGAACCAAACCCCGGTAGCACAACCACTTCATGATGATAAAGCAGCTCGCTGATGTATTTGCCAATTTTCATGAGTGAATATTTTGTCGAAGTGTGTTAAATGTCAAAATGTCAAAATGTCAAAATGTCTTAGCAGATATACTTTATATACTGCTTCTCATATCTTTGTCAATAAGGCCTGATGTGGCGTAATTCATATCCGATTGATGGTTGCATCATGTTTTTTCAATGCCTTGGTTTCACTTGCAAGAACCAATCGCTAAGTTAAGAAAAAAGCGGGAAACTCACCTTAAGTCAAAAATCCTGCCGGTTGAGATTCGTTTTGCATGCAGAGCATTACATTTGATATTATAAATCAACGCCTTACAGTTTAACGACTTTGTTTTTAAGGTTCACACAGCCGGTTTCCGTTAATCATCCATCCAACCGCTTCAAATCCTCCGGGGTGTCAATGGCAATGCTTTCCTTTTCTGTTACTTCTACGAAAATATCAATATCTTGTTGCATCCAGCGCAATTGTTCCAGCTTTTCAGCAATTTCCAGCGAATCCGGTGGCATTTTTGCGATCCTTTTTAATGTAGCTGCCTTGTAACCATACAAGCCCAAATGTTTGAAGTGAAGGCTCCGGGGTGGCTCATCATGGATTTGCATATTATCTCGCCTGTAAGGAATGGGCAGTCTGCTGAAATAAAGAGCCTTCCCTGATCGGGAAAAAACTACTTTCACCACATTGGGATCGTGAATTTCATGGGCAAGGGTAATTCGTTTTGCCAGGGTGACGATGTTTTTGCCGGTTTGCTGGAGCTTTCCAATCAGGAGGCTGATTTGATCCGGGTGAATAAATGGTTCATCACCCTGGATATTGATGATGCCATCCGAATCGTTGTATGCATCATTATCATTGATGATTTCAAATGCTTCCAGGCACCTGTCAGTGCCACTTGCATGCTCGCCGGTCATCACGACTTTACCAAACTCCGATACATGATCAAATATACGCTGATCGTCTGTTGCAACCACAACATCGTTAAGCAACAGGCATTTACAGGCCTGTTCATAAACCCTGCGGATCATTGTCTTCCCATGAACCATCACCAGGGGTTTGCCCGGAAACCTAACCGAGGCATAGCGTGCAGGGATAATACCGATAAAGCGCATGTTCAGGGTTTATTTTTGATATCTGACAGGCAGCCTGCATCAAACCATCGGATTTATTCCCAAAGGTTTTTCGGATACAAGCCGGCTGAATTTTTGTTTGGGAAAAAATGTGGTATTGTGGAAACAAGCTGTCTTTTTTAATAACATGGACATTTTATTTCAGTTTGCGCCAGCGGCTGATTGTCAAACTGTTTTCAGAAAAGTCCATGGATTTCCGCGTCGATTTTCATGACCACTTCACCAAAGTCTTTTTGCCGTTCACTGAATTTGATATTATCTACATTAATGATCAGCAGCTTGCCAAGGGTGTAGCCTTCTATCCATTCCTCATATCGCTCATTGAGTTTTTTCAGATAATCCAGCCGGATTGAATTTTCATATTCCCTGCCTCTTTTTTGTATCTGGCTTACCAGTGTGGGTACGCTGGCACGCAGGTAAATCAACAGATCGGGTGGTTCGATGAAGGAGCTCATGAGCTCAAACAGGCTGGTGTAGTTATTAAAATCTCTTGAAGACATCAGGCCCATGGAATGCAGATTTGGGGCAAAAATGTGCGCATCTTCATAGATGGTTCGGTCCTGGATCACCTTTTTGTTTTTTTTGCGAATCTCCACAACCTGGCGAAACCGGGAGTTCAGAAAATAAATCTGGAGATTGAAAGACCACCGCTGCATGTCTTCATAAAAATTATTCAGATAGGGGTTAGTGTCCACATCTTCATAATGTGCTTCCCAATTATAATGTTTGGATAACAATCCGGCCAGGGTGGTTTTCCCCGAGCCGATATTCCCGGCTATGGCAATATGCATAATGTTTTGGCTTAGTTGTTCAAACAAAAATATGAATTCCTTCTGTACAGTACTGTTTTATTTTTTTAAGTATCCGAGTATATCGTCCACGTATTTACGGTTATTATAGAGTCGTGGTACTTTGTTTTGACCACCGATTTTACCTCTCGACTTCATCCACTGAAAAAATGTTCCTTTGGGCACGCAGGTTAATTTTGGTTTTTTCAGCAGCAGGTCGTGGCTGCGTTTTGCTTCGTAATCAGAATTGAGCATCTGGATCTGCTTATCGAGGACATGGATAAAGCGGTTGATGTCGTTGGGTTCTATCTCAAATTCAATGATGTATTGGTGCGCTGCTGACTGCTGATCATTGAGGTAAATGGGTGCAGCGGTATATTCGCTGATCACCGCTCCGGTTTCGCGGCTTGCCTCCTGGAGAGCTGTATCAGTATTGTCAACAATCACTTCCTCGCCAAAGGCATTGATAAAATTTTTGGTACGGCCGGAAATGCGTATCCGGTAAGGCTTTACACCGGTAAAGCGTACGGTGTCTCCGATCATGTAACGCCACAATCCTGCATTGGTAGTGATAACCATGGCATAATTGGTGTCGGTGTCAACATCTGAAAGCGGTATGGCTTTTTGTCCCGGTTGCCCGTAAGCATCCATGGGAATAAACTCATAGAAAATTCCGTAATCAAGCATGAGCAGCATGTCGTTCGCATCCGGGCGGTCCTGGATGCCAAAGAAGCCCTCTGAGGCATTGTAGGTTTCAAGATAGTGCATATCCGGACTTGGAATTAATTTTTCAAATTGTTCGCGATATGGACCGAAGCTGACACCTCCGTGTATGAAAAGTTCCAGGTTAGGCCAAACTTCCAGAATATTGTTGCGTCCGGTAACCTCAAGGATTCGTTTGAGTAAAATGAGGTTCCATGATGGTACACCACTTATATTGGTCACGTTTTGATTGTAGGATGCGTGCGCTACTCTGTCAAGTTTCTCTTCCCAATCGTCAAGCAATGCCAGCGACAGATCAGGTATCCGAAATAAGTCAGCCAATAAAGGGGCATTTTGAAGTAAAACAGCCGAAAGGTCTCCAAAAAATGCCCGGCTGTTAAATTCGCTAACCTTATGACTTCCGCCCATGATCAAACCTTTGCCGTCGAAAATCCTGGTATGGGAATTGTTGTTGCAGTAAATGGTAAGCACGTCCTTACCTGCTTTGTAATGACAGTTTGTGAGTGATTCGCGACTGATGGGTATAAACTTGCTCCTGTCGCTTGTTGTTCCTGATGATTTGGCAAACCATTGTATCTCGCTTGGCCATAAAACTTGTTGTTCCCCTTTAAGCAGGCGGTCGATGGAGGGTTTTATCTCATCATAATCCTGCAAAGGAACCCGTTCCGCGTAGGTATCATAAGAGTCAATGTCTTTAAATGCATACTTTTTCCCCCATTCTGTATTTCCGGCGGCATCAATCAGTTGATTGAACGTATGGTTCTGTACTTCCTCAGGATGTTCCATAAAGTGCTCTATCTGGGGAAGCCTGTTTCGGAAGTATCGGGAAATTAATTTATTTACAAAAGACATTGTGGCTTTTTTGAGCAAAATTCAGGCAAATTTAATGATTTTGACACATTGCAATACATGTTTTTTTCGTTCCCCTTGAAGCAATACCTTTTCAACAAGATAAAGATCTGGCTGAAAAGTTTTAATTTTGGGAAATTAATGGTTACCTATCGAACACCATAAAGATAATATTATTTGGGACTTCTAAAAGAAATAACCGGCCTCAAAATCTATTCCAGGAAGCAGCAGTGGAAACTCTACCTGCTTGGTTTTGCAGCAATCATTGTGCTGGCATCCCTGTATTACACCGATATCATGGTACGCAAAATTTCACGGGATGAAAGGCAGCGAGTGGAATTATGGGCCGACGCCATCAGAAAAAGAGAAATGCTGTTATTGGATAGTGAACGCTTGTTTTCTGCCATCCAGAATGAAGAGGCCAAACGAAGAGATCTTTTAAAACAGGTTTATGGCCGGATAAACCGGGATGAACTTGACAGGGACGCGCTCACTTTTTATGCAAATATTCTGCAGAGCAATACCACCATTCCGCTTGTCTTAACGGATGAGGAGGGCAATATTGAGTCAACGAGCAACCTGGATGAGCGATATAGGGATTATGGCAGACTCACCGGTGAACTGGCCGAAAAGTTTTCGGAATATCCGCCGCTGACTTTTTCCATTTTTGACGGGGGTGTGAGGTTTATCTATTACCAGGATTCGCGAGTGTACACAGAACTGCGTGAGGTGATGGATGACCTGATAGACACTTTTATCTCCGACCTTGTTATTAATTCAGCCAACGTGCCTGTAATTGTTGTTGACAGCAGGCATACCGAACTGATTGCCCATGGCAACATCCAGGGTGTTGATTTTGAAGATGAAAGACAGGTGCGGGAATTGATACGCTCCATGTCAGGAAAAAACCGTTATGTGTCAGTTAGTTTGCCCACCTATGGTCAATGTTACGTATATTATACCAACTCATTTCTGCTGACACAGCTGAGGTATTATCCACTGGCTCAGTTTCTGGCCATCGGGATATTTTTGTTCGTGTCGTATTTGCTTTTCAGTATGGCGCGCAACGCGGAGCAAAACCAGGTATGGGTGGGCATGTCGAAAGAAACGGCCCATCAACTGGGCACACCTTTGTCGTCTCTCATGGCCTGGCTGGAAATATTGAAGATGAAAGGGCTGGATGAGGAAACCATCCTGGAGATCACCAAGGATATTAAGCGACTGGAAAATATTACCGAACGTTTTTCAAAGATTGGAGCGCCACCTCAACTTTTGGAAATGAATATCACCGCATCGGTAAACGAAGTTGTGGAGTACATGAAAAAACGTACATCCCGGAAGGTTTCTTTTAAGGTAGCATCCGAAAAAGATGAGATCATCGTTCCCCACAACCCTCATCTGTTTGGTTGGGTTATTGAAAATCTCATTAAAAATGCAATTGATGCTATGCAGGGTTCCGGAAGTATCTACATCACCATTGAAAACCAGGGTCCAAATGCTGTTATTGATATCTCTGATGATGGCAAAGGCATTCACCCGTCAAAGCACAAGCGGGTTTTCAGTCCGGGCTACACGAGCAAAAAGGCAGGCTGGGGTCTGGGGCTGTCGCTGAGCAAACGTATTGTGGAAACCTATCATGGAGGCCGCTTGTTCGTAAAGCATTCAGCTCCCAACAATGGTACAACTTTTCGAATCATCCTGAAAAAATAATCATACAATGACGCGCAACATCTCTTTCACCATTTTGGCCTTTTGTTTTGCTTTTATGCTGGCAGGTTTTTCCCGGATGGGAGTGGACAGGATCATGCTCAGTATGGAAAGCAGTACCCTTCAGCAGGGGAAAGCAGCAACAGTGAAGGCCGAGCTTTTTTATCAATCCCTCAATGGACGGTTGGTAACCAAATTCGTACAACCGCTTGAACAAATCATGGTTACCAACAGGCAGGGAGAGCTTAGTATTTATAGTTTTGATGACCATACGGTTTACCGCAGGCAAAGCATGGAATACAGCTCAGAGAACAACCTGATATACTTTTTCCTCAACGGGAAAACACAGGATATGGGCTTACGTGATATGGGGTTTACCCAGATAAGTACTGAATTCAGCGAGAGCTTGATGATCACCAAGTGGATGCCCCCCGCAGCATTGGGTCATTTGTTTTCTCATATCGAACTGGTGCATGAAGATTATATGCCCATCTATGCAGGGTATTATGATGCCGGCCAGAAACTGGTTAAAAAGGTTTATTATTCCGATTATGAGATTTTTCCGGATATCATTTTACCCATGACCATTACCGAATTCAATTATTTGCCCGATGGTGATTCAATCATCAGCAGGGTGCGTTTTTCCGATATTCATATGAACAGGCAGGCAGTATCTGCATGGTTTGACTTTGAAATTCCTGATGATGCAAAGATTATTGATTAAAAGTTTTATATTTTCGGGGTTGATCATGTTTTGCATAAGTCCGTCAACCTTTGCAGATGGTGATCATATTTCTGATCGGGATCTTCAGTTGTTGAGGCACCATGCGGATCATGGGGAAGGGGGACATGAACATCCTTCGTCCGGCACCGGTTTTTTAAGGCCACAGGGCGATAACGCGCTTTCAAGGTTCAACCCCGTTACCTTGTCGCTGGGAGGGCTGATGTTTGTTTATCAGCGATGGATATCGCCTCAACTGCCTTCGGAATGCCTTTATCACACGTCATGTTCTGCTTTTAGTAAAAACCTGATTGTTGAATATGGGTTGATCAAAGGTATCATTGCCACATCAGATCGTTTGATGCGTTGCAACAGGGTGGCTGCGCTGGATGTACATCCCATGCATATCCATCCCTTGTCGGGCAGGGTAGATGAAGATACCGGAATATACAGACGTCCCTGATGCGGATGCAAACGAACAAATATTTATCAAAAATCTACTGATGGTTACCCATAGCCCGCAATACTGCCGAATGCAGCTAACAGCTAAGAATGTTGTCATCCTATGTGTTATTTTCCTGCTTTTCGGGTTCAGTAACTTTCGCGGAAATGCTGCAGGGTCGACATCTTCATGCATTTTTGATACAGTGTGGCATAAAAAAGAATGGCAGCTTTTTAATGATGCAGACGACCAAAAAATGCGAAAAGAGATTGATTTCATCTTATATATGATGGGGCGTGGTGATCTGCAGGAGAGCTTGTTTTTGATCAGATCCATCAGGGAGCCGGGCATTGAGTGGCAGGACTCTTTGCATTTCCTTACCGGCTGGGTGCATTATCTGAGAAAAGACCTTCAAGCCTCTGCCGGATATTTGCTGCGGGTGTCGCCCGAAAGTCCCGTTTACCACAAATCCGCCTTTTTTGGGGCATATAACCTGGCCCACACGGGTAATACCTCGGGGGCTGCTGCTGTATTGTCATCAGTAGAGGCAGAGTTTGGTACCATGCCTTATGCCATGCGACACCTTCAGATGTCAGGTGTTGCTTTACTTGATCGTAATTTTGAACTTTTTGCCCAACATTCAGGAGGTTTCTCAGGCCATTATCATGTGATGGCAGCCGAGGAGCGTCGGATGTTGCAGCACTATGAGAGGTTACGAAACATACCCGGCAAATCACCCTTTGTTGGCGGTATGCTCTCAGCTGCTATCCCCGGTTTGGGTAAAATATATGCCGGCAAAACAGGTGAAGGAATTGTCGGATTTTTATATGTGGCAGCCCTGGGGCTTACCAGTTATGATTTTTACCGTGGGTCAGGAGCCGGTCATCCCTTATTTATCCTGTCGGCAACTGTAACCGGCATATTTTACTTTGGTAATATTATGGGCAGTGCTGCTGCCGTCAGACGGTCCAATAACGAATTGAAACATGAAATGGATCAACGGATTTTATTTGACATGCATATTCCTTTGCGCAACGCTTTCAACTAGTGCAACTGAGCATGAAAGATGGTTTCATGCCGCCGATAGTTTGTTTCGTGACGGCAACTGGTTTGAAGCCTCCATTCTTTATGAGCGATCCTATTACACATCAACGGATGCTCGCGGGCGAATCCTGGCAAACCTGGCCAAGGTGGAAGCCATGAAGGAAATGGGTGAGTTTTCCAGGGCACGTCGCGACTTGCAAAGGTCTGTCACTTTTCGCGGGGATGACACCTTGCGTAAGGAGTTGTTGTATCAGCTTGCATTATGTGCTTATCTGGAAGGAGATGCCGCCGGTGCCCGTTCGTTTCTGTTACAAATTGAACACGGTTTTGAAAAGTTGCCCGGACATCGTACTTTTTTGTTGAATGGATTGGTAATCATTGATGAGCAGCGTTGGGATGAATTGAAGCCGCACCTGGACCGCTGGTTCCAGGAAACAAATGTTACATCGGAGTTGCGCGATGACTATTTGCATGCCTTGGATCTCCTGGTAATGGAACTGGGTGGTGTTCCCAGCCCCCGCGACCCCGATCGTGCCAGAATGTGGTCTACTTTTATTCCCGGTACCGGCCAGTTTTATGCAGGCTCAGCCGGTTGGGGAGTGCTGAATGCTTTCTCACAGTTGGCTGCACTTAGTGGATTTGGCTTGTTGGTTTGGAATGGCTATTATATAGCCGGTGTTTTTGCCGGTCTTGGGCCCTTCCAGTCACTGTATTTTGGCGGAATACGCCAGGCAGGAACACTGGCAGAGCAAAATAACAAAAGCCGCCTGGATGAATTCCAGACGGCTTTGAAAAGGTTTCTGCTTAATGTGGCAGCGCACCAAAAGCAATGATCCACTACCACATAAAGAAGCTTGGGTTGTCAATGTATTTTGAAATATCATTGTTCACCAGGCCGATCAGAAGAACTACCCAGTCAACAAATGCTACAATACCACACCCACCTAATGTCAAAATGTAAGCGATGATTACACCTGTGGATGTGCCCAGGTATGCCCTGTGGATACCAAGCGGACCAACAAACCATGCCAGAATGAACGCAATCGCGGCATCTGGTTCCGAAACCACGGCTGCAGAAGTGCCGGCCAATGGTGCCATGGTGTTCATAGCGAACATATCCACCTGCTCAGCCTGCTCAAACATCTGGTCGATGGCAGCATGGTCAAGATAATAGCTACTAACATTCGCCTGTACGACAAATGCGCCCAAAAGCAGAATTAGCGTCGATAGTAATACTTTTTTCATAGATAATAACTTTTTTTAGAATTACTGAATAATTTTTACAGTCTCACAAAATTATAACAATATTTGTAAATTCCAAATTATAATGGACATTCATTAAAAATATAGTGGTTATTTTTTACGAAAACACAATAACACCAAATATTGTCAAACTGTTTATCCGCTGTTTTGTCCGGCTGTGTTTGAAAAAAAATACTGTTTTCATCAATAAATTCATTATTTTTACCGTAAAGATATTTTGCTTTGCGTCCGTGTACCGGTTTTGCAGTGCAAATACAAGATATTTATTGATCATCAAAAAGAATAAAATGGAAACAATCAATTGGTGTGGTTATGAATGGCGTAAACAGGAACGCTGGGGCAATGTATATCCAACAAACCTGCGTGGATGGATGGATCCTTCCTGTGTAAATATTGACGACAGGGGTTATTTGCATCTGCTTACAAAACGCAATCCGAAATATTTTGAACGGACAAAGTTTACACATCTTTTTGGTGTTGGTCTGGTGAGTTGTACTCACCGGTTTGGATACGGTTATTTTGAGATCGAAGCAAAACTCCCGGAGGGTAAAAATCTTTGGCCTGCTTTCTGGATGTGGTCCTATGACAGCTGGCCTCCTGAAATTGATATTTTTGAGGGTTACAGCAATGACAGGGGTGATTACCGTGATATTAAATTTCCAAGGTTTTGGGAGCTTTTCAAGGTGGAAACGAATTTTCATATCAAAGAAGATGGTGGAATTGGTGCAGAAAGATTTTTCATGGGCAACAATCCTTCAAGAAATTTTAATAAATATGCCTGTTTATGGGAACCAAACAAGATTGAAATCTTTTTTAACGGTTCCACGGTACGGGTATTGCGAAATGAAAAGGCATTCAATGATACCACCATGAATGTGATTATTAACAATATGGTTAGGAGAAATCGCAATGATTTTTCTGAAAGCGACTTCGTGGTCAAGTATTTCCGCTATGAGAAACGGTGATCCCTGCCATAAGGCTTTTATGTTATGCATGTGCTAAACAACACCTGACAAATTTCAGGTTTATACACCATCTGCATGCATTCATTTCAAAAAAAAACGGCTGCCCGATTAAACAGGCAGCCGTTTTACATGTCAGTTATGAAAAAATTACTTTTCCTTTTTGAAGCACATAAACCAGTCGAGGCAATACTTGTCCTCATCCTTATTTTCTACACGGTCTTTGGCGACGCCGCATGAACCGGGGGGAGGAATGATCACATCGTCGCCCGGTTGCCAGTTGGCGGGAGTTGCTACCTGGTCATTGTCGGCCTTTTGCATGGCAATGACCATTCGCTTGATCTCATCCATGTTTCTTCCCGTGCTTAGCGGGTAATAGAGGATAGCCCTGACTTTTGCGTCGGGGTCCATAATAAAGACTGCACGAACTGCCTGTGTTGTTGAAGCATTGGGCTGCACCATGCCAAACTTCTTTGATACGTCCATTTTCAGGTCTTCAATCACGGGGAAGTTCACCTCCACATTTTTCATCCCATTGAATTCAATTTTCTCCTTGATGGTGCGCAGCCATGCAATGTGCGCGTATATGCTGTCGATAGAAAGACCGATCAGTTCGGTGTTCAGCTTGCGAAACTCTTCCTGCATGGTGGCAAATGTCATGAATTCGGTGGTGCATACTGGCGTGAAGTCTGCAGGGTGGCTGAACAAAATGACCCACTTCCCCTTGTAATCTTCCGGAAAATTAATGGGGCCCATGGTTGTTTTGGCATGGAACGAGGGCGCAGGATCTCCAATAAGGGGCATTCTTACAATTTCTTGCTGGCTTACTTTTGTTTCTTCCATAATATGATAGGTTTTAATAATGAATAAAGATGTTAATTGTTTCACAAAAGAAATTTGTATTTTGACCATATAACAAAGGCTGGTTAACAATTGTTCATAAAAGCTTTAAAAAATAAAGATCGCAGAACTCTTGTTTTTTTAATCCGCAGCTTCCGCATCCTGTTCTGATTTTTACAGCAGGTTTATAAAAATGTGGTGGGCGCGGGTCTGTCCTTATTTATTGTATCGGTATTTTGATTCGTTGCCATGTTAAAAAAGACGGCCTGACACATTACAGGAAAGCCGGGGCTATTCCATCCACATAAAAATATTATATTTGCTGACAAGACAAACTATACTTTTATTTTCAAAAATATCAGACAAATGAAAAAATCCAGATTGGCAATTTTGTTACTCATGGTGCTGACTTTTTTGTCAGCCACAAAAGCTGACGAAGCAAGGCTGTTGCGTTTTCCGGCGGTATATGAAGATCAGGTGGTCTTTACCTATGCCGGTGATTTGTACACTGTTGACCGTTCCGGCGGTATCGCACGAAAGCTCACGAACCACCCAGGCTACAAAATGTTTGCGCGATTTAGCCCCGATGGCACACACATCGCTTTTACGGCGCAATACGACGGCAATACAGAAGTATATTTGATGCCCGCCGGCGGAGGTGTACCTACCCGTTTAACCTATACCGCTACCCTGGGTCGTGACGATCTTTCGGATCGAATGGGTCCCAATAATATTGTTATGGGATGGAAAGACAATGAAACCGTAGTTTTCCGTTCGCGAAAACGGTCTTTTAATTCATTTAAGGGTTCTTTATTTACGGTTAGTATTCACGGTGGGCTTCCTGAACAAATACCTGTGCCCGAAGGGGGATGGATCAGCTTCGATGATACCGGTGAGCGATTTGTGTACAACCGGGTATTCAGAGAGTTCCGCACCTGGAAATATTATGCCGGGGGTATGGCCGATGATATTTGGCTGCATGACTTGCGCGACCGTACAACGGTTAATCTCACCAATAACCAGTCACAGGATGTTTTTCCCATGTGGGTGGATAACCGGGTGTATTTTCTTTCGGACCGGGACGCCCGGATGAATCTTTTTGTATATGATATGGTAACGGAACAGACCCGGAAACTTACACATTTTGAAGAATTCGATATTAAGTTCCCATCTCTTGGCAATGATGCCATTATTTTTGAAAACGGAGGTTATTTATATCTTTTTGACCTGGGTATGGAAGCCATCGAGAGAATCGTGATCCGTATCGCGGAAGATATGGCGATGGGCAGGCGTCAACGCAAAGATGCTTCCCAGATGATTCGCACCGCTTCCATCGCTCCTGATGGCAACCGTGTTACGTTTGGTGCGCGGGGTGATGTGTGGAGTGTTCCTGCCAAAAGTGGTATCACGCGCAATCTTACAGAAACATCCGGCGTGCACGAGCGCAATGTAACATGGTCGCCTGATGGCCGGTATATTGCTTATATATCTGATGTGACAGGCGAGGATGAAATATTTATCATCCCCCAGGATGGACGCGGTGATGCCACCCGGTTAACCCGCGATTCCGACACCTATAAATACACCCTAAGCTGGTCGCCCGATGCTACCAAAATTTTATGGTCGGATAAAAAGTTGCGGCTGCAATACGTGGATGTCAATACAAAAGAAGTTACCATCGTGGATCAGGCTGAAGCAGGCGAGATCACACAATACAACTGGTCGCCCGACAGCCGTTGGATCACGTATACACGACCTGAGAGGGATCACTATTCCAGGATATTTGTTTACAAGCTCGACAGTGGTGAGTCATTTCCTGTAACAAGCGGATGGTATGCTTCCTCAAGTCCCAGCTTCTGTGATCGCGGTAAATATCTGTTATTCAGCTCCAACCGTGACTTTAACCCCATTTATAGCCGTACGGAGTGGAATCATGCCTACACAGATATGAGCCGCGTTTATTTCGTCACCCTTCGCGAGGATGTGTCTTCGTTTCTGGAGCCGGAAAACAATGAAGTGAAAATTGACAACGGAGAAAACGGGGGGAAAGGTTCATCCAACGATGGTGAGCTACGCATCGAAATCGACCGGGAAAACATCAAACACCGTATCGCTGCATTGCCTGTTGATGTATCAACCTATTGGTCAATCAATGCTGTTGGCAATCATATTTATTATATGAAGCGTTCATTTGGGGACAACCGGTCCAGTCTCATGATGTTTAACATGGACAGCCGCCAGGAAACCAATCTTGCCGAGATCAACGGATACGCCATCAGTGCCAACAATCAGAAAATGCTGGTATTGCACCGGGGTCGTTATGCCGTGATAGATACGCCCCGCTCATCCTTTTCCGTAAGTGATTTTGTTGATGTATCCAATATGAAGGTTTGGGTTAATCTTCAAGAAGAATGGGAGCAGATATACAACGAAACCTGGCGTCAGATGCGTGACTTTTTCTATGCCCCAAACATGCATGGTGTTGACTGGGAGGCTATGCGGGAGAAATATCGCCCGTTGGTTGATTATGTAAATAATCGTCTTGATCTCACATACATACTTGGTGAATTGGTTGGGGAGCTCAACGTGGGGCATGCCTATGTTGGTGGTGGTGATGTTCCGCAGGTTGAAAGGATACCCATGGGACTGTTGGGTGCGGAAATGAGCCGGCACGAATCCGGTTATTTCAGGATCGACCGTATTCTAATGGGGGAGAACTGGAATTCTTCCCGTCGTTCACCCCTTACAGAGTTAGGCGTGGATGTTAGTGAGGGTGATTATATCATTGCAGTGAACGGACAACCCACCAGTGAACTGGTCAATGTGTTCAAAGCACTCAAAGGCACTGCCGGTCAGCAAGTGGAGCTTAGTGTGAATAGCAGGCCGCGCAAGGATGGTGCGCGGGATGTGATCGTGGTACCAATAGCCGATGAAGCGGATCTCTATTATTATAACTGGGTCCAGGATAATATCCGGAAAGTGAGTGAAGCTACCGATGGCAGGGTTGGTTATATCCATGTTCCCGATATGGGCCCAGGCGGGCTCAATGAGTTTGTCAAGCATTTTTACCCGCAATTGCGAAAAGAAGCTTTGATTATAGATGTCAGGGGTAACGGTGGTGGCAATGTGTCGCCAATGCTAATTGAGCGGTTGTCAAGGGAGCTTACCGGCTTATCTATGCAGCGTAATGTTGTTCCGGGAACACGACCGGCCCAAATACACCTTGGGCCTAAGGTTTGCCTGATAGATAAGTATTCTGCTTCCGATGGCGACCTTTTCCCCTATCAGTTTCAAAAGCTTGGTCTTGGGCCGCTCATCGGAACAACTACCTGGGGTGGCGTGGTAGGAATCCGGGGCTCTCTGCCTTTTATTGACGGCGGAACCCTGTCAAAGCCGGAGTTTGCTCCCTATGATATTCATGGCCAGGAGTGGATCATCGAAGGCATTGGGGTGGATCCTGATATATACGTTGAAAATGACCCGGCTATGGAATTCGACGGCATCGACCAGCAACTGAACCGTGCCATTGAAGAAGCACTCAGACGCATGGAAGACTATGACCAAAAAATACATCCTGTTCCACCTTTCCCCGATCGGTCAAGGCATTAAGAGAGGATGTTATTTTAGAAGGTCTGATATATTAAACTTGCTGTCGTATATCTTCAGCACGTCATCCATGTTCAGGCTCTCAACGCGGTCAATTTTGTTGGTGGAAGGTATATACCAAACTTCCACAAAGAAATCATCGAAGGCATACAGGCGTATTTGAAAATACAAAAACAGCCTGTCGGCAATGGGTCTTCCGGATTCCAATACCCTGTATACCTTCTCTTTTAATGGAAATTTGTCAAAATCGCTGCGTTTCATTTAACAATGCAATTTGTTGTCTGTTACGTTATTTTTGCATGACATCTGTTTGACAGCCAAAAAATAAACACCGGTTGTTTCCCGGTATTTCCATCATTAATATAATGGTATGAAACCTCCATATACAAGAATTGACACGCACGGGAGTAATGATTTGTTTTGAGGGTTGATCTGTTTAAAATTTGTCAAAATGTCGAAATGTCAAAATGTCGAAATGTTTAAATGTCCGGGTTTGCTATTGCTTATCAGCTCGTTTGCTCTTTTACTGACGCATCCCCGCATCTTCTCAACCTCGTTTCTTCAGCGCCCGGAGCCTGTAATCATACCCCTGTGTGTCAAAAATCCTGTCATGGGCGTTTCATCTCATCATACGATAATAATTATGTGCTGATGAAATACATACCGAACACCCTTACCATGATCAATCTGTTTCTGGGTTGCACAGCGGTAGCTTACGTTTTTGCAGGTTTTCTGCCAACAGCATCTCTGCTGATTGGTTTGTGTGCTGTCATTGACTTTCTTGACGGTGCCCTGGCAAGGTGGTTGAAAGCCGGTTCAAACATCGGCAAACAGTTAGATGCACTGGCAGATATGGTCAGCTTTGGATTGGCTCCCGCAGCTATCCTGTTTCACTACATGCAGGCCGTTTTATTATCATGTAAACCCGAAACTGGTTATTTTGTTTGGTCATTGCCTGCATTTCTCATCACAGTTTTTTCTGCACTGCGCCTGGCTATCTTTGCAGCCGAAGATAATCAGTCCACTTTTTTCCAGGGACTCCCAACTCCTGCCAACGGCCTGCTGATTGCCTCAGTCCCTTTTGTCCTGGCGTTCACTTCACCCGAACACACCATATACAAGATGTTCATAATCTTCACCGAATCGTATTGGTTGCTTTTAGGCATGACCTTTTTGCTGTCAGCCATGTTGGTCGCACCGGTTAAGATGTTCTCACTTAAAATACATTCGTGGAAATGGGCAGAGAATCGCATTCGATACATTTTTCTTGCCGGTTGCCTGATTTTGTTGATAACTTTTGGTTTGGCAGCTGCACCCTTATTCCTTATTTTTTATATAATTTTGTCACTGGCTGATCATTGGTTGTTATCGGGGAAAGGTCATTGATGATGATCTCAGCTCTTTGTATTGGTCAGAGATTGTTCAATAAATCCACAATAATCTATTATTGACAAACATGAAATTCCGTGCCGAAATAACCGTTATGCCACTCAAGGCATTGCTTGACCCACAGGGAAAGGCAATAACAGGCAGCATGAAAAACCTTGATCTTCCGCAGATCTCCAATGTGCGGGTTGGCAAACATATCAGCCTCCTGGTGGAAGCTGACAACAAAAATCAGGCTGCAGAAACAATAGAAACCGCATGTAAAAAACTGCTGGCAAACCCCATTATGGAATATTATGAGTTTTCTGTTTTTGAAGAAGAGGCATGAAGCAAGGCCAGTCTGATTCTTATGAAACCTTTTACACATACAGTGCAGTTTACCAAATGAAAGAAACCCGTTGCTGAATCAATGGCTCAATCACACGATATCGGTCAAACCGGTGAAACCATTGCTGCCGAACACCTGAAGCAGCAGGGCTGCCAGATACTGGAAACCAACTGGCAATCCAATCACCAGGAGATAGACATCATTGCCCGACAGGGAAACACTCTTGTAATCGTAGAGGTGAAAACAAGAAGCAGCAATTTTTTCGGAGAGCCGGAAGTTTTTGTTACCAAGCACAAACAACGCATGCTGATCAAGGCAGCAAATCACTATGTGTCAAAAAATGAGCTGGACCTTGAAATCCGTTTTGATATCATATCTGTATTGTTTAAAGATCAGAAATACCGGCTCAGCCATATTGAGGATGCATTTTATCCACATTAATCATTCACGGGACAAATGCATGTCCTGTCAGCTTGCAGGAAACCAAATTTTATAGATACTTGAACCAATTTTAATCCTTTACTTATGAAGTCATTCCGTTTTTATCTTTTGATTGCATTTTCAGTGTTTTGCTTGGCCACGGGTGTGCAGGCACAAACGGAGAAAATCACCCTTGAAAAGCTTTGGCAGGAGCGCTATTTTGCGCCTAAAACCATCAACAGGGGATTATCCATGCAAGACGGGCTGCACTACACACTTATCCGCGATCATACAAACATAGATATGCACCGCTATGATACGGGAGAACTGGTAAGGAATGTATTCAGCACCGCAGGTTGGCTGGAAGATAATGATGGCAAACCCCTCAGGATCGACACCTATGCTTTCAGTCCGGATGAGCGTCTGTTGCTCATTGGCGTACAACAGGAATCCATTTACCGCAGGTCGAGGCGGGCCGAGTACCACATATGGGATACTGAAAATAATACGTTGGTTCCGCTTTCAGAAGGCACAAAACAACGGTTGCCCCACTTTTCTCCGGATGGCAGCAAGGTGGCGTTCGTCAGGCAAAACAACCTTTATATTAAGGAACTGGACTCAGGCACTGAATATGCCGTAACCAGCGATGGTAAATACAATGAGATCATCAATGGCACGACTGACTGGGTATACGAGGAAGAGTTTTATATTACAAAAGGTTTTGAATGGTCGCCGGATGGACGACGCATTGCTTTTATGCGTTTTGATGAATCACATGTGAAGGAGTTTGTGATGATGAAATACGGTGCACTGTATCCTTCAGAATACCGGTTTAAATACCCCAAAGCCGGTGAGGATAACGCCATAGTAACCTTGCACATTTATGACATTGAAACCGGTGAAACGGTTCGTGTTGATACAGGTGAGGAAACAGACCAGTATATTCCGCGATTTCAATGGACCCGAAACCCTGAGCAATTGTCATTTCAAAGGCTCAACAGGCATCAGAATCATTTGGAATTGATGCTGGCAGATGTCAATACCGGAGAAAGCAGCCTGCTTTATGAAGAAACCAACCCGTGGTTTATCGACATCACTTTCGATCTTCGCTTTTTAGCTGACGGCCAGCATTTTATATTTACCAGTGAAATGAGCGGTTACAACCATATTTACCTCTATGATATGGAGAACAGGGAGCTTAGGGCGGTGACACAAGGCGATTTTGATGTGACCGGCTTTCATGGTGTGGATGAACAGAATGCATTGGTGTATTATGTGGCGCGCAAGGAATCACCGCTCACAAATCACCTTTATGCAGTTGGTTTGGATGGCCGTGACGGGCGACGGCTGACAGTCGGGAACGGCACCCATTCACCTACTTTCAGTGAGGGCTTTCGTTTTTTTATCAACCGTTTTTCCGGGGCATCTCATCCGCCTGTTTATAGCATCCACCAAGCAGACGGAGGGCTTGTGCAGGTACTGGAAGACAATGGGGACTTGGTGAGCCGGGTGGCTGCACATGGTTTTGTTGAGCCTGTATTTTTCAGTTTTCGCACCTCAGAAGACGTGCTTTTGAAAGGGCAAATGATCAAACCACCCGATTTTGATGAGCGCAATACATATCCGGTATTGATGTATGTTTACGGTGGTCCCGGTCATCAGGCGGTGGTTGATCATTGGAACCCATTTAACGGAGTTTGGTTTCAGATGCTTGCCCGGGAGGGGTATATTGTGGTGACTGTTGACAACAGGGGTACCGGCGGCAGGGGGGAAGCCTTCAGGAAGATGACCTACCTTCAGCTTGGCAAATATGAGACCATTGATCAGATAGAGGCTGCCAAATACCTGGGCTCACTTGACTATATAGATGCCGGCCGGATTGCCATTTTCGGATGGAGCTACGGTGGTTATTTGTCTTCGTTATGCCTGGCCAAAGGGGCAGATGTGTTCAGTGCTGCCATTGCGGTAGCCCCGGTCACAAGCTGGCGCTTTTATGATACCATTTACACTGAAAGGTACATGCGTACCCCACAGGAAAACCCTCAAGGTTATGATGACAATTCGCCCATAAACCATGTGGATAAGATCAGGGGCGATTTCCTGCTGGTGCATGGCACCGCTGACGATAACGTGCATTATCAAAATACCATTGAAATGGTGAGTGCCCTTGTTAATTCGGGTATTGATTTTGAGCTGATGATCTACCCGGATCAGGATCATGCCATTTTTCGCGGGAATGCCCGATTGCATCTGTATCGGCTGATGACAGATTTTCTGATCCGGGTTTTGTAGGTTGATTTTTGCAAACAATGGCTGCTTTTTTAAAAAAATCTTCTTAAAGATTTTGTAAATAAGAAAATCATTGGTATTTTTGCATCCGATTTTTACCAAAAAAACGTCCGTTATCTAATTAAAAATCAATTAAAAAGAGGACAATATGATTATTATTCCGATTAAAGAAGGCGAAAACATTGACCGTGTGTTGAAAAAAATGAAGCGCAAGTTTGAAAAAACAGGCATAATCAGGGAGTTGAGAGATCGTCAAAAATTTACGAAGCCTTCTGTGAAGAAGAGGGAAGAGAAGCTTAAGGCTATATACATACAAAAATTAAGGGATCAGCAGGACGCTTAGTAAAGAACTCTCAAAGGATAAACCTTTTTTTTTGGAAGAAATTTTTGCAAATGCCGTTTTTTTGGCATAACTTTAACGCAAAGGTTTCTTCTTTTCATTTCCACATGGTTGAATATTCGCAGATATTTCTGGATCACATGCAGCAGGTGAAGCGTTGTTCGCCACACACGTTAACTGCCTACAAGGCTGATATAGGCTGTTTTGAGGTGTTCCTGGAAAAGCGGTTTGCCTTGCGGAGTGCCCATTTAGCGGATGCGGGCATGGTTCGCACATGGTTTGCGGACTTAAGCAGCATTGGAGCGGCAAAAAGCACCATTAACAGAAAAGTATCTTCTTTGCGCTCTTTTTACGGTTTTCTGGAAAAGCAAAACATCATTGAAAAGAATCCCATGTTAAGGATCAGGTCTGTAAAAAAGCCTGGCAATTTGCCTGCATCGGTTGACGAGAGCAATCTGATGCGGTTGTTTGAGGAAGATAGTTTTATGGACGATGATTTTGCCGGTTTGCGTGATCGCTTGTTGCTGGAGTTATTGTACGCTACCGGCATTCGTTTGTCGGAATTGATACAATTGAGAGAGCAGGACGTGGATCCGCAAGCCATGCGTTTGAGGGTTTATGGTAAGGGGAACAAGGAGAGAATACTTCCATTGCTTCAGCATATTGTTGATTTATATAGCAGGTACACGGCACAAAAGGAGCGTAAGTTCGGACCCGGCAGGGAGTCCTGGTTTTTTTTGACAGACAAAGGCCGTCAGCTTTATCCTGTTTTTGTTTACAGGAAGGTCAGGCATTATCTTGGTATGGTTACCACCCGGACAAAAAGGAGTCCTCATGTGCTGCGTCATTCTTTTGCCACGCACATGCTTGATCATGGTGCTGATTTGAATGCCATCAAAGAGTTGCTTGGACATGCAAATTTATCGGCTACCCAAATATACACCCACAATACAATAGATAAAATCAAACATGTTTATAAACAAGCCCATCCAAAGGCTTAAATAATTCGGAGGACAAAGAAACATGAAATTGACGATCAGTTCAATCCATTTTAAGGCAGATGTTAAGTTAGAGGACTTTATCAGGGAAAAAACAGCAAAGCTTTCCAATCTTTTCGATGGGGTGATAGGATGTGATGTCACCTTAAAGCTGGATGCTGCTTCCAACAATGAGAACAAGATAGCGGAGATCCGTGTGCTGATTCCCGGCAATGATCTGTTTGCAAAGAAGCAGTCGAAGACATTTGAGGAAGCAGTTGACAATGCGGTGGATGCATTGAAACGTCAGGTTAAAAAGCACAAAGAAAAATTGCGGGGCTTATAATTTTAAAACTTTCAAAAAAAAATCATTGTTTTTTTGGTAGGTAATAAAACTTTTGTACATTTGCAGACCTTTTTGCGAAGCTCTTTGAAAAGGTCCTGATGCCGATGTAGCTCAGTTGGTCAGAGCAGCTGATTTGTAATCAGCTGGCCGGGGGTTCGAATCCCTCCATCGGCTCTTAGAAGATAAATATTTGGGGGGGTTCCAGAGCGGTCAAATGGGGCAGACTGTAAATCTGTTGGCTTCGCCTTCGGAGGTTCGAATCCTTCCCCCCCCACTTTGTTAGCGGAAATAGCTCATCTGGTAGAGCGACAGCCTTCCAAGCTGTAGGTGGCGGGTTCGAGTCCCGTTTTCCGCTCAAACAGAATCCCTGCCGATGTAGCTCAGGGGTAGAGCGTTTCCTTGGTAAGGAAGAGGCCACGGGTTCAATTCCCGTCATCGGCTCTACGAATAATGAATTAAACAATTTGTTGAATCCCATTTAATTAAACCTAAACACCAGTAAGATATGGCAAAAGAAAAATTTCAACGTACGAAGCCGCACGTGAATGTTGGCACCATTGGTCACGTTGACCACGGTAAAACCACACTCACCGCTGCGATTACACAAGTGTTGGCAGAAAAAGGATTGTCTGAAATCAGGTCGTTCGATTCTATTGATAACGCTCCGGAAGAGAAAGAAAGAGGTATCACAATCAATACGGCACACGTTGAGTATCAAACAGAGGCAAGGCACTACGCTCACGTTGACTGTCCCGGACACGCCGACTATGTTAAGAACATGGTAACGGGTGCTGCCCAGATGGACGGCGCGATCCTCGTAGTTGCTGCAACCGACGGTCCCATGCCACAAACACGTGAGCATATTCTTTTGGCCCGTCAGGTTGGTGTTCCTCAGCTCGTAGTATTCATGAATAAGGTTGACCTCGTTGATGATGAAGAGCTTCTGGAGCTCGTAGAAATGGAAATCCGTGAGCTGCTGTCTTTCTATGAGTTCGACGGTGACAACATCCCCGTAATCCAGGGATCCGCTCTCGGTGGGCTGAACAACGAACCAAAATGGGTAGAAAAGATTGTTGAGCTGATGGATGCCGTTGACAATTTTATCCCGCTGCCACAGCGTGATGTTGACAAGGACTTCCTGATGCCCGTTGAGGACGTATTCTCAATCACAGGACGTGGAACCGTTGCTACAGGTCGTATCGAAACCGGCGTAATCAACAGTGGTGATCCCGTTGAAATTATCGGTATGGGTGCTGAAAAGCTCAAGTCGGTAGTAACCGGTGTGGAAATGTTCCGCAAAATCCTCGACCGTGGTGAAGCTGGCGACAACACCGGTTTGCTGCTCCGTGGTATTGATAAGGATGCCATCACCCGTGGTATGGTAATTTGTAAGCCAGGCTCTGTGAAGCCCCACAGGAAGTTCAAAGCAGAGGTTTACGTTTTGAAAAAAGAAGAAGGCGGTCGCCACACGCCATTTGGCAACAAATATCGTCCGCAGTTCTTCTTCCGTACAACTGACGTTACCGGTGAGATCATGCTTTCCGAAGGACGCGAAATGGTAATGCCTGGCGATAACCTCACCATCAATGTTGAGCTGATCGCTGACGTTGCCATGGACAAAGGTCTCCGCTTTGCGATCCGTGAGGGTGGACGTACGGTAGGCGCCGGACAGGTAACTGAAATTGTTGACTAACATCTTATTTTAGAAGGTTTTTGGTGACAATTCGCTGCATGTGGTGCTTGTCACCAAGAACTTCTGTTTTACACGGGTGTAGCTCAATTGGTAGAGTAGCGGTCTCCAAAACCGTTGGTTGAGGGTTCGATTCCTTCCACCCGTGCAAATAGTTGAACATTCAAAAGATATGAAGAAAATCAGAGCCTATATCAGAGAATCTTATGATGAGTTGATCAACAAGGTTTCCTGGCCCTCATGGAGTGACCTGCAGAATAGCGCAGTGGTAGTATCTATTGCTTCCCTTATAATCGCATTAATCGTTTATTTGATGGATATTTCCTTTAGCTCCGTTCTTGATCAATTTTACCGTCTCTTTTTGTAATGATCCCGACTTGTAGTGGCCTGAACAATGTGTCTTTCATTGACGACTTTTGTCGGTTACACAAGATTTATGCGGAAATCAGATTTCTAGATTAGTATGAGCGAGCAAGTTAAAAAATGGTATGTTGTCCGGGCTGTCAGCGGTAGTGAGAAAAAGGTGAAACAATACCTTGATAATGAAATCACGAGGCTGGGGCTGGAGGATTATGTATCGCAAGTACTGATTCCTACTGAAAAGGTTTATCAGGTGCGTAAAGGAAAAAAAGTAAGCACTGAGCGAAACTATTTTCCTGGTTATGTACTCGTTGAAGCAGCTTTGGTAGGAGAAATACCGCATATTATCAGGAACATTCCCGGGGTATTGGGTTTTTTGGGCTCTGGTGCTGACCCTGTACCTCTCCGCCCGTCAGAAGTTAACCGTATTTTAGGCAAGGTTGATGAATTGTCGGGCAAACAAGAAGAACTTACTGTTCCTTTCATAGTAGGGGAAACAGTAAAAGTTACTGACGGACCGTTTAACAGTTTCTCAGGTGTTATCGAGGAAATCAATGAAGAGAAGAAAAAATTGAAGGTGATGGTAAAGATTTTCGGTCGTAAGACACCTTTGGAATTGAGTTTCATGCAGGTTGAGAAGGAATAGCTGTCCTTATTTTGGAGAAGTAACCTCCGACTGATGTGCGGTTTTTTCTTATCAATTGGCTGGAAATGTTAATCCCCTTAAATGAAAAACAATTTTAAACATGGCAAAAGAAGTTAGTGGAATCATTAAGCTGCAAATAAAGGGGGGCGCTGCCAATCCATCTCCTCCCGTTGGCCCGGCATTGGGTGCCAAAGGGGTAAATATCATGGAGTTTTGCAAGCAGTTCAATGCCCGTACGCAAGACAAGGCAGGTAAGGTGATCCCCGTGATCATCACGGTTTTCAAAGATAAGTCTTTCAACTTTATCATTAAAACCCCGCCTGTTGCCGTGCAGTTGCGTGAAGCTGCCAAAATTAAATCCGGCTCGGCAGAACCCAACAGGACCAAAGTCGCCACCATTACCTGGGATAAGGTAAAAGTGATCGCTGAGGAAAAGATGCCTGACCTTAACTGCTTCACCCTGGATTCGGCAATGAATATGGTTGCCGGTACCGCACGCAGTATGGGAATACGTATCAAAGGGGAACGCCCTGCTTAATGTCGTTGCAGCTGCACGTCATGAGCAATGAATTATTAAGCTTAACGCAAACTGAAAAATGGCTAAATTAACGAAAAACCAAAAAGAAGCTCTGTCGAAGTTCGATAGAACAGCGGTATATACCTTATCCGAAGCAGCAGATCTCGTTAAAAAGATCAACTATACCAAATTTGATGCATCTGTTGACCTTGACGTCAGGCTTGGGGTAGATCCCCGTAAAGCCAACCAAATGGTCAGGGGTGTGGTTACGCTGCCGCATGGTACAGGTAAAACCGTTCGTGTATTGGTGCTTTGTGGTCCTGAAAAGGAAGATGAAGCAAAAGCAGCCGGAGCTGATTATGTTGGTTTGGATGAATATGTGGAGAAGATCAAAGGCGGCTGGACCGATGTGGATGTGGTCATTACCACTCCCAATGTGATGCCTAAAGTTGGTGCCCTGGGACGTATCCTTGGGCCCCGTGGCCTCATGCCCAATCCAAAAGCTGGTACGGTTACCATGGACATTGGAAAAGCAGTGTCAGATGTAAAGGCCGGTAAGATCGACTTCAAAGTGGATAAGTTTGGTATTATTCACGCCGGTATCGGAAAGGTTTCTTTTGAAAAGGAGAAAATCCTGGAAAATGCCAAAGAGCTCATCCAAACCATCATCCGTTTAAAACCTGCCGCTGCCAAAGGCACGTACGTGCGTAGCATTTATATGTCGAGCACCATGAGCCCGGGCATCCAGGTTGAAACTAAATCAGTAACATTATAAACGAAAGGTGCTTCACCTGTAAAGAAGTTTACGATTTATGAAAACCAGAGAAAAAAAATATCAGATCATTGAATCACTGACAGAAAAGCTGAAAAACAGTGATGTCATATATCTGACTGATACTTCTGACTTGAATGTGGAGACCATCAACAACCTGCGGAGATTATGCTACAGGCGCAATGTTTCCATGGAGGTGGTGAAAAATACACTGCTGAAAAAAGCCATGGAAAAAAGTGAGAAAAACCTGGAGCCCTTGTACGAGGCCCTGGTGGGAGCCACTTCTGTAATGATCGCCGATACAGGTAACTTGCCCGCAAAGCTGATCAAGGAATTTCGCAAGGCCAATAAAAGGCTCAAGATTGACAAGCCCCTGCTCAAGGGTGCTTATATCGGAGAAGCAATTTTTATTGGGGATGATCAGCTTGACACGCTGGCCAGCATCAAATCAAGAGAAGAACTGATCGGTGATCTCATCGCATTGCTGCAATCACCTGCCAAAAACGTTGTTTCTGCTCTTCAATCGGGAGGAAACACCATTGCAGGTGTTGTGAAAACACTTTCTGAAAAAGAAAGCTAGATCGTATCATTAAACGTGAATTTTTGAAAAGTAAAACCCAATTAAAACAATAAGAAAATGGCAGATTTGAAAGCTTTTGCAGAACAGTTGGTTAACCTGACCGTAAAGGAGGTTAATGAATTGGCAACAATTTTAAAAGAAGAATATGGTATTGAGCCTGCAGCGGCAGCACCTGTTGCAGTTGCTGCCGCCGGAGGTGAAGCCGCCGGTGAAGCTGTTGAAGAACAAACACAATTTGACGTGATACTCAAAGCAGCAGGCTCATCCAAACTCGCTGTGGTGAAACTCGTGAAAGAGCTTACCAGCCTCGGCCTGAAAGAATCAAAAGAACTGGTTGATGGCGCACCCAAAGCTATCAAAGAGGGAGTTACAAAAGACGAAGCCGAATCACTGAAAAAACAGCTCGAGGAAGCCGGAGCAGAAGTGGAGGTAAAGTAAACCTGCACAAAAAATCAATAAAGATTAGACTTCTGCCGAATGGTTCATTCGCTGTAGAAGTCTGATCTTTATTATCGGTTATACTGTTTCTTCTATAATTAGCTTTTAGTAACTTCAAACCTTCAAGCCTTGACAGCAAAACAAACAAACGAAGAAAGGGTAAATTTCGGAACGGTAATCACCCATTTTGACTATCCCGATTTTCTAGAAATTCAAATAAAGTCCTTCCAGGACTTTTTCCAGTTAGAGACAACTCCTGAAAATAGAAAAAATGAGGGATTATTTAAGGTGTTTAGCGAAAATTTTCCCATTTCAGATGCCAGGAACAATTTTGTACTGGAATTCCTGGACTATTTTATTGACCCCCCAAAATATTCCATTCAGGAATGTATAGAAAGGGGGCTGACCTATAGTGTCCCCCTGAAAGCAAAATTAAAACTCTATTGCACCGATCCTGAACATGAGGATTTTGAAACTATTATTCAGGACGTTTACCTGGGAACAATCCCTTATATGACGCCCAGAGGTACGTTCCTGATCAATGGTGCCGAGCGGGTCGTTGTTTCCCAATTGCATCGATCTCCCGGCGTGTTTTTTGGCACCAGTGTTCATGCCAACGGAACACAGCTCTACAGCGCGCGCATCATCCCCTTTAAAGGGTCCTGGATCGAATTCGCGACAGATATCAACAATGTGATGTACGCTTACATCGACCGAAAAAAGAAGCTTCCGGTAACAACCCTCTTAAGGGCTATCGGTTTTGAAACCGATAAGGACATCCTTGAGATATTCGACCTTGCCGATGAAGTAAAAGTGACCAAAACCGGCCTGAAAAAATATGTTGGGCGGAAACTGGCTGCAAGGGTACTCAGATCGTGGGTGGAAGACTTTGTTGATGAAGACACGGGTGAGGTGGTTTCCATTGAACGTACCGAGGTAATCATCGACCGTGAAACGGTGCTGGAAAATGAACACATTGAACAGATTCTCGAAGCTGAAGTAAAGACCATCATCCTGCATAAGGAAGGTTTAAATGTGAATGACTACATACTGGTCTATAATACTTTACAAAAAGACACCACCAACTCAGAGAAGGAGGCTGTGGAATTTATCTACCGGCTGTTGCGCAATGCTGACCCACCCGATGATGAAACCGCACGCAGTATGATCGAAAAACTCTTCTTTTCTGATAAGCGTTATGATCTTGGTGACGTTGGGCGATATCGCATAAACAGGAAACTGAACCTGAACACCCCAATGGATGTAAAGGTGCTAACCAAAGAAGACATCATCTGTATCGTAAAATACCTCATTGAGCTTGTTAATGCCAAAGCGGATGTTGACGACATCGACCACTTGAGCAACCGGCGTGTGCGTACTGTAGGTGAACAGTTGTATGCACAATTTGGTGTGGGATTGGCCCGTATGGCGCGTACTATCCGCGAAAGGATGAACGTGCGTGACAATGAAGTGTTTGCTCCCACGGATCTGATCAATGCAAAGACGCTTTCTTCCGTGATCAACTCTTTCTTTGGCACCAACCAGCTGTCCCAGTTTATGGATCAGACAAACCCGCTGGCAGAGATTACCCACAAACGCAGAATGTCGGCACTCGGTCCGGGAGGTCTTTCAAGGGAAAGGGCCGGCTTCGAGGTGAGAGACGTTCATTTTACACATTACGGCCGTTTATGTACCATTGAAACCCCGGAAGGACCCAATATCGGACTGATCTCGTCACTATGCGTTTATGCGAAAGTAAATGAACTGGGTTTTATTGAAACACCCTATTTCAAGGTTGAAGACGGGAAAGTGGATTTTGGAAAGCCTCCTGTTTACCTTTCGGCTGAAGAAGAAGAGACCGAAATCATCAGTCAGGCCAATGTACCCATCGGGAAAGACGGCCAATTTGTTGATGAATGGATCAAGGTAAGATACCAGGCCGATTATCCCATCGTGGAGCCTCCCAAGATCAAACTGATGGATGTGGCACCCAACCAGATCGCCTCTATCGCGGCATCCCTGATCCCTTTCCTGGAACATGATGACGCAAACCGCGCACTCATGGGTAGTAACATGATGAGGCAGGCTGTGCCGCTCATTAACCCGGAGGTGCCTATTGTAGGTACCGGTCTTGAAAAACGCGTTGCCAACGACTCAAGGGTGCTTCTGCATGCAGAAGGCAATGGCACAGTGGAATATGTTGATTCCGACACCATCGTAATCCGCTACAGCAGAAGCGAAGATGAAAGGCTTGTCAGTTTTGAAGATGATGAACGTACCTATCAGCTTACAAAATTCAGCAAAACCAATCAGAACACCTGTCTTAGTCTGAAACCCATTGTCAGAAAAGGGCAGAAAGTGAAAAAAGGACAGCTGCTTTGCGAAGGTTATGCGACCAAAAATGGCGAGCTTGCCCTTGGACGTAACCTGAAAGTGGCCTTCATGCCATGGAAGGGCTATAATTTTGAGGATGCCATCGTGGTGTCTGAAAAAATTGTTCGTGACGATATATTTACTTCCATTCATATTGAGGAATTTTCACTGGATGTGAGGGATACCAAGCGTGGTGCCGAAGAACTGACCAGTGATATTCCTAACGTAAGTGCCGATGCCATCAAAGACCTTGATGAAAACGGTCTGATACGTATTGGTGCCGAAGTAAATGAAGGTGATATCCTGATCGGCAAAATAACCCCTAAAGGAGAAACCGATCCCACCCCTGAGGAAAAACTTCTGCGTGCTATTTTTGGCGACAAGGCGGGGGATGTGAAGGATGCTTCCCTGAAAGCCCCACCGGCTACAAAAGGGATTATTATCGACAAGAAGTTGTTTTCCAGAATTATCAAGGATCGCAAAGCGAAGACCAAGGAAAAGGCCTATGTTGAAAAACTGGATACCGAGTTCAAACAGAAAGCGGCAGATCTCAGAACCAAACTGGTAGACAAGCTAATCATTCTTGTGTCCGGTAAGACATCTCAGGGTGTGTCAAACAGTTTGAAGGAATCAGTGGTTGTCAAGGGGACTAAATTTACACAGAAAATATTACATGGTCTGGATTACCTGACCATCAATCCCAACAACTGGACCACCGACAAGAAGAAAAACCAGCTGATCAGGGAGTTGCTGCACAATTATTCCATACAGTACAAAGATTTGCTGGGTACTTATAACCGCCGGAAGTTCACGGCTACCGTTGGTGATGAATTGCCTACGGGAATTGTACAGCTGGCGAAAGTGTATCTTGCTAAAAAGCGTAAGCTAAAGGTTGGGGACAAAATGGCCGGACGGCATGGTAACAAAGGTATTGTTGCCAAGATTGTTCGCCAGGAAGATATGCCTTTCCTTGAAGACGGTACACCGGTAGACATTGTTTTAAATCCACTTGGGGTACCTTCACGTATGAACCTTGGTCAGATTTATGAAACCGTTTTGGGATGGGCGGGCCAGAAACTCGGCCTTACATTTTCCAGCCCGATTTTCGACGGAGCCCACATTGATCAGATCAATGGCTATATGACCCAAGCCAATTTGCCGGAAAACGGAAAAGTTTATCTGTACGACGGTGGAACTGGTGAACGTTTTGATCAGCCCGCAACAGTGGGTGTGATCTATATGCTGAAGCTTGGCCACATGGTAGACGACAAGATGCATGCCCGTTCCATCGGACCTTATTCACTGATTACCCAACAACCACTCGGGGGTAAAGCACAATTTGGTGGTCAGCGTTTCGGTGAGATGGAGGTTTGGGCACTGGAAGCTTTCGGTGCTGCTAACATCCTGCAGGAAATCCTGACCGTAAAATCGGATGATGTGATCGGTCGTGCCAAAACCTATGAAACTCTTGTAAAGGGAGACAATATGCCAATACCCGGTGTACCCGAGTCTTTCAATGTTCTGGTGCATGAGCTTCGCGGATTGGGTCTGAATATCAAATTTGACTAATCGCTTTACAAGCATCAGAAAGTAAAATATAATTAAGAAGAAACGTCTTTAAGAAAAAACAATATATGGCTTTTAGAAAAGAATCTAACGTCAAAAGCAATTTCTCCAGCATCACCATCAGTCTGGCCTCACCGGAATCCGTTTTGGAAAGGTCACATGGAGAGGTTTTGAAGCCGGAAACCATCAATTACCGGACATATAAGCCAGAAAGAGACGGATTGTTTTGTGAGCGGATTTTTGGACCGGTGAAAGACTGGGAATGCCACTGTGGTAAATATAAGCGTATTCGTTATAAAGGTATAGTGTGTGATCGCTGTGGTGTGGAAGTGACGGAGAAGAAGGTTCGCCGGGAGCGCATGGGACATATAAAGCTCGTTGTTCCGGTGGCACACATTTGGTTTTTCCGCACTTTGCCCAATAAAATAGGCTATCTTCTGGGGTTGCCGTCGAAAAAACTTGATCAGATTATCTATTACGAGCGTTATGTGGTAATTAACCCGGGCGTAAAGTCTGATGAGTTTAATTTTATGGATTTCCTTACGGAGGAAGAATATTTCAATGCGCTGGAATCCATTCCACTGGAGAACCAAATGCTGGACGATGATGATCCTAACAAGTTTTTGGCCAAAATGGGTGCTGAGGCGTTGAAAGAGTTGTTGACGAACCTGGATCTGGATCAGCTTTCTTACGATCTTCGTCACAAAGCCAACACGGAGACTTCCCAGCAGCGCAAGGCGGATGCGTTGAAGCGTTTGCAGGTTGTGGAGGCTTTCAGGGAGTCACAAAAGTCCATAGAAAACCATCCGGAATGGATGATCGTGGACGTTGTCCCTGTTATCCCGCCGGAGCTCCGCCCTTTGGTGCCGCTGGATGGAGGGCGTTTTGCCACGAGTGACCTTAACGATCTCTACAGAAGGGTAATCATCAGAAATAACAGGTTGAAACGCTTGATCGAGATCAAAGCTCCTGACGTGATTCTCCGAAATGAGAAAAGGATGCTTCAGGAAGCAGTTGACTCATTGTTTGACAATTCAAGGAAGACAAATGCGGTAAAGACTGAGTCCAACAGACCGCTCAAATCGCTGTCCGATAGTTTGAAAGGTAAACAAGGACGCTTCCGCCAGAACTTGTTGGGTAAGCGTGTTGACTACTCCGCTCGCTCGGTCATTGTTGTGGGTCCTGAACTTGGTTTGCACGAATGCGGGATTCCTAAAGAGATGGCCTCGGAATTATTTAAGCCCTTTATCATCAGGAAGATGTTGGAAAGAGGCATTGTGAAAACGGTCAAATCTGCCAAGAAGATTGTTGACAGGAAAGATCCGGTAGTTTGGGATATCCTGGAAAATGTATTGAAAGGCCACCCTGTTCTGCTGAATCGCGCACCAACCCTTCACCGTTTGGGTATTCAAGCTTTCCAGCCAAAGCTGATTGAGGGGAAGGCCATCCAGTTGCATCCGCTTGTGTGTACGGCTTTCAACGCCGACTTCGATGGTGACCAGATGGCAGTGCACCTGCCACTTGGCAATGCTGCCATACTTGAAGCGCAGTTGCTTATGCTGGCATCACACAACATCCTGAACCCTGCCAACGGAGCTCCCATTGCCGTTCCATCGCAGGATATGGTTCTTGGGTTGTATTATATGACAAAGGCCAGGAAACATTCTGATGCTCATCCCGTGAAAGGAGAGGGTCTGACTTTTTACGGTCCTGAAGAAGTGATCATCGCACACAATGAAGGTGCTGCAGACCTTCACGCCATCATTAAGGTAAGGGTTCCGGTGAAAGAAAAGGAAGAATTGATTCATGAGCTTGTGGAAACAACGGTGGGCCGTGTCCTGTTTAACCAGGTAGTGCCTGAGAACTATGGGTTTATAAATCTTTTGCTCACCAAGAAAGCCCTCAGGGATGTTATTGGTGGTATCATGAAAGAAACAGGTATTTCGCGTACCTCAAAATTCCTTGATGACATTAAGGATCTTGGCTTTGAGATGGCTTTTCGCGGTGGTTTGTCCTTTAACCTGGGAGACATTATCGTACCGGAAGAAAAGCAAATTCTTATCAATCAGGCGAATGATCAGGTTGAGGAGGTGCGTGGCAACTATAGTATGGGCTTTATCACCAATACAGAGCGCTACAACCAGATCATTGATATTTGGACACACACCAATGCCAGGTTGACCAAGGTGTTGATTGACAAAACAACGGCCGACAACCAGGGCTTCAATCCTGTGTATATGATGCTTGATTCGGGTGCGAGGGGATCAAAGGAACAGATACGGCAGCTTTCAGGTATGCGTGGTTTGATGGCCAAGCCCCAGAAGTCAGGGGCCAAGGGAGGAGAGATCATTGAAAACCCAATCCTTTCTAATTTTAAAGAGGGGTTGTCGGTACTGGAGTACTTTATCTCCACCCACGGTGCACGTAAGGGTCTTGCCGACACTGCTTTGAAAACTGCAGATGCCGGGTACCTTACACGCCGGCTCGTTGATGTGGCTCAAGATGTGATCATTACGGAAACAGATTGCGGCACCCTGAGGGGACTCACAGCAACTGCGCTCAAGAATAATGAAGAAACGGTTGAAACGCTGTACGACAGAATTCTTGGACGCAATACCCTGCATGATATTTACCATCCCACAACGGGCAGATTGATTGTTAAGGCCGGTGAAGAGCTTACAGAGGAGATTTCTCAGGTTGTTGAAGATTCACCCATCGAGGCAGTAGAAATTCGGTCGGTGCTTACCTGTGAGTCAAAATCAGGCGTTTGTGCAAAATGTTATGGCCGCAACCTGGCAACCGGTCGTATGGTTCAGAAAGGAGAAGCTGTGGGTGTGATTGCCGCACAATCCATCGGTGAGCCTGGTACACAGCTTACGCTTCGTACATTCCACGTAGGGGGTACCGCCTCAAATATCGCCACTGCTTCCAAGATCAACGCTAAATATGGAGGAATTCTTGAGATTGACGAACTACGATCAGTTCCCTTCATCAATGACGATGGAAGAGAATACCAGGTAGTTATAGGTCGATCGGCCGAGATGCGCATCATCGATAAAAATACCCAAATGGTTTTGACCAGTCAGAATATTCCCTATGGTGCAAACCTGTATTTCAAAAATGGCGATGAAGTGCAAAGCGGTGACCTTATCTGTGAATGGGATCCCTATAATGCGGTCATCATTTCGGATAAGCCCGGAAAAGTAGTATATAATAATATGAAAGAAGGTGCTACATACCGCACCGACTCTGACGAACAAACGGGATATTATGAAAAGGTGATCATCGATTCCAAAGATAAGACACGCAACCCCTCTGTCAGCATTGTTGATGCTGAAGGTTCTGAAGAGCGTATCTTTGACATGCCTGTTGGTGCCCACGTTGTTGTAAACGAAGGCAGAGAGATCAAACCGGGCACGATCATTGCAAAAATTCCGCGTGCAGTTGGTAAATCCGGAGACATTACCGGCGGTCTGCCGCGCATCACAGAGCTGTTTGAGGCCAGGAATCCGTCTGATCCGGCTGTTGTTTCAGAAATTGACGGTGTTGTTTCTTTTGGCAAGAAAATTAAACGCGGGAACAGGGAGGTCATCATTACATCCAAAACGGGTGATGAAAAGCGCTATCTTGTACCGCTGACCAAACAGATTCTGGCACAGGAAAACGACTTCGTGAAAGCCGGAACGCCGCTTTCCGACGGACCGATTACCCCGGCCGATATCCTTGCCATTAAAGGTCCTACAGCTGTGCAAGAGTATATTGTTAATGAAGTGCAGGAGGTTTACCGGTTGCAGGGGGTAAAGATCAACGACAAACATTTTGAGATCATCGTTCGCCAAATGATGAGAAAAGTTGTGATTGACGACCCCGGTGATACAAGATTCCTTGAGAACGAGATTGTTAACAAGGTTGAGTTTATGGAAGAAAACGACAGTCTGTTTGGTAAAAAAGTGGTGGAAGATCCCGGCGATTCTGCTCTCAAGCCCGGACAGATCATCACGGCTCGCAAACTAAGAGATGAGAATTCAGTTCTGAAGCGTAAGGATAAAGCACTTGTGGTAGCGCGCGATGCCAATGGGGCAACCGCACGACAGCAACTTCAGGGCATTACAAAAGCTTCGCTGCAGACCAAGAGCTTTATCTCAGCAGCCTCCTTCCAGGAAACTACCAAAGTTTTGACCGATGCTGCTGTGAATGCAAAAACAGACAGGCTCAAAGGTCTGAAAGAAAATGTGATCGTTGGTCACCTGATTCCCGCCGGTACAGGGCTGCGTGAATACGATAACATCATTGTTGGATCCATGGAAGAGTATAAACTCTTGATGGCATCCAAGGAAAAAGCGGCAGCTGAAGCAAGCAGTGAATAAGATTCGCTGTCTCTTTTTCTTTTTTCATCGTGAACAATAACTGGCGGAGGGTTCTGTTTGATCCCTCCGGCCAATTTCGGCATCCGGCACCGACCGGAAAGATCCGCCTGATCATTTACATTTTGTAACCTTCCATCATAAATGGATTGTTATTCAGAATCCCAAAAAATCGACATATAAACCCTAAACCAAATATTATGGCTGACCAAAAAAGACCGGATAAACAGATTAACATAGAATTGGGTGAAGATGTAGCAGAAGGTATATATTCAAACCTTGCTATCATTACCCACTCCAATACCGAATTTGTGGTGGACTTTGTGCGCATGATGCCCGGCGTTCCCAAGGCAAAGGTTAAATCACGCATTGTGTTGACACCTCAACATGCCAAGCGTTTAATGAACGCCCTCAGGGAAAATATTGCCAAGTATGAATCCGTGCATGGCCCCATAAAGGAGATCAAAGGCCCTGCACTCCCCATGAACCTTGGAGGTCCTGCCGCACAGGCCTGATCAGTCCTAAAGATTATTTTTACCGGATTTTCTTTACCGCGGAAATAGCAAAATATTTCTGCAAAAGGAACAAGAATTTTTATTGAAAGGCTGCCTCATCATTTTGAGGCAGCCTTTCTTTTGGTGAACAGCGTTCTTCATAGTGTCGCCGTTCTGTGGTTGTTGCGTGGGGTTCTATTATTCGCCCCCACTTCACCCCGGCTTTGTAACATCCCCTTTGTGTAATAGCTATAACACAAAGGATGCACAAAGGAAATTGTTAATCCACCCTATTTACTTCATACTGCTTACTTCTTACTCCCCCTCGCTCCCTCGCTCTTTCACCCCCTCAAAAAAGGGGCTGCCCTTACGGACAACCCCTTTGCATTTGTAAAAGCAATCAGCGCCGGCTGCTCAGCTCTCAGCTCCCAGCTCTCAGGCGCTAAGCACCCTACCTGGTCACCTGCACCCTGTGTGTCACCACACCCGCGCGGGTGGTTAGCTGGATGAAATAGATGCCTGTGTTGAAACGTGAAACGTTCACCTGGTGGCGCACATCATTAACCGGTGCACTGAAAACCACCTGTCCAAGCATGTCCACCATCCGTATATCCAGGATCTCTGTGTTTGACTCGATGTGCAGGGTGCTGTGTGCCGGGTTGGGATACAGCAGCATGGTCACTTCGTCCAGGTCGATCACATCCAGGTCGTCCGGACCGAACATGTCTTCCACAAGCATATCTGCGTCTACTTCGACAACCCGATTGGGATCACCGACCCATTCGCCGCCGTCCCAGCCATCGCCGATAAGGTCGGAGAAGTACTTGTACTCATAAGTGCCTGCTTCCAGGTGGTGGGTTATGCCAAAGACCATCGGGTCGGCCGTGAGCCACTCCATCAGCTGGTTTTCAGGATCGGTTCCGGGTTCTGGCCAGCCGATCATGCTGCCGGTGATATAGATATGGTGAACGTCCGGGTCAAACCCTTCAAGAAGGCCATGAAGAATGGCATTGGTAAGATCCACATGGAAAGTCACCTCAAAGAGTTCAATATCCGCTATCAAAACAACCGGGATTGTTATATCATTTTCTAGTGTAGTCTGACCTTGCACTGTGAGGTAGCCTTCTTTTTCCACCATATAGCTGTAAGTTCCTGGTGCTAGATTTTCGAACACATAATGTCCGGGGTCATACGTTACTCCATCAAAGGTAATGATGGCGTCGGTAATGGGTACTTCGTCTTCATCTGTTACAACAAACGTAACGGTGAAATACTCATACACATCTATTTCAAAGTCGGCGGTAACGATTTCGGAAGTACCGGTTGTGTAGACCGTTTGCACACCGGCTGTATGTTCTCCGGCAGGCAGGTTGGTGAACATGTATTCTGTTTCCGCAATTTCTTCGGCAATCAGGTCATCGTTCAGGTAAACGTTGAAGCCGAGGAATGCTTTGTTGTTATGATCTTTGGGATGGCCTGCGTCAACGGGTTTATCCATGGGGATAAATTCCGGAGCCGGTCCGCCTGCTTCAGCAATTTGTCCTTTGCTGTAGCTCACTTCACCAAAGTCAAGGCCATAAGCACGGAGGAGATAATTCACCTGGAAGCCCCAAACGGAGATATCGGTAAATGCGGAAGTGGGATCAGTGATGTTAAATACACCAAACTGTGTGCCGGGCACGAAGTCCCAGGGTTCACCCACACCGTCGTCAGTAGCCAGTCCGAGGAAGCCGGGATAGCTGATCCCGATGAAGAAGCCTTCGGGCATCTCGATGGGCTCACTAAAGGTGTAGCTGTTCCATTGATTGTCGGTATTTGGAATATTTTCAGCCGTGTACACGATGTTGTTTCTATTGGGCAAGCCGCTGGCATCAAGCCCAAGCACCCATACTTTCACGGTGCTATGGGGGCCACCTTCGGACGTGAGATACCACGTCATTTCTTCGATGATCGCATTATTAAAATGTACGGCACCCATCACGCTGTTCCAGGTTCCCTGGAACCCAAGCTGCCCGTCAACAACGCCATCATCGTAGCGGAACTCAACAACGCTTGCCGGATCAACCCATGTCAGCAATGCTTCACCGGGACCAAGGTCTTCAGTGGTAACCTCTACATTGGCCGGAGGCAGAATCACATCCATCATATGGACCGTAACATGTACGTCGTCATCGGTAACGACAATATCCACCGATTCTGCTACGTATCCCTGTTTGCTTATTCCGGCAGTATAGCTGCCTACCGGGAGCATGATGCTTGCTTCGCCGTCAGCGTCTGTTTCCATTGGGTCAAATCCATCTATGGAAATAGTAGCTCCTTCGATGGGGTCCTCGTCCGCTGAGTCTTCCACCACGGTAAAGTTTACGCTGTAGGTATCCAGCACGGCGAAGTTGGCTGTGAGGGTAACGTCTTCACCCGGCATCTGGAACTGGAAGCTGGCCTGGTCACTAACTTCGGCGCCATCGCTGTCCGTCCAGTTGATGAATTCGTGGAACACATTTGGAGTCGCGGTGACTGTTACCATGTGATCTTCGGGATAGTTACCTGCGCCTTGAACGGTGCCGGCGTCTTCGGGGTTCATTTCCAGGTTCAGGTTGAAAAAGTCCATGTCCATCGGCTGGATAAAGGAAATATGTCGTGCCTGCCCGCTGGCAACAGTTTCAAGGAGCTGGTTATTCCGGTTAATAATGTGTACGCCACCGCTGTTGGTAACCATGATGTTTCCGTTGCCGAGTTCCCGGACACCGCGTAAACCGGTTACCACTCCATAATACCCGATTTGTGTACCATCACTTTGGTATTCATACACGCCGGAAGGTGAAGAAAAATTGGTAACCAGGATATTTCCGTTGTCCAGTTCCTGCATCTGTTGGGGGAATGCAAGGCCGGTGGCAAACATTTCAATGAAATCACCATCAGTGTCGTACCGGTGTACTCCGCTTGATCCGCTGGCACTTACCAAATAATCGTTGAAGTCATTGCGGTAGACAATTGCCCAGGGGCCATTCAGGCCGCCGACGTTGTTATCAACAAAATTACCAAGATAGGCGCCTTCTGTGTCAAACATGGCCACAGAGTTGGTATTTCCCCCTCCTGCAACAGTTACCAGGAGGTTTCCGTTAGGTTTCATATACATGCCGCGGATATTATTCAGGATGTTACTGTCTTCCCCGCCCTGTGGTGCAAAAGTTTCTTCAAAAACGCCATCGGTGCTAAACTGCTGCACCAGGCGCATGGTTTGGTCGGAGATCAGGAAACTGGTGCCATTGAAATTCCAGATCAGGTGAATGGGTGTGGTTAGGTTCACATCATCACCCGGGAAGAAAAACTCATCAATGAGTGATCCGTCTTCCGGATCAAAGGCCATCACTTTTTCATTGCTGCTTTCAGGGATCAGGAGAATGCCCGTGGCCGGAATAAAATTCAGGATTGATTCACCCCTTTCGTTGACCAGCCGTTCTGCGGCAAAAGGTTCAATGCCCTGTTCTTCATAATAGGCCCAGTCAATTTCTCCATCATGATGAATGGAGGCAGATACCGGCTGAGCCAGTAAAGCCGGCAAAAAGATAATCATGCAAAATAATGATAGTAAGCGTGCTTTCTTCATAGTTGGTTGGTTTAGATTAATAAAAATTCGTCTGTAAAGCTATGCAAGATAAACATTTTTTCAAAGAAAGCCAAAAGGCAGCTAACGATTTCGGTCATCGTGGCTATAAGGCTTTATGGCTTGCCCCCGGCCGGGTGAGGTTTTACAGGGAGCCGGGCCATTTTTTCCACCATAAGGGAAGGATGGTTAAAATCCTTGGTTATCAGTCCTTTCAATAAATAGATACCGCTGCCGCGGAATGGATATGTTTTTGTTATGGCCGGGAAATGCACGGTGTCAAAAAAGTGTCCCCGGTGGTCAAGGAAGCAGCCAAAATACATCACTTCATTTTTTACAGTCCGGACGTATTTGGTGGTCACCAGCCAGCCCACCATTCTCACCTTTCGACCTTCGCGGTCCGGCATGTCAAGGGCAAGGATTTCTCCCCTGAATGCGGTTTGTAACATATCGAAGGGTGAAAGCGATACAGTGAACCCAAGCAGTTCCATCTCATCCCAGGCATCCATGATCACATCACTTTCCGGTTCGGGCAGTTTGAAGTTTTTCATGGGATGTCCAAACAACATTGGCTGGTTGTTTTTTGCTTTGCCTGTCAGCAGATATACCTGCCACAGAAGCTGTTGTTTGGGAATACCCGTAAAACGGAATGCATTGGTGCGGATGATCAGGATCATTTGTTCTGTGCCGGCACCTGTCCTGCGGATAAAGTCTTCCAGTCCCAGGTAGGGTCCACGGTGCTCCCGTTCATCAACGATGCATCGGGCCATTTTGTGTTCCAGGCTTTGGATGTGTACAAATCCAACGTATATGGTGCTCCCTGTTAGCCGGTTCAGATAGTTGCTGTTGTTGACGCAGGGGGGTTCGATACGGGCGCCGTTTCGCCGCGCTTCGTGAAAATAGATCTCGCTCCGGTAGAATCCGCCAAAATTGTTGATCACTGCCGTAATGAACTCCAGGGGGTAATGGGCCTTAAGGTACAGACTCTGGAAGCTTTCTGCTGCAAACGAGGCGGAATGTGCCTTGGAAAACGAGTATCCGGCAAAGGATTCTATTTGTCGCCATACCTCACCGGTGAGGCTTTCGGAATGTCCTTTGGCACGACAGCCTTCAAAAAAACGATCCACCAGGCGCTGCATCTCTTTTTTCGACCGGTATTTGCCACTCATGGCCCTTCGCAACACATCGGCATCGGCCAGGTCGAGACCGGCAAAATGATGACACACTTTGATCACGTCTTCCTGGTACACCATCACACCGTAAGTTTCCTTCAACTGCTTCTCCATCACCGGATGCAGGTAGTTGATATTGCCGGGCCGGTGGCTTCTGCGGATGTATTCCTGCATCATTCCCGACCTCGAAACACCCGGCCTGATAATGGAACTGGCTGCCACCAGCCCGGTATAGTCATTGCAACTCAGCTTCCGCAGCAAACCACGCATGGCCGGACTTTCAACATAAAAACAGCCGATGGTTTCTCCCCGGCGCAGTAGTTCTTTTATCTTTTGGTCATTTTTGATGATGTCCATATGGTGGATATTGATCTGTTTGCCGCGGTTGGACCGTATGAGCTGTACGCTGTCGTTGATGTGCCCGATGCCCCTCTGACTCAGGATGTCTATCTTTTCGAAGCCCAGTTCTTCAGCCGTGTACATGTCCCATTGCACGGTGGGCATGCCCTTTGGTGGCAGGTCAAGCGCTGAATAGCGGCAGATGGGTTGTTCGGAGACGAGTACTCCGCCTGCATGAATGCTTCGCAGGTTAGGAAAGCCGTTGAGTTGACCGGCCATTTGCAGTACCTTGTCTGTTATTTTGTCTGTATTGTATTGGGTGGGATGTCGCGCTGCCAGGCTGTCCATTTCGGATTTGGGCAGGCCGTAAACTTTTCCAAGCTCCCTGACTGCCGATCGGTGGTGGAAGGTGGAAATGGTGCCCAGCAGGGCTGTATGCGCCCGCCCGTAGCGTTTGAAAATGTAGTCGAGCACCTGGTCACGCTCCTGCCATGAATAGTCGATGTCGAAGTCGGGTGGGGTAGAACGTTTGGGATTAATAAATCGTTCAAAATAGAGATCCAGCTCGATGGGGTCCACATCAGTGATCTGCAAGCAGTATGCCACGATGCTGTTGGCTCCGCTTCCACGGCCAACATGATAAAATCCGCGCGACATGGAGTAGCGAATAATGTCCCAGGTGATGAGAAAGTAAGAGGAAAACCCCAGCTCATGGATAATCTTCAGTTCATGTTGTACACGCCGCAAAGCTTCTTTATGCCCTTTGCCGTAGCGTCGTTCCAGTCCCTCGCCGGCCAGCTTTTCCAGCAACGCCCTGTCGTCGGCAGGGTGTCCGGTGAAGGTTTTTTTGTTTTTCAGGCTGTGGAAGCTGAAGTTGATGCTGCATTGTTGCAGCAGGTGCTCTGTGTTTTGGATGATATGTGGAAAGACCGCATAGTGTTTTTTCAACCGGCCGGGGTGTGTCATTATGTCGCCGGGAAGACCGGTGTGCGTTGGCTTCAGTTGGCTTAACAGGATGTTGTGGTCGATGGCGCGCAGGTGCTGATGCAGCCGGTAGCCGGCATGGTTCATGAAAGATACCGGATACAGGGCTACCAGTTTGCCGGGATGATATCGCAGGGGAGAAGTATGCAGTTGATGCAACTCTGTGGGTTTTATGCCTGTGTATTCGTTTGGATGCAGGCCTTGTTCCCCGGGGCCGTGCGCCGGGAGTTGCTGGTTTTGTACAAAAGGGTATATCACGAAGGTATTGTCACATACCGGGAATCGTTGTGGCAATGGTGTATGATACAGGTTATGGCGGCTTCTGAAATGGTTGATTTGTTGATATCCTTCCGTGTTTCGTGCCAGTACCACATAGAGAAGTTTGTCTCCTTGTCTGAACTCCATCCCGGCCACGGGTGTTATTCCCTGTTTCCTGCAGCGTTGCACGAATTCCGGGATAGCCGTTCCGTTGTTGATGTCGGTAAGGGCCAGTTGCTGCACTTCAAAATGCGCGGCCGTGTCCACCAGCTGTTCCGGCGACAGGGTCCCGTAGCGCAGGCTGTAGTATGTGTGGCAGTTGAGGTACATGGATCAGGTTACAGTATTGTGTGCTATATTTTTGTAATTGGGGATGTCCGGTTGTGTTTGCCCATCAACGCCGGTGTGTTGATGGGTTTGTTGCTTTCCGGGGTGCGTTTTTGTATCCCCTGTATCACTGCTCTTCTGACGGCTTCGGTGCCGTATTTGCGTCGCATGCGGTCGATGGCCTGGTATAGTCCGGCCATTTCGGGCGTGTCTTCAAACATGTTGAGTTGCTGGGCACCTCGTATGAGCCGGCTAAACTGCACGCCTACCAGCCGGATGCGCATGCGGCGCTTGTGCAGCCTGCTGAAGAGCTCTTTGCAGGCGGGTATCAGAATATGGTCGAAAGCTGTATAGGGCAGGCTTTGCTGCAGACTATGGGTGTCGAAGTTGGCATAACGCAGTTTCACGCTTACACAGCCTGTGAGCTGCCGGTTTTTGCGCAGCCGGAAAGCCAGCTCCTCACACAGCCTGACCAGTGTATTGTTTATGTATGTGTTGTCGGTGACATCATTGTCGAATGTGGTTTCTGAGCTGATGCTTTTGTGTTCGCTCCACGATTGCACCGGGCTGTTGTCGATGCCGTTGGCGCGTTGCCATATTTCCTTTCCGTTTTTGCCCAGCATCTGTTCGAAAACCTCCGGTGGGATACTGCGCAGGGTGCCGATGGTGGCTATGCCCATATTTCGCAGGCTTTGGTACGTCTTGGGCCCCACCATGGGTATTTTTCCCACAGATAAGGGATCCAAAAAGGGTCTGATCAGCGTGGGAGACACCTCCAGCTGCCCATTGGGTTTTGCCTCGCCCGTGGCTATCTTGGCAATGGTCTTATTGAGGGATAAGCCCATGGAGATGGGCAGGCCCGTTTCTCTGATGATGGTTTGACGCAGTTCGTTGGCCCACTTCCCGCAGCCAAAAAAACGATCCATGCCGGTCAGGTCCAGGTAATGTTCGTCGATGGATGACTTCTCAAATAATGGTGCCTGGTCTGCAATGATGGAGGTAACAAGGTTGGAGTAACGGGCGTAAAGCTCCATGTCGCCACGTATATATACAGCGTCAGAACAAAGCTGCCGCGCCAGCTTCATGGGCATTGCCGAGTGTACACCAAACCGGCGGGCCTCATAGCTGCAACTGGCTACAACCCCCCTGTCGCCCATGCCACCAATAATCACCGGCTTGTGCGTCAGGGTGTTGTTGCGTAAACGTTCTACCGACACAAAAAAGGTGTCCTGATCCAGATGCAATATGTTGCGGTGCTCAAAGGTTTTCATCTGTTTATATTTGGTTGTTCTGTGATATTTTTTTTTGAACGCGGATAAACGCTGATGCTTCGCAACGCGGATAATCGCTGATAAAAATCCGCGGTGATCAGCGTTTGCCAAAGGCAATCCGCGGCATCCGCGTTC
>REEA01000051.1 GCA_007695305.1 Bacteroidia bacterium
ACGTTGGCTACAAGCTAAACCCTCTTAACCAGCAGAGTGCGTAAAACAGAAAAAAAGAGTATATTAGCAAGATGATTACAGAAAACAAAATATCCGAAATTGTGAAGAAGATTGCTTCTGGATACAATCCTGAAAAAATCATTCTTTTTGGATCTTATGCCAGTGGAACAGCTGCAGAAGATAGTGATATTGATATTTTTGTTATTAAGGACAGTGACCTACCCCGCCCTGAGAGAACAATCCAATTGAGAAGAATGCTATTTGGTTCTCAAGTACCAATGGATTTAATTGTTTATACGCCCAATGAAGTAGAAAGTGAGAAGGATGAAAAATACAGTTTTGTTTATGAAGTTTTAAACTCCGGAAAAACAGTATATGAGCGAAAAAACGGTTGAAATAGTAAAACAATGGATTGTTAAAGGAGACCATGACTTAGGGACAGCCAAAGTTACCTATTTACATATCCCGGAATATCTTGACACCGTGACATTTCATTGCCAGCAAGCGGTGGAAAAGTATTTAAAATCTTACCTGATTTTCAAATCAATAACTTTTCGATTTTCACATGATTTAATATACCTTCTTGAGCTAATAGTGCCTGATGACCCAGAATTTGAAACTTATTTTGAAATTGTAAGTGAACTTCAAAGTTATGCGGTTGAAGTAAGGTATCCCAACAAAACAATTTTTCTATCAAAAGACAAGGTCGAAAATGCAATGAAAATAGCCAAAGAAATTCGAACCTTGGTTACCGGAAAAATGGGGATAAACATAGACTATAATAAAATAATTGACGACGAATAATTAAGCCAGTAGCCAACATGCCATACCTGATCCCGCACTTGCGGGACGGGCGCAGTACCAATTTCACGTGTCTGGTACGACTCGGCTTTGGGGCCGGAGGACAGAAACGAAGCCGTAAACCGCAACTCCAGGTATGGCAGGCCCTTTTCAAAAGCCATTAAACAATGCATTGAGGACTCATTGCATCCGAACCTGACCGGCAAGTATTTTCATTTTATTTTAAGAATGATTTCTAAAAAAATCTTAAAAAAAAATTAACATGCCTTGAATGTTTATTTAAAATAGTTGTATATTTGGGGCCTGTTTAACTGGTATTTAAATAAAAACATACTCCAATGGAATATGCCAGATTTGAACGCATCGAAGCAGACAACCTTGCGCTGCTCTATAGCGAAGCGGCTAAGCGCTTTGATGATCTTCCGGCCTTTGCCACAAGGAAGTCTGCACAAGATTGGCAACCCGTAACCTATAAAGAACTATACCGGCAGGGGTTGAACCTGGCCACCGGGCTGATCGCTTATGGCGTGAAAGCGCGTGACCACGTGGGACTTTTCGGTGACAACCGCTACGAATGGATACTTGCCGACTATGGCGTACAGCTTTGTGGTGCTGCTGATGTTCCCCGGGGCAGGGATGTATCGGACGCGGAGTTGAAATACATCGTCGGTCATGCAGGTATTACATTCTGTTTTGCCGAAACTAAGCAGCTTGCCATTCGTTTGCTTAAGCTGCAGGTGGAACTGCCTGCACTCCGGCATATCGTGATGCTGGATCCTGCTGCAGAGCTCCCGGAGGGTGTATTGCGCCTGCAGGACATTTACCGTAAAGGCGAGGAACTGCGAAACCAGGGTGATCGAGAGGCAGAAGAAAGGATCGCGGGGATCAGGCCCGACGACCTGTTTACGCTGATTTACACATCAGGCACCACAGGAACTCCGAAAGGAGTGATGCTCACCCACGCAAACATGATGTCGCAGATCCGTAACCTGCCGGGACACCACAACTGTACAGACAGAACCCTGTCCGTCTTACCTATCTGGCATGTTTTTGAACGGATCATAGAGATGTACACCATCAGTTTCGGCGGGTGTACCTACTATTCTGGGATCATTACCCTCAGCGAAGATATGCAGAATGTGGAACCCACGTTTATGGCTTCGGCACCCAGACTATGGGAAAAGATCCATGAAAAGATCCTGGCCAACATCAAAAAGGCGCACCCGGTCCGGCGATTGCTTTTCAAAATCGCTTACTTCCTGGCAAAACAGTATAAAAATTCAGAATACTTCATCAAAAATAAAGACTTGAAACTAAAAAGGCAGCCTGCCTGGAAGCGATGGCTATTGATGCCGTTACACGTTTTGCGATGGATAGTGGTGTTGCCGTGGTACGGTTTTTTCAATGCTGCCGTGTTGGAGCGCATCCGCCTGGGTGCCGGCGGTTCCCTGGCGGCTACCATCTCAGGTGGTGGGGCACTTCCCATCCATATCGACAAGTTCTTCAATTATGTGGGTATTCCGGTTCTTGAAGGTTATGGTTTGACAGAGACATCGCCGGTAATATCGGTGCGCCCCAAGCTTAACCTTGTTGTTGGCACGGTTGGTCCGCCCATTAAAGAGACCGAGCTGCGCATTGTTGATCCGGAAACGGGTGAAACGCTCTTTCCCGATCCAGCATGCACAGCAGGCGGACGGGGTAAACGCGGAGAAATACTGGTTCGTGGCCCGCAGGTCATGAAGGGGTATTACAAAGAAAAAAACCTCACTGAAAGTGCGATCCGGGACGGCTGGTTCCACACCGGCGATCTTGGCATGATGACACACAATGACTGCCTCAAAATACTGGGGCGCCACAAAGCTACCATCGTTCTTTCCAGCGGGGAAAATATCGAGCCCGAACCCATGGAGATGCATCTGCAACAAAGCAAGTACATTGACCAATGCATGGTGGTAGGACAGGACAAAAAGTTTCTCGGGCTTCTGGTAGTGCTAAATGGTTGTGAATTTGTCAAAAACGGTATAAAACACAGATCTCTTCAAGAGCTGGTTCAAATACCGGAAGCGAGAGAGTTGATGAAAAAAGAAATCCGGCGATTGATCTCCCCCGCTACGGGGTTTAAAAACTATGAGCGAATTGGTGATTTCCGGCTGCTGCCGGAAAAATTTGAGGTGGGACATGAGCTTACCAATCTCTTCAAAATTAAGCGCCATATTGTTACTGAAAAATATAGTGACCTAATTGACCACATCTACAGCAACCATTCACCAAAAAAATAAGCAAACATGGAATTTCCATCACAATTGTTGTATGCACAGGACCAAATATTGCTGGCATTGATGATTTTTATCATTATGCTTGGGATGGGAGCAAGCCTTACGGTGGATGATTTCAGGGCTGTTGCACGGAGTCCGAAAGGGGTTTTAACCGGTTTTCTGTCCCAATTCGGCCTGATGCCGCTTATTGCGCTAGGTCTTGCCATTATCCTGAAATTGCACCCGGCCTTTGCCATTTCACTGATACTGATCGGATGCTTGCCGGGAGGGACCACCTCCAATATGTTTACTTATTTTTCGAGGGGATCGGTAGCACTAAGCATTTCCATGACAACCGCCTCAACGGTAATGGCTTTGTTCATGATGCCCATCATCCTGAGCCTCTACACGGTTGAATTTACCAGTCAGCTGACTGCCGACATGCGTGCCGGAGGTGCGGAGACTGAATTTGTTATTCCGACGGGCAACATTATCAGCTCGCTGGTGTTGGTACTGGTGCCGGTGATCATGGGTATGATCCTCAGGAAGAAATCGCCGGGCTGGGCCAAAACAATGGAAGACACAGCTGGTTTTCTGGCTGTGATTGTGATCCTGTATCTCATCCTGACTGCCTTTGTAAGGCACGGCGGTCTTTTTCTGCAAACCCCCGTAACGGTTTATATAGCAACCATTGGCTTGGGTATGGCCGGCTTCTTTTTCGGTTACTGGTTTTCGAGACTGATCGGGATGAAGCCCATTTTTCAGCGGGCCATTTCACTGGAAACAGGGATACAGAACGGACCGGTTTCTTTCGCCATCATCCTGCTGAGCTTCAACGAACCGGTGCAAAGCCAGATGTTGTGGCTCGCCATCCTGTATTCTACTTTCATCGTGATGACCTCTTCGGGCATTACTATGTATTTTCGCAAACATGGCAAGTTCGACTGGGACATTTACAAAAACACCCAGATCCACAACCGGCTTTTCGGGAATGATTTTGTCACAAAATACCCGCCGGGCTTTTTGCCGGCGCGGTTGATCAACGACCCCAGCCAGGGAACGCAACCGGCCCAGAAACGTTAGGATCATTCAATAAGTCACACCTGTCCTTTTTGACTGTTCGCCAGCCATGAGCCGTTTAATAAAACCTACTTGGTTAAATTTTGTGTTTTTGTGGCAAGAGAAAAATAATAAAAGCTCCTTTCTCCGGCCGACGAGCAGCATGGAATGGAAGTAAAAACCATTTTTGATAATGTATATGCCACTAAAGCACGAAAACACGAAAATGCACAAAAAAAGTTTGCTTAAATAACCAAAGAGCACGCTGGAAATAACGAAACAGAATTTTAATGCCGGTTTGGCAAACCATTTAGTGAAATTTTGTGTTTTTGTGTTTTTGTGGCAAGAGAAAAATAATAAAAGCTCCTTTCTCCGGCCGACGAGCAGCATGGAATGGAAGTAAAAACCATTTTTGATAATGTATATGCCACTAAAGCACGAAAACACGAAAATGCACAAAAAAAGTTTGCTTAAATAACCAAAGAGCACGCTGGAAATAACGAAACAGAAATTAATATTTACACATTGGCTTCAAAGTCAAACCCAAGTTGTGCATATATCTCTGTGATCTCATTCAAGGCTGCCTTCAATGTAGCTTTCTCGATATTGCTTAAAGCCGCCAAATGCAGAATATTGTCGGGAGTATCATTGTTCTGAATCTTTTGTGTCTGGAGTCTGAACCTCAAATACATCAGGTATTCATAAGCATTGATGATCTCTTCAATGAATGAAGGGTTGATCTTTTCAGAAGCGGTTATACCCCTGAGCCTGTAAACTGTATTTGTTTCACTCAATTTGTTTTTTAAAGCATATACACGGGCAAAACCAACAACCGGCAGCATGGCTCTTTTGATGTCAATAGATTCCTGTTTTTCTGAAAAAGAAACCGGTTTGGTGCGATGCACAGACTGTGCAATATGAGAGAAGAATACGGCTTTGGCATCCGTTGTTTTCTTGATCTCATCTTTTAATTCATCCACAAGCGATGGATCGCCATACACAAAGCGCATGTCAAAAAAGATTGAAGTATCCAGGATGCTTTCCGGGTCACTGTCTTCAACCCATTCCCGGAAATATTCTTTCCATTTCGAAACTGGCTGGCACCACTTCGGATTACCGGCCATCACTTTACCTTTACAAAACTCATAACCGATCTCATTCAGCCATTTATTAATTTTTTTGGCAAGTTCAAGAAAATACTTATGCACTTCTTCAGTGTGCTGACCCTGAAATATGATGGCATTATCCTGGTCGGTTTTCAGGGTCTGTTCCTCTCTGCCATCGCTGCCCAGGGCAACAAATGCGAATTTTACCGGAGGAGGACCTGTTTTCTCAATAAGGAGTTCAATAACGCGGATCGCGATGGCATCAGAAATAACAGTTGATATCCTTGCAACATTTCTACAATGCGAATCGGAGCTAAGCAGTAAAGACAATATCCCGGGAAGTTTATCATACAAACCCTGAAGCTGACCAATCAACTCAGCCTTTTCTATTCTTTTCACCAAAAGCATGGATACGTTTTGCTGGGCCTCACAAAGATCCTTTTTTGTGATATAACTTATGGTCTGATGATTTTCATTTTTTATGGCCAAATATTCAACTCCCTCTTTCTCCATGAGTAACAATGCTTCAAAAAGCAGCACCTTCTCATCCACAAAATGCACAGGCGATTTCATGATGCTGAACACCTTTCGGTTTTGAGTGGTATTTGCACTCAATGCATCCATAATAATGGCATCACCGGAAATTACCCCTACAATATCCTTTGTGTTTTTTGTCACAAAAAGCAGGTCTGCTTGTTTTCGCATCATCAAATTACCGGCATCTTCAATGGACACATCCATGTCAATTGTTTCCGGCTCACGCAAAAAAAGATTCACGGAAGAATTCATAATTGTCAGAGCGGTTCGCAACTCTTCCTCAAGCATCTGTTCAGATTTGTCGCGCAGCAAATGCCTGGTTACGTCTTTAATGATAAAAATAAAACCACGTTTGCCGCTGATCTCTATATTGGATATTGTAATCACAACGCCAAGTTCTTTGCCGCTTTTGGTGCGAAGCATTGCTTCTGCATTCCGGCTCTGGTCAACACGATCACAAAATTCAGCTACTGACTCATCCTGAATTGTAAAAAGATCATCCATTCGCTTTTTTAAAAGCTCCTCACCGGAGTATCCTGTCTGTCTCAGAATGGGCTGGTTGTAATAGATCAGCTTTCCGTCCAACCACATTAACGTGCTTTCACTGGAGGCCTCGACGAGCATCTTATATTTCAACTGCGATTGTTTCAGTTCCTCTTCTGCATCGATCCGTTTGTTTTCAATGATAAGGCTCTGCCTGGTGATGTAAAAGACGATTATGGCGATCAGCAATATGATGACCAGGGTGATGCGGACAAGCCTGCCCCCGATGGCCTTAATTTCCTCATTCACGTCTTCGAGATAAATACCCGTGCCAACAATCCAGCCCCATGGTTCAAATCCTTTGACAAAAGAGAGCTTGGGAACAATTCGCGTGCTGTCATCCTTCCATTGCCAATAATAATCGATATACCCTTCCCCATTATCTTTTACTTTTCTCACTGCTTCATAAAAAAGCCTGGTACCTTCCGGGTCAGTGTAATCAGAAATGTCTGTTCCATTGAGATCAGTTCGAAAAGGGTGCATGATCATCTCAGGTACCATGTTTGTGATCCAGAAATAATCCTTTCCCTCATCTCCATACCGAATATACTTTATCCTGTTGATGGCCATCTCTTTGGCCATTTCTTCCGTCAGGTTTTGTCTTTCAATTTCGAGATAGTATTCATCAATTACGCTCAGCGCTGAATTGGTCAGCTCCATGATCATCTCTTTTTTCCTGTCCATAAAACCCCTTTCCACCATGGGGAGAAAGATGAGATAGAAAGAAAACACAAATAGTACGATGATCAGGATCGCAGGTACTATTATTTTGATAAAGAATACGTCTCTCATGGGAAGAAGATTTACTTTATTCTGAATGCATGGAGTTCATAACTTTCCGTATCAAATATTGCTACTCCGTTTCTGTTCCTGCCGGAAGCCAGCGAAGGCAAACCAATAAATGACTCTGTTTTTTGCAACCTTTTTTTCTTAAAACGATACTCACGGTAGCCGTGCATGTTGATCACTTCAAACCCTTCTTTATGCATGTGGCCGGCAAAGGACAATTTACAATTATTTTCCCGCATAAACAAAAAATGCATTCTGTAGTCATAGATATCATCAATTCTTTTTCGCA
>REEA01000122.1 GCA_007695305.1 Bacteroidia bacterium
AAATGACAGCGCGAGAATTAAAACAATATCCAGTAAATCCATACAACCTCTCCACATATGGCCCACATTTCCACATTTCCACTTTTCCACATTTTCACATCCCCCCATTCATCATCCACAAAAAAATAATTGGAAAAAAGACAGAAAGGCTTAAATTTGTGGCAGATTTTCCTGAATCATTCATAACCAAATCATAAAAACCCAAATCATATGCAAAAGAACAGAAAGAATGTAATCATTATCGGTGCGGCAGGAAGAGATTTTCACAATTTCAACACCTACTACCGCAACAATGAGAATTACAACGTAGTTGCTTTTACCGCTGCCCAGATTCCGGATATTGACGGACGAAAATACCCGGCAGAGCTGGCAGGTGAGATGTACCCGGACGGTATCCCAATCCACAACCAGAGCGAGTTGAGCAGGCTTATCAAAGAGCTGGATGTGGATGTGTGTGCGTTCTCTTACAGTGATGTTTCTTATGAAGAAGTGATGGCCGTTGGTGCCGAGGTAAATGCAGCAGGCGCTGACTTTCTTCTTATCGGGCCAAAGGAAACCATGATCAAAAGTACCAAACCCGTGATCGCGGTTGGTGCCGTGCGTACCGGATGCGGCAAAAGCCAGACATCCCGCCGCATCATCGAAGCACTGATGAACCATGGAATGAAGGTGGTAGCCATCAGGCACCCCATGCCTTACGGCGACCTGGTGGCCCAAAAAGTGCAGCGCTTTGCCACCATCGACGACCTGAAAAAGCATAACTGCACCATTGAAGAGATGGAAGAGTACGAACCCCATGTTGTGCGTGGCAACGTGATCTACGCCGGTGTTGATTATGAAGCGATTTTGCGTGAAGCAGAAAAAGAAGCGGATGTGATAATATGGGATGGTGGAAACAACGACTTTCCATTCTACAAGCCGGATATGATGGTAACTGTGGTAGATCCCCACCGTCCGGGCCATGAATTGACCTATTATCCCGGTGAAACCACGCTGAGGCTGGCCGATATAGTGGTGATCAACAAGATGGACAGCGCCGGGCCGGAAGGGATCCAGGCAGTTCGCGAAAACATCGCCAAAGTAAACCCCACGGCAAAGGTGGTTGACGGTGCATCTCCACTTACTGTGGATAAGCCCGAACTGATCAAAGGGAAAAGAGTTCTGGTTGTTGAAGATGGTCCCACGCTTACCCACGGCCACATGAAAATCGGTGCCGGTACAGTGGCAGCCAGAAAATATGGTGCCGCCGAATTCATTGACCCCCGCCCCTATGCCGTTGGCAGACTGAAAGAAACCTTTGAGATTTATCCCGAAATCGGTGTCTTGCTGCCGGCCATGGGATATGGCGACCAGCAGATCAACGACCTGGAAGCCACAATCCGTAACACCGATTGTGACACCGTGGTCATTGGCACCCCCATCGACTTGTCGCGCGTGATAAAAATAGACAAACCCACCGCAAAGGTCGGTTACGAACTGCAGGAAATCGGTCACCCCATACTGTGTGATCTGGTATGCGACTTCCTGAAAGACAAAAAGCTAATCAGCCGGGATTGCGGTTGTAAATAATTGTCAGGGGGCTTCACCAGCCCCCTTTTTTTTAACCACCCCGACCATTTATTAAAGCCAAAACCTAACCATCATGAAAAACAAAAGCCTGGTATCCATCAACGATTACAGCAAAGAGGAACAGCTTCGAATACTCGAACTGGCAGAAGAATTTGAACAACAACCTACGCAAAACATCCTGCAAAATCATGTGATCGCATCCTTGTTTTTTGAACCATCCACCCGTACGCGTCTCAGCTTCGAAAGTGCCGTAAACCGGCTTGGCGGTAAAGTGGTTGGCTTTTCCGAAGCCTCCAATACAAGCGTCAAAAAAGGGGAGTCGCTACGCGACACCATTCTCACCGTGGCCAATTATTCCGACCTCATCGTGATGCGCAATCCGGTAGAAGGTAGTGCGCGGTTTGCGTCGGAAATATCGCCGGTGCCCATTATCAACGCCGGCGACGGGGCAAACCAGCATCCCACCCAAACCCTGCTGGACCTTTACAGCATTAAAAAAACGCAGGGTACGCTGGACAATCTGCATATCGCCATGGTGGGTGACCTCAAATACGGCAGAACCATCCATTCGCTGGTGATCGCAATGTGTAATTTTAACACCACCTTCCACCTGGTATCACCTGTTGAGCTGAAGCTGCCCAGCTCGGTAAAAATGCATATCAAAGAAAACAACCTCAGTTACCACCAATACACCGAAATGGATGAGGTATTGCCCATCGTTGACATTTTGTATATGACACGGATCCAGCGCGAACGTTTCAGCGACCCACTGGAATATGAAAGGATCAAAAACGCATACAATCTCCATAAAAATATGATTGAAGACACAAAGGAGAATTTCCGTGTACTTCATCCGCTGCCCCGTGTTAACGAAATCAATATCAATGTGGATAAAAGTCCGAAAGCCTACTATTTCGAACAAGCCCTCAACGGCGTTTTTGTTCGCCAGGCACTGATGGTGTCCATTTTAGGACTTAGGTAATCAAATCATTATAGCGCAATCACAAAAGCAATTCATTCATCCCATGGAAAAGAAAAAAATTAAAGAACTCAAGGTATCTGCCATTGAACATGGCACGGTGATCGATCATATTCCCTCCAATGCTGTTTTCCAGGTTATCAGGATATTAAAGCTGGAAAGATTTCAAAACATGGTGCTATTTGCCACCAACCTGGAAAGCAAAAAATACGGCACAAAGGGGATCATTAAGGTGAGCAACAAGTTTTTCGCTGCTGAGGAGCTGAATAAAATTGCCCTGGTGGCCCCCCATGCGTCTGTCATTGAGATCCATGATTACCAGGTGCAGAGCAAAACCATCGTGGAGACACCTGACCGCATCAAAGGCATTGTCAAGTGCTTCAACCCCAACTGTGTTACCAATCATGAAGAGGTGGCGGCAGTATTCAGCGTTATCGACAAGGAAAATACCCGCTTGAAGTGTCACTACTGCGAAAAGATCACAACCAGGGAAACGATGGAATTCAGGTAATCGTGCCTGCTGAGGCTTGGAAAAAGAGCGAAGGTCTCAGCGATCAGGCAAGCTTGTCTTCCAGTGCCCTGATCTCGGAAACAGGCTTGGCCTTATTATAGAGAATGTTGTACACCGCATTGATAATGGGCAATTCCAAACCAAAGGGAGCATTCATTTCTTGCACACATTTTGATGCATAATAACCTTCGGCCACCATGCTCATCTCCATTTGAGCTTCTTCCGGACTGTAACCCCTTGCCAGCATCTGACCAAAACGCCTGTTACGGCTGAATTGGCTGTAGCAGGTAACCAGCAGGTCACCAAGATAAACCGATTTGCTGATGTCTCTTTCAGCCGGTTTTACAGTCTCCAGGAAAAGGCTGATCTCCTGCAGGGCATTGCTTATCAAAACTGCGTGGAAGTTGTCGCCATAGCCCAGACCGCTGCATATACCACTGGCAATGGCAATGATGTTTTTCAATACCGGTCCGTATTCGGCACCGAACAGATCATTGCTGATATCGGTTTTGATATACCTGCTGGAAAACAGTCCGGACACGGCAGCCCCATTCACACGGCTCTGGGTGGCAATGGTAAGATAGGTCAGTTTTTCCTGCGCCACCTCTTCTGCGTGACTGGGCCCGCTTACAATAACACATTGTTTATATGGGATATCATAGCGCGTATGGAAAAATTCTGTCACCAGTTGGTTGTGACCGGGAACGATCCCTTTTATCGCACTCACCACGGGCTTGTCGCGCAGCAAAGAAGCATGCATCCCTTCCAAAGATCTTTCAAGAAAGGCTGCGGGAATGCAAAACACCGGAATGTCTGCTTTGTTAAGCACCCTGTTCAGTTCGTGGGAGACATTCAAACGTTTGGTATCAAATGATACCGAACTCAGATATCGCGGATTATGGCCATATTGCATGAGGTGTTCAGCGATTTCCCGCTCACGGACCCACCAATGCACTTTTTCCACATTGTTCAGCAAGATCTTAACGATGGCTGTCGCCCAACTGCCCGACCCAACCACTGCAACTTCTACTTTTTGCATATCTGTCGCTCCCTTGTTTAGTATGAATAATCACAAGAATATTCAAGATCTTTGCCGATGGTGGTCTTAAGCCCCGTGCTTTTGCAAAGCGGAATTACAGCTCTAAAGTTGAACTTCCAGGGTGTGCTCCTCTTCTCCCCTTTTCACCACAACAGTCACAAGAGCGCCGCTGCTTAAACTTCCCATTGCTTCCATATAAGTATAGATCTCTGCCACCGGCATATCATTTATGCGCAGGATCACATCCCCGTTTTGCATGCCGGCATGAAAAGCGGGCTGATCGTCCGTAACCGATAGCACACGCATGCCTTCGCCTTCATAGGCATGATCAGGCATGAGTCCCAAAACCACCGTCCCTCTTTGCGGGCGTTCGGCTGCCGGTGCTGACGACCGGGTAAATGCAAGCCTGTCCATGGCATCCAGCGACCTTACCATGTCCAGTGCAAGGTACGTAATTTCGCGGGCTCCCTCGTAGTTTACCTTGTCTGCTGTGTCGCCCGGCCTGTGATAATCTTCATGTACACCGGTAAAAAAGAACAACACGGGTATGTCTTTCAGATAAAAAGAAGTATGATCCGAACCACCCCTGCCGGTAGGACTCTTCCGGATCACTAAATGCTCCGGAGCATGTTGGTCAATCAGCTCATCCCACTGCGGTGATGTTCCCGTTCCAATAATGGTTAAGCTATTGTCTTCCAGCCTGCCGATCATATCCAGGTTAAACATGTAATTGATATGCTCAATGTTATAGGCATCACTGTCAGTAAAATACCGGCTGCCGATCAGTCCCTTCTCTTCAGCAGAGAAGGCAATAAAAATGTAGTTGTGCTGATCCAGCGTGGAGTGAGAAATATACCTGGCCGCTTCCAGCACACCTGCTGTGCCACTGGCATTGTCATCAGCCCCCGGATGGATGACTCTTTCACCGGGGCTGCGGGACCCCCTGCCACCGTAGCCGATATGGTCGTAATGAGCACCGATAACAACCGTACGTTCAGCCTGATTGTCAATATAACCGGCCACATTGATCGCCGTAAGCTCTTCACGGTATATGTTCACCTCCATGCTGAGCTCCTCCGGGGAATTCTCCAATAAGGCCCGGTGTGCTTCTTGGCCGACAAACAGAACAGGCATCTCAAAGCCGCTTCGCGACATGCGAAGGTCAACGGGAGGATCATCCCGCTCCGACTTTGAGTTGACAAATACAATACCTGCCGCTCCTTTTTCCTGCGCCGTTCTGACCTTCTGGAACAACAACTGAAAAATCCGGCGATCAGCCAGGGTATCCAGCTCTTCAGGCACATAAAACTCCATCAGAAAAAGCTTACCCTCTATGTCTTCCAGACCGGCATAATCACAATAATCTTCAAAGCCATCAACTTCCAGATTGGTTAAGCCAAATCCAACATCCACAAAAGGCAATGAAAAGAATCCGCTGGCCGAGCCGGGCAACACATGATAGTCTTCACCATGAACAAATGAAATATCGCCGATTGCCAGGGTATTATCCTCACCCCACAACCAATCACCCGGAAAAGGGAACTCCTGGTAAAAGCTTTCACCAAACATGGGCTGCAGTCCAATCTCCTGCATACGCATTTTGATGTAAGCAGCGGCTTTTCGCTCTCCTTCCGTACCGGCCTCACGTCCTTCCATCTCGTCGGAAGCCAGTGTATAAACATCCTCTGTTAAGCGGTTTACGACCGCCTCATCAGAAAAATCAAATTGCACCTGGGCACTAACCGGGTGCATGATTAGCATGATCAACAATACATGCAAATAAGACAAAGCTCTCATAATAGTCATTTAACGGTTTTAACAGTTTAGGCCAGATTGAATACCGTTGCTGCGGTTAGAAACAATCTGTCATCATGTAAAAGAAATCCTAAAATTACTTATTTTTGAACATATTGAAAAATAAACACCTTATGGAAAACCAAAAGAAGAGCATTTTGTTTTGGGTGGTCAACGGATTGATTGCCCTTGTTGTAATTATTTTTATTATTCAAAATTGGGACAAGGTCACATTTACTTTCCTCTGGCTTGAGATTAAAGGGTATGGCTTCCTGGTTTACCCGGTGATATTTCTGTTGGGATTTCTCAGCAGCTGGCTGTGGTCTTATTACCGCAGGATGCAAAAAAAGCGTGAGGAAAAACGGAAAGACAAGACTTATTACCTGGAAGACTGATCAGGAGAGTTTGCCTTTATAGTCCTCGTATCCGAATTGGCGCAGCAGTTCAAAGGTACCGTCGGCACGCCAGATGCCGATGGATGGGTGTTTCACACCATTAAAGAAAGTGGTTTTTACCATGGTGTAGTGGATCATGTCGTCGAACACAATCTTGTCTCCCACTTTTAGTTCCTTATCAAAACTATAGTCGCCCATTCCCATGAAGTCACCGGCAAGGCATGTGCCGCCTCCCATGCGGTAAACCGGTTTGCCGGGCACTGCATCGGTGGCATTCAGGATGCGCGGTTTATAGGGCATTTCCAGGCAATCGGGCATGTGCGCAGAAAAACTCACATCCAGCATGGCAATCCGGATACCCTTGTTATAGACAATATCCTGCACGGTAGATACCAGGTATCCCGTCTGCCAGCCAATGGCCTCACCGGGTTCCAGGATCACTCTTTCCAGGTTGGGATAACGTTTTTTAAACCCTTTCAGCAAATCCACCAGGTGCTTTACATCATAGTCTTTTCTTGTGATGTGATGGCCACCGCCCATGTTAAACCACCTGCATTGTTTGATCAGAGAGCCGAAAGCCGACTCTACTCTCTCCAGGGTCCGTTCAAGCACAAAACTGTCATTTTCACACAATACATGAAAATGCAGTCCATCCACATGTTCAGGCAAAACATCTCCCAACTGATCCCTGGTAATACCAAGCCTTGATCCTGGCATGGCCGGATTATACAGGTCCGTGTCCACCTCCGAATATTCGGGATTGATGCGCAAGCCGACAGAAACAGGTTCAGGGGCGGTCTTTACCCGGTGAATATATCGCTCATACTGGCTCAGGGAGTTAAATGACAAATGGCTGCTGCAGGCCAGCAATTCGTCAAACTCATCGGCCAGGAAGACGGGTGCATAGGTGTGCGCCTTGCATCCCATCTCTTCAAAAATCAGCCTTGCTTCATGCAGTGAACTCGCCGTTGCACCCGGAAGGTACTTCCTGATATGCGGGAAAGTGCTCCACATGGCATATCCCTTAAGTGCACAAATAATGTCAACGCCAGCTTCCTGCTGCACAAGGTCAAGGATCTGCAAATTGATGTCGAGCAACTCTTCTTCCAGCACAAAGCATGGTGAAGGAATCCGGTCAAAGTTTTCTATCATGTCGGAGAGCTTGGATGAATTTTATTGAGTGAAGCCGATCGCCCGGGGTATTTGACAGGTCTTCGATTATTTCTCCACAGGAAGGGGCTCGTCGATCCTTTCGTGCCATGGCAAACCGTAAACGGGGAGTTTTTCCATGAAGGGGTCAGGATCAAACTCTTCCACATTAAACACACCCTTTCCCGACCATTTGCCGGTGAGTGCCATCATGGCGCCGATCATTGCCGGCACGCCTGTGGTAAAACTGACTGCCTGCGCCTGTACGTCGCGGTAGGCCTCGGCATGGTCGCAGTTGTTCCATACGTAATAGGTGCGACCTTTTCCATCTTTGACACCCCTGATCTGGCAACCGATGGATGTCTGCCCTTTGTACCCTTCACCAAGGGTGGAAGGTTCGGGAAGTACCGCTTTCAAAAACTCCAGTGGCACAATGTCCACACCTTTGAAATTGATCGGCTTGATACTTGTCATTCCCACTTCCTGCAATACATTGAGGAAGGTGATATATTGCTGACCAAATGTCATCCAGAATCTTGCCCGTTTCAGGGTGGGGAAATTTTTCACAAGGGATTCCAGTTCTTCATGATATAGCAGATAAGATTCCCTTTCACCGATTTCCGGATAGTCGATTGGCTTATGGATTTCAAGGGGTTTTGTTTCGATCCAGCGTCCGTCTTCCCAATATCGTCCGTTCTGGGTTATTTCACGGATATTGATCTCCGGGTTAAAGTTGGTGGCAAATGCTTTTCCATGATCACCGGCGTTGCAGTCAACAATATCCAGATAATGCATCTCGTCGAAATGGTGTTTGGCTGCATAGGCTGTAAATACACCTGTTACACCGGGGTCGAAACCGCATCCCAGGATAGCCATGATACCGGCATTTTTAAACCTGTCATGATAAGCCCATTGCCAGCTATATTCAAATTTGGCCACGTCGCGCGGTTCATAATTGGCGGTATCCAGGTAGTGCGTTTTGGTTTCCAGACATGCGTCCATAATGGTGAGGTCCTGGTAGGGAAGTGCCACATTGATCACCAGGTCGGGCTTGAATTTGTTGATCAGACTAACCAGTTCAGGAACGTTGTCAGCATCAACCTTTGCGGTTTTGATTCGGTCGCCGCCAACGGCACGTGCGATCTGGTCACACTTTTCGAGCGTACGGCTCGCCAGCATAATGTCGGAAAACACTTCCGGCTCACGTGCACACTTGCGGGCTACCACGTTGCCCACACCACCGGCACCAATAATCAATACTTTGCTCATGGATCTTATTTTTTAGGTTTAAACGGTTTGCCCCCAATACGGAGCCTTATTTTTGTTCAAAGTTGCAATAGCAATACCACGTCATCATCCTGCAAAAGGATAAAAAACAAAAATAAGAAATCCCTGCAAACTATTGATCATAAAAAATCACGGGAACTATTTGAAATATAACGCCAGAATATTTACGTTATTCGCTCCCGTGTGTACCTCAAAGAAAATCAATCGACCCAGATAATAATGGTTTCCCGAATCGTAGGTGATGATGTAAGGGCTTTCAATCCGGTAAGCAGAAGAATGTTCCTTTTGTTCCCAATCATCGCCCCTGGAAATAAAAATATGCGCAGTGGGCAAATAGTTTTCGTCAACGAATTCTTTCAGCTCTTTTGCATTTTGGTCAGCTGTCGTTAAAAAATCATCTTTGGAACATGAGCTCAGTGCTGCAAATAAAGCAACAAAACCCAGAAAAAGAATACTTTTTTTCATTTTTTCTTTTTTTTTGATAATCACGCACATCCAACCACAAAAAGCAAACCAAAGTATATGTTTTGGCTACATATTTAATGATGAATGTTTATGCTGCGACCAGGTATTGCGGTCGAGGCTCCTGTAGTGGATGGCCTCTGCGAGGTGTTCGGTTTTGATCTCTTCGCTGGCTTCAAGGTCGGCGATGGTTCTGGACACTTTGAGAATCCGGTCGTAGGCGCGTGCTGACAGGTCCAGTTTCTCCATGGCTGTTTTCAGCAGCAGTGAGCCGGCCGAATTGATCCGGCACACTTCGGTCATTTGTTTGGGACGGATTTGCGCGTTACAATAAACACCTGATACGTTTTGGTATCGAAGGGCCTGTATTTCACGTGCTTTTACTACCCTGTCCCTGATTTCACGGCTTTTCTCGGCAGGTTTCATCCGGCTTAGTTCACTAAAAGGCACGGGGGTGACTTCGATATGGATGTCGATGCGGTCGAGCAGCGGGCCGGATATTCTGTTGAGGTATTTTTGCACGGCACCGCTGTCGCAAACACAATCGCGGTCGGGGTGGGTATAGAAGCCGCACGGGCAGGGATTCATGGATGCCACCAGCATAAACCCGGCGGGATAAACCACCGAAAACCTGGCGCGGTTAATGGTGATCACCCTGTCTTCTAAGGGTTGCCTCAGCACTTCCAGCACCGTGCGTTTGAATTCGGGCAGTTCATCGAGAAACAACACGCCGTTGTGTGCCAGCGATATCTCGCCCGGCTGGGGATAAGAGCCGCCCCCGACAAGTGCAATATCCGAAACCGTATGGTGCGGGTTTCGAAATGGGCGGACAGCCAGCAAAGAGGTGTTGTTTTCCAGCTTTCCGGCTACACTGTGGATCTTTGTGGTTTCCAGGGCTTCCTGCAGGCTCGGAGGGGGGAGAATGCCCCCTAAGCGCTTTGCCAGCATGGTTTTACCGGAGCCCGGGGGGCCAATCAGCAACAGATTATGCCCCCCGGCAGCGGATACTTCCAGCGAACGTTTGACGTTTTCCTGTCCCTTGACATCCGAAAAGTCGTATTCGAAATCGTCAACCCGGGAAAAAAATTCCGCACGGGTATCTACCTCCACAGGATCCAAATCACCCTCTTCATTGAAAAAATCAATCACCTGCCTGATGTTATCCACCCCATAAACCTTGAGCTTGTTCACTACAGCAGCCTCACGGGCATTCACTCCGGGCAGGAAAAAACCCTCAAAACCTGCCTCACGGGCCTTGATAGCGATGGATAAAGCACCCCTGATGGGCTGTAATCCACCGTCAAGGGATACCTCTCCCATAATCAAAAACCTGCCTACACGATCCCCCTTCATCTGCCCTGTGGCTGCCAAAATACCCATGGCTATGGTAAGATCGTAAGCCGACCCCTCCTTCCGGATATTGGCAGGTGCCATATTAACAACGATCCGCTTCCCCGGTATCCGGTAACCATTGTGCTTCAAAGCCGCCTCTAAACGGTGTTGGCTCTCCTTAACCGCGCTGTCAGGCAATCCAACCATGAAAAAATTCACACCCCTGGCTACAGATACCTCCACCGTAACAATGGTGGCGTGTACACCTTGTACCGTGCTCCCAAACGTCTTAACCAATGTATCCGACATACCTCCGGTTTTGAAGCCAAAGATACTATTTTTTAATTTATATTAAGCTTATTTTATATTTTTTTGATATTTTTTTTCTTTAAATAAATTTTTTAATCACAAATGTACCTGTCATAAGAACCAGTGTTTGATTTTTGACATACAGGTATGTATGTTAAAAATGTGAAAATATATAAAATGGTTATCCTCCGCGGATTATTCGTAGAGTCTATTATTCCTCGCAAAGACCGCAAAGATTAAAACACGCAAAATGCGCAAAGGATACGCATATCTAGACCCTTGTGTCCTTTGTGTCCTTTGTGGTAAAAAATAATAAATCACCACAAAGACGCGAAGGACACAAAGAAAATCACGAAGAAGGAATTGTCGTCTTCTGTGGTGAAAAAAATAAATCTATCCCTTTGCGGTTTTTGCGCATATTTTTTGCGGCCTTTGCGAGGGATAAACAGTTTCACATACAATCAATGTGCAAATATTGAAGGGATCATGCAAAACCACGCTGGTAAGGTGGACAGGTAAGCCATGTCCCTTCTAAATTCTAACAATAAAATGGCAAGTTAGGCCGGTCAAGCCCGGCCTATACAGCCGCTGCAGGAACAGTGTTGGAACCTTCCAAATCAAAGCGTTTTATCTCCAGCAAAAGTGTAGAAATATATCAAATGGTTGTTCTTTGCGCATTTTGCGTGTTTTAATCTCTGCGGTCTTTGCGAGGAATAAACAGTTTCAAACAGAATCAATATGCAAAAATGAAACAACCAAGCAATACCACGCTGGTAAGAGGTACATGTGGATCGCTTCACTATTCCGCTGCAATGCAACTGATCTCCACATCCACAAATTTGGGCAATGCACCCACCTGGATGGTCTCCCTCGCCGGGGGCTCACCCTCAAAATAGGAAGCATATACCTCGTTGATCTTCGGGAAATCAAGCATGTTGGTAATGAAAATGCTGCATTTGACCACATTGCCCATGCTCATCCCTGCGGCCTCCAATATCCCCTTCATGTTTTCCATCACCATGCGTGTTTGTTCCCGCACATCACCTTTTACCAGCTCACCATTGGCAGGATTCAGAGGTATCTGTCCGGAAACATAAAGCATCCCGTTCACTTTCACTGCCTGGTTGTAAGGGCCTACAGGCTGCGCCGCCTTGTCTGTCTTGATAAACTCTTTCATATTTGTCAGTTTGTGTTAGTGTTTGTATATCAGATTTTTACAAAGTTTCCGGTTGATTTGCAATCACAAAACGTGCAAACAGTTGACAGCTTGTGTTGTTGATTTAGTCCGCAATTGAATAACACGGCCATCTGCATCCGTATCAGCTTTTCCAAAATTAATTAATTTTGTCAAATAATGCCATCCACCCGCTGATGAATATTCTCATTGTTGACAATTACGATTCCTTTACCTACAACCTTTATCACCTGGTGGAAGCAATCATGCCTGCCACCTTCCGTCTCTCTGTATATCGCAACGACCAATTGTCATTGGACGATGTGGATGCTTTCCAAAAAATCATCATTTCTCCCGGCCCCGGTTTGCCCAGGGATGCGGGCATTACCTGCGGGCTGATCCGGCGATATGCACCAACAAAGAGCATTTTAGGCGTCTGCCTGGGCCATCAGGCCATCGCAGAAGTGTTCGGGGGCCGATTGCTGAACCTCCCGGAAGTCTTACATGGTAAAGCCGTTAAGACCATCGTAACCAAGCCTGAAGAACCATTATTCATGGACTGCCCAACACAGTTTGACACCGGACGTTACCATTCCTGGGTGGTTGATCCGCAATACCTCCCAACTGAACTGCAAGTTTGCGCCACCGATGAAAAAGGACTTATCATGGCCATCAGGCACAATAAATATGATATACGTGGTGTACAGTTTCATCCGGAAAGTATCATGACGCCGGTGGGAACGAAAATGCTGAAAAACTGGGTAACACTCAACCTTGACAATACACACGTTTGACGCGTTGCGATACCGAGGTAAGTACCTCATAGGGAATGGTGGCCATATCTTTGGCCACCTCCGTAACGGGTAGTTCGCTGCCAAACACGACAACCCCATCACCTTCTCTGACGGGAATTCCGGTCACATCCACCGTACACATGTCCATGTTGATATTTCCGACGATGGGTGCCCGGTGTCCATTCACAATCAGTTTTCCCCCGCCATTTCCCAACTGCCGTTTAAGCCCGTCGGCATAGCCCACCGGCACAATTGCAACGGTCATATCTTTATGTGCAACACCGGCTCTTCCATAACCAATAGTTTCACCACGCATGATCTGTTTGATTTGGGATACCACCGACCTGAAAGTGCTGACATGCCTGAGCAACGGCTGCACCGAAGCGTCACCGGTCACACCATACAGGCCGATACCGGGTCGCACCATGTCGAAATGGGCTTCCGGAAACCTGGTAATGGCCGCTGAATTGCAGATATGTCGCAAAAAGTGATATCCCAGCTGTGACTCCAATGACCGGCAGGCCTCTTCAAAAACCTGTATCTGTTGCCCGGTAAAGCTGTCATGGGTGGCATCATCACTGGCAGCCAGGTGCGAAAATACCGATGCCACACGGAGTTGAGGGTTTGCCTTCAGCTGTGTGACAAGCTCTGTCAGTTCCTGCGGTAAAAAACCAAGCCGGTGCATGCCGGTATCCATCTTGATATGCACAGGAAACCCGGTGCGTATATGTTCATCTGATAAGCTGCCAGAAGCAGTACCGGCGCTCACCGCCTCAGCCAGACGTTTAAGCAGCGGAAAACCATATACCTCCGGTTCCAGCTGATAAGCAAAAAGGGTGTCAAAAGACTGCACCTCCGGGTTCATTACCACAACAGGGATCGTGATGCCTCCCCCACGAAGAGCCTTACCCTCGTCGGCATAGGCTACCGCCAGGTAATCCACATGATGATACTGAAGCACCCGCCCCACTTCCACACTCCCACTGCCATAGGAAAACGCCTTCACCATCCCCATCACCTTTACCCCCGGAGACAAAGCCGACCTGAAAACATTCAGATTGTGCGTCAATGCATCCAAGTCAATCTCCAATATGGTTTGATGATCTTTTTGTTGAAGAATATTCACAATTCTTTCAAAACCAAATGGTCTGGCGCCTTTTAGCAATACAGCCTGGTTCTTGAAATCCAAAAAGTCTGTTTGGGCAAGAAATGCATCTGTGCCGGAATAAAACATGGCAGGCAACCTGAACAACGAAGCCTGTGTAGAGACTTCCGGTCCGATGCCAATGAGCCGGTCAATTTTTTTAGAATCTAAGAGGGAAGCAACTTCCCTGTAAAGGACAGGGGCCGGAATACCGCTTTGCAGAATATCCGACAAAACCAGCGTTTTCGTTTTGTTTTGCGTCTGGCTCTCCATAAAATCAAGGGCAATGGCAAGGGAATGAAGGTCAGAATTGTAACTGTCGTTGATGATGATGGAATTGTGCACCCCTTCGTTCATCTCCAGGCGCATGGCAACAGGCTGAAGGCTGGCTGTTTTATCAATGACAGATTCATCAGACATGCCCAGATACTTGAGGTAAGTCACAAAATGTAAGGCGTTTTCAACATGAGCATCATCTGAAAATGGAATATTCAAGGTTATTCTATTCTTATTGTGAAAAAGAGTCACCACTGTTAAATGGTCTTTTCGTTGGATTTGAATAACCCGGACATGGGAATCCACACTTTTGCCCCAGGTAAAAAAGACAGGTTTATCTCCTTTATATTTCCGGCCCATGATTTCTTTGTGTACATCTGTATGATCACGACAGTATATGAGTGTTTTACAGCTGTCAAAAAGGTTTAACTTTTCCCTTATCTTTTCATCGCGCGACAGGAAACCTTCATCGTGAGCCGGCCCAATATTGGTAAAGATTCCGATATCTGGTCTGATAATCTTTTTCAGCCGTTCCATCTCCCCCGGCCTGGAAATACCTGCTTCAAATATTCCCATGTTATAATCGTCAGTCATCAGCCAGACTGAAAGGGGCACACCCGTTTGTGAATTATAGCTTTTGGGATTTCTGACCACCCTGTATAGGTCATGTAACGACTGAGAAAGCCATTCTTTAAGGATTGTTTTTCCGTTGCTTCCTGTGATGGCCGTAACAGGATAATGAAAATTTGTGCGGTGATGAGCAGCCAGCATTTGAAGTGCACTCAGCGTATCTTCAACCAATACAAATCCGGCATCCGGGTATGCCTCCGAAAGCTTTTTTGGGATCTGCTCTGCAACAAAAGCCCTGACACCTTTTTGAAGCAGTTCTGCAATGTACCGGTGACCATCGTTTGTGGCAGATTTCAGTGCAAAAAAGAGGGTGTGTTGTGGTAAGAGCAGCGATCGGCTATCAGTCAACAAAAAGCGAATAGATTGTGCCTTTCCGGCATCACCGTGATAGCGGCCATTTACAATACGCGCAATATTCTGCAGGGCATATGTTTTCTGGATTTTCATAGGCTGTTTCAATGCCGTCAGCTATCATTCTCTTCGCGCTCTGAATCGACATCCAGTGGGTTGGTGGTGTGTTCTTCAAAAAGCTTTCTGTTGCGCACGATATCAATGGCCAGATAAACAGCTTCGCGAAACGCCTCCGGTGAAGCACTGTTTTTACCCGCCAGATCGAAAGCGGTGCCATGTGCCGGTGATGTACGCACAATGGGCAGTCCGGCGGTGAAGTTGACCCCGCTTTTAAACGAAAGCGTTTTAAATGGTATCAATCCCTGGTCGTGATACATGGTAAGGATACCATCGAAATGACTAAATGAGGCAGAACCAAAAAAACCATCTGCCGGATAGGGGCCGAACAAAAGTATGCCTTGATCAAATGCCTCTTTGATGGCCGGAATGATCACTTCCTGCTCCTCCTTGCCGATCACTCCTTTATCGCCGGCATGAGGATTCAGACCCAATAAAGCTATTTTTGGTTTCGTGATGCCAAAATCCTTTTTCAGGGAATTATTAAATATTTTTACCTTGCTGAGAATGCGCTCCCTGCTGATCTGACCGGGAACCTCGCGCAAAGGGATATGGCCTGTTATCACTCCGATGCGCGTCTGGTTACTTACCATAAGCATCAGACTTTCCTGCGTGCCGAATTTTTGTGTAAGGTACTCGGTGTGGCCGGGAAAGTTAAAGTGCCGGCTTTGAATATTTTGCTTGTTGATGGGAGCTGTTACCAAGGCATCAATATGACCCTTTGCAAGGTCATCAGTAGCCATCTCCAGTGATTGAAATGCTGCCTGGCCGGCAGTCTCCGTGCTTTGTCCCAAATCAATCTTTATTTCATCTTTGAAAATATTCACCATGTTCGCTTTCCCATGCAGTGCCTGCTCAACATTGCGTATCAAATGAAAATTGAAGTCATGAATGCCAAGAAATTTTTTATGATAAGATGCCACTTTGGATGAGCCATACACGATGGGCGTGAATAATTCAAGCAAACGCGCATCACTGAGCGCTTTCATGATAATCTCGTAGCTGATACTGTTCACATCACCATGACTGATCCCTATTTTGACAAGTGTTTGTTTTTCTTCATGTGCTTCCATATCTGTATGGTATTTTCAGATGTTTGTGTAATAAGGTCGAAAAGGTCGAAAAGCCGCACTTCCCCTTTCTTCAAATGCAAAGTTAAATATATCATTGATTCAGAGGCATATTATTTGGTCATGATGTTGACATCTGCCAGGGAAAGCAATAGTTTGCCAAACAAAAAAGCCCCGAAAAATATTTCGGGGCTTTTGCAAACATGCTCTGTTCAAACTCTGAAAAGGTTTTATCCTTTAATATCCCTCGTTCTGAACGAGGTTTTCGTTCACGTCGATTTCCCTTTGGGGAATAGGGAGTACAAGTCGCCAGTCATTCCAATGTAAGGTTTCGCCAACATGGGGTGATCCGGAAGGTGCAACGACACTCTTCTGGAAACGACGGATATCGTGAAGCTTATGTCCTTCAAAAGAGAGTTCGCGCAAGCGCTCTTCATAGATCATATCCAGGCTAAGGTCAGTCCATACGGAAGCATTTGCCCTGTTTCTGATGGCGTTGATGTCGTCCAGCGGGTTGGCGCCGATGCTTGATCCATTGCGGAAGTTGGCTTCGGCACGGGTCAGGATCATTTCAGCCAGCCTGATCACCTGAACGTTGGCATCATGCTTACCCCATTTGGCTGTCATTTCATTGCCACTATCGGTGCCCACACCGATATAGAACATGGTGGGGACGTCGGCAATGGTTGAAATGCCGGTGTCTTCAGTCATTTGGATACGAAGGTCATCCGGCTCGAACATGTCAAAATATGCTGCTGATGCATATACATCACCCCTCCCCAACCCGTCAAGGCTGGCAAAGAAGGTTGCGATGCCTGAGTTTGCTTGTCCGGCGTTGCTGGTGGGATTTTGGTTGATCATGAATACGTCTTCTGAAGTATATTCATCATTGTTGAATGCACTCCTCGGGTGGTCGTGCATTGCATCATAACCTCCAAAATTACCAATAACTGTATTGGCATATTGAGCTGCATGTTCCCAGTTGCCCATGGCCAGGTGAACCCTGGAGAGGAATGCCGATGCGGTGCTGCTTGTAGCCCGCCCTCCGTTGGCGCCGGGGCCTGTTGGCAGTGCCGCCAGCAACTGATTGGCAAGGTTGAGGTCTTCCAGTACTTGCTGATAAACGGTACCCACGGTTGCACGTGCAGGATAATCATCTTCGGTTATACCAGCCGTTGGTGTAAGTACCAGCGGTACACCCAGGTTGTTTTGCCCTGCTGTATATGGCAATGCATAGAACCGTGCCAGCTCAAAATACAGGATGCCGCGAATAAAACGTGCTTCACCCTCTACCCTTGCACGATGACCCTCATCAACCACTTCCAGGCTCTCAAGGATGTTGTTTATCAAATCGATGGCTTTGTAACTTACACTCCATTTTGAAGAAATGAACCCGTCGTTGGGGTCCATGGATTTCCAGTTCCACTGGCGATACTGAATAAAGGTACCAATCCAGTTGACTTCACCGGAGTTGCCTACCAGGTCACTGTGAAATATGCTGGTACCTGCATACAAGTTGCTGCTACCCACCAGTGACCATGCTCCGTTTAAGGCATTTATCACGCCTGCATGATCGGCATAAATGGCATCATCGCTGACTGATTGTTGCGGTTCTATATCAAGAAAATCATCGCAGGAAAAGAACACGCCAGCCAGGAAGATAAGACTTAGATATGTGATTAATTTTTGTGTTTTCATTTCTTTCCAGTTTTTTGAATGAATGAATGACATTGGCCTAAACATTAGAAACCAAGATTTAAACCAAATGTAATTGTCCTGGGCTGTGGTGCAGAATAGAAGTCCCATCCTTGCTGGATGTTGCTTGACTGCGTGCCAATATCAGCGGTGTTAGGTGCGCTGGTTTCAGGGTCCCATCCCGGATAGTCAGTAAAGGTAAGCAGGTTAAATCCTCTTACGAAGATTCTGACATTCTCCAGGTTTGCCCGACGGATCAGATCTCTTGGAAGCGTATAACCAAGGGTTACTTCTTTGAGTCTGATATAAGAGCCGTCAAAGATCAGCATACTGGAAACTCCGTATCCATTGCCATCAAAAAAACGGGGCTGCGGATAATAGGTCTGATCACCGGGTTGCTGCCAGTGGTCGTTGTAAAAGTCCACAGTCTGGTTGTCGAACCAGGAGAACCCGTCAGCCTGCCATTGGCGACCGTGGTTATAGATATCGTGTCCGTAAACAAACTGGAACATCACATTGAGGTCAAATCCGCGGTAGCGGAAGGAATTGGTAAACCCACCCCAGAAATCCGGGTTGGGGTCTGCCACCACGCGATTCGCAGCAGCCGCCAGGCTGGTGGTGGTTTCATCACCTTCTTCATTCAGATAGAACAATGCATCACCGTTTGAAGGATCAACACCGGCATATTCCTTAGTATAGAAAACACCCATAGGATAGCCTTCCATCACACGCCAGATTCCGGCTGAGATGATCTGACCGTCCAGGTTGGTCACTTCATTTTGGTTAAATGCAATATTGAAGCTGGTATTCCATTTGAAAGCACCGTCGAGATTCACGGTATTCAACACAAATTCCCATCCCCTGTTTTCCATATCACCCACATTGCGGTATACTGTTGTAAACCCTGTGGTAGCAGGAATCTGAACATTGAGCAGGAGGTCTGAGGTTTGCTTGACGTAGTAATCAATTTCTCCCGAAATACGGTTATTCAGAAATCCAAAGTCGATACCAATGTTGAACTGCGTTGTGGTTTCCCACTTCAGGTCAGGGCTGGGGATACTGCTTGAGACCATACCGGAGAGACCGGCGTAGTTGCTGCCCATATAAAGACCACGGGAAGCAAAGTTATCAATCTCCGAGTTCCCGGTCAAACCCCAGCTTGCCCTTGGCTTCAGGAAGCTGACCACATAATTGTCCCTGAGAAAGTCTTCATTGGTAATGATATAACCGGCCGATACCGCGGGGAAGAAACCATAGCGGTTGTCACGTCCGAAACGTGAGGAACCGTCAATACGACCACTGAGTGACAACAGGTAGGTATCGCGAAACTTCAGGTTGGCACGGCTAAAGAACGAATTGTAGCGATAACCGGTTCCACTGGAGCTTGCGCCTGTAATTTCCGAAGCACTGGCAATTCTCTTAAACTGATCGTTGGGAAAGCCTCTTGCCGTCATGGAAGCAAAGTCAAAGTCAGCCATCTGCAAACTGGTACCCAAGACCATATTCAATTCCAAATCTTCCAGGAAAACCTGCTGATACATGAAATAGTTTTCCAGGTTGAAAACCGTGGCAGTTACCGTACGGTCAAATGCAAACCCGTCGGGGCCACCGTCATTGGTCAAGCGACCGCGGTATTCTATCTCCCGCTGATTCAGAATGTCAACACCGGCTTCCGAACGGAATGTCAGGTTGTCGAGTATCTTTAGGTCGGCAAAAATGTTTCCGAAGTTACGGAACACTTCAGTATCGAAGTTATTGTATTCACGAACCACCAGGCCATTCTCATACAGGGTTCGCCTGTTGAGTTCACCGGTTGCCGGATCATAGATGGGGTTCAAGGGCGGCAATGCAATCATCTGCAGAGGTGTTGCAAAAGCCCTGTCGTTGGCGACCCTGAAATTACGGGAGCGTACCATGCTCATGTTCAGACCAAAAGAAAGATTGTCGGTGGCCTTTTGATCCAGGTTCAAACGCGCGTTGATCCTGTCAAAAGAGTTGCCGTTGACAACGGCCATCTGATCCATGAAAGAAAGAGCAGCATAATACTGTGTGGTTGCTGTACCACCGGATGCAGAAAGGTCAAACTGCTGTAAAGCGCCTCTGCGCAAAGCTTCATCTTCCCAGTTGACATCAGGCCCGGCATACACGTCACCGGGATTTTCCAGGTCACGCCATGCATACAAACGCCAGTCAAGGGCATCGTCCCAGCTGTCCCAAATGACGAAGGGCTCATTGGGCCCGCCGGCTACGTTGGAATACGCCTGCCTGAACAGGTCAATGTATTGCTGACGGTTCAGAAATCCTACCTTGTTCGAAGGCTCACTGAATCCAATCTGGGTGGAAACATTGAATTGAGTGCGTCCTTCCCGCCCACGTTTTGTAGTAACAATGATTACCCCGTTTGACGCGCGGGATCCGTAAATGGCTGCTGCCGATGCATCTTTAAGTACTTCGATCGACTGAATATCGGCAGGGTTCAGGTCAGCCATGGGGTTGGTAGGCTCATTGGCCCCAGTGCCAAGGTTTTGCGATAATACAGGAACACCGTCGATCACATACAGGGGCTGGTTACTCGCCGAAATGGATGACGACCCCCTGATACGCGTACGCACCGTTTGTCCCAGCTTACCGCTACCACCGGAAATATGCACACCGGCTGTCCGGCCCTGTAATGCACTTTCAAAACTCGGCATCGTTGCCTCTGCCAGATCTTCAGCGCGAAGAGAGGCAATGGATCCGGTCAGCTCATACTTCAGCTGAGAACCGTAACCCACAACAACAACCTCGCCAAGCAAGGCAACATCGGTAGTCATACTCACATTGATCACACTGCGGCCATCAACCGGTATTTCCCTGGTCTGCATACCGATAAAGGAAAAGACCAGAACAGCATCTGACGCAACACTGAGCTCGTAACGGCCTTCCACATCGGTAACCGTACCGATGGTGGTACCCTTCACCATCACCGTCACACCAGGCAAGCTTTCATCAGTGGCCTGGTCCGTGACAGTTCCGGTTACTCGGATCTGTTGCCCAAATAAGGATCCACTCATAAAGAGTAGTACCCCCATGAGAATCAAAATTCGCTTCATGTTTGATTGGTTTTTGGTTAATAAAAAGTGATTGGCTCTTAATGGAATTTGGACTCCATTATTAAAGAACTGTAAATATATGGATAAAACTTGATATATCATCAGAAAAAAAGACATTTTTTTTTGGAGTGCATCATGCCGGGATGCCGGCAGAGGCCTCCCGGCATGTTATTTTGCAAACAGCATTTGTAAATCCCATGGAAATCCCAAAACCAGCCCCTGAAACCGGCGGTGGCTGAAAAACCATATCCGGTTTATTAGTGCTTTTCCGTTATTTCCGGTATTAACCTTCATTATTGCAGGTTAAGCCCCCCATCATCTCCAAAGAAAAAAAACATGTACATTTGCTGTTATAACCCCCATAAAGCAAAAGCTTGGAACATCAAAAAATCATCATGGGTATTGACCCCGGAACAAATAACATGGGCATCGGCATCATCGGGTTTGATCAAAATTCTGTGAAGCTAATCGCCATGGATGTTCTCAAGCTGGAAAAACTGGGAGGTCAGGCTCTGAAACTGAAAAAGATATTCGAAGCGGTTTTGCGAAACATCGATCATTTCAAGCCGGACGAGCTGGCCATTGAGAGTCCGTTCTTTGGCAAAAATGTGCAGTCGATGCTGAAGCTGGGTCGCGCACAGGGGGTTGCCATAGCAGCGGCCCTCCATCGCGGTATCCCGGTATTTGAATATTCACCCCGAAAGGTAAAACAATCCATTACAGGAAAGGGAGGGGCCTCCAAAGAGCAGGTGGCAGCTATGCTCTACCGTATACTTAATATTGACGGCGTGCCCGACAACCTGGACATTACAGATGCACTGGCTGTCGCTTTGTGTCATCATTACCAGGGAAAAAGCATGAAAGATGACAAAAAAAACTATAGTGGATGGGATGCTTTCATCCGGGATAACCCGGGAAGGGTGAACCAATGAAATAAGGCTGCTTTTCAGGGATTATTACACAAGCGCATCAGAAATGCGCCGGGCAATGATTTGAAACTCATCGCTGCTGAGCTCCAGCTTGGGCTTGCTGAAGTCGATGTCATAAATTCCATTTACAGGAACCAGGTGAATATGTGCATGGGGTACCTCCAGGCCGATCACGGCAACGCCTACCCGCTCACACGGGATGGCTTTCCCGATACCTAAAGCAACTTTCTGCGCAAACAGCCATAATCCGCTGTATGTTTGCTGATCCAGGTCAAAAACATTGTCCACTTCTTTTTTAGGAATAACCAGGGTATGACCTTTAGCCAATGGATGAATATCCAGAAATGCAAGGTAGTGTTCGTTTTCTGCAACCTTATGGGCAGGGATTTCTCCCCGGACGATTTTGGTGAATATGGTAGCCATGGTTTCGCTTTTGGTTGATAAAAAGATTGCCGGAAAATGACCGGTGCAGGATTAATCCCTCGAGATGGAGATCACCTGAAAATTCATTAGTCCTGCCGGCACCTGGATGTCCACTTTTTCGCCTGCCTCCTTTCCGAGCAGGCCCTGGGCAATGGGAGAGCTCACAGATATTTTACCCTTTTTAATGTCAGCCTCATTTTCAGGAACCAGGGTATATTCCATGACGGCGTTGTTTTTCAGGTTTTTCAGCTTCACCCGGGAAAGTATAGATACTTTTTCGTTGTTCAACTGGCTTTCGTCGATAACCCTGGCATTGCTGAGGGTTTCTTCCAGTTTGGCGATACGCAATTCCAGCATTCCCTGTTCATTCTTGGCTGCGTCGTATTCCGCATTTTCTGACAGATCGCCTTTTTCGCGTGCTTCAGCAATCATTTGGGAAACGGCTGGCCGTTCCACCGACTTGAGTCTCTCCAGCTCGTCCTTCAGCTTCTCAAGTCCATCCTTGGTAAAATATTTCACCTGGCTCATAGTGATGATGTTTTAGATGTAAAAGCATATACCGGCGTATGGTCTTTTGCAGCAACACAAGCCGGTAACTCAATTTCCTTTATAATTGACCTTTGAAAAGGTCAATTTAACCTGCATTATTCACAAAAAGCAAACAAATTGTTGTATCTAATTGATTAAATGGTAGTAAGAGCATATTTTTGCGAAAACTCAATTTGTTTGCTTTTTTCAAGTGCTTTTACTTCAGGCCATCTGCTTCGTTGCGAAAGCCTTGAAATAGACTACTATGTCGGCGGCTTTCGACGCCTCGCATCTGACCTGAATTAAAAGCATGAATAATACAGGTTAATACATTACCCCTGCATACATAAAAAAAAGCAGGACTTGCCTGAACCCTTCCGGCTAACAAACAAGCCCGGCTGCTTTGGTATGAATACAGGGGGCTTACAGAAAAAATACCTGATATTGGAATGTTTCCAAAATCAGGCCATTCAATTGTTTACTGTTTAATATCGCAAAGATAAGAATATTTTAATACAAACAAAAAAATCAGTTATATTTTCTGTTTAATATTTCGGAAAAAACGACTGCATTGCGAAGATCAAATTCCTGCAGGGAGTCATGATAAGCCATTTGCTCCTCTTCCTCCGCCATGCGCATTGCTTCTTCCTTTTGATGCGACTTGATCAGGTCATCGATGGTTTCTATTTTGCCTTCGGTCGAAAACTCAAAATCATCGGAAACACCTCTTGCTCCTTCAAATTTTTCCAACTCGGGGTCCTGGTCAGAAGCCATTTCGGTGCGGTCTCTCGCGGGGTCCCACCTGCTGGCCGATTCTTTGTTATCCCAGCGCCTTTCTTCCGAACGGTCGGCACGCTCCCTCCTTTCCGCTGCTTCATAAACAGGCTCAGCCTTAGGCTTCTTCTCCTGTTTTTTCTTACCCGTACCAAAAAAATCTTCCAGCATCTCCTCCATCGAAACTTCCCCTTCCGGTGCAGTCGTCTCCTTCCTGCCGGAAGCGGGCTTCCGGGTAGTGGCAGGATCTGCCTTCTTAGGCTTACGACGTAAAAAACTCACAAGGAGCCAGATAATTATCAGTATGATATATACAAAATCTTCCATTTGTTACGTTTTTCTATTGTTTTCCCTGTAACAAAATTACCAAAATTTATTAACTTTACACTTATTAAAAGCAGATTTCAACAGGCAAATCAGTCTGATCAAAAACCTGAATGTTAACAAATGTATCTTGCTCAGCATATTAACCGCTTCCGTTTACCGGTGATCATATTCCTGCTGTTAGCAGGATTAACTCATTCCTGTGACAAAGACCGGCAACATCCGGTTCCATATGTGCACGTGAATTTTGATTTCAACATCATCCATTATAACCTGAACAGCCCGGGCTTGTCGCACCAGTTTTCACAGGGAGAGTCGGGCGGTTACAGGGGAATCATTGTATACCGACTGTCCATCGACGAATTCAGGGCTTTCGACCGGGCTTGCCCGTGCAACCCGCACCAGTGCACTGTCAGCATTGACCCTGAAAACCAGGTTACGGCAACTGATCCCTGCTGCGGCTCCAGATTCCTCCTCATCGATGGATCGGTAATGGAAGGTGACGCGGGCTTCCCGCTGAAACAATACCGAACCAGCTTCAACCCCTCCACCAACCGCCTGCTGATTACCAATTAACCCGCATTGTCAACCGTGATCAATAGCGGTAATAATCCGGCTTATAAGGACCTTCCTTTTTAACCCCAATATAAGCCGCCTGTTCTTCAGTAAGGCTGGTAAGTCTTACACCGATCTTTTCCAGATGCAGCCTGGCAACTTCTTCATCCAATACCTTGGGAAGTGTGTAAACACCAAGCTCATAATCACGCTGCCAAAGGTCCATTTGTGCAAGCACCTGGTTGGTAAAGCTGTTGCTCATCACAAATGACGGATGTCCGGTTGCACAACCCAGGTTTACCAAACGACCCTCGGCAAGCAGGAAAATTTCATGCCCGCCGGAAAATTTGTATTTGTCAACCTGTGGTTTTATGTTGATCTTTTCGACACCCGGAAGCGTATCCAGCTTGTCCACCTGTATTTCGTTGTCGAAATGACCGATGTTGCAAACGATCGACTGGTCTTTCATCTTCGACATGTGCTCTGCAGTGATCACATCCTTGTTTCCGGTGGCTGTCACAAAAATATTGCCTTCGTCCAGTGCATCCTCTATGGTTTTTACCTCAAAACCTTCCATGGCCGCCTGCAACGCGCAAATGGGGTCTATCTCAGCAACAATCACCCGTGCACCGTAGCTACGCATGCTCTGGGCACATCCCTTGCCCACATCCCCGTAGCCGGCCACTACAACTACCTTACCTGCAATCATCACATCGGTGGCCCTTTTGATGCCATCGGCCAGGGACTCCCTGCATCCGTAAAGGTTGTCAAATTTAGATTTGGTAACAGAGTCGTTCACATTGATGGCCGGCACCAGCAATTCGCCGGTTTCCATCATCTGGTAAAGGCGGTGCACACCAGTGGTTGTTTCTTCCGAGATGCCTCTCAGTTCCTCAGCCATGCGATGCCACTTGCGGGAATCATCACGGTGAACCTTGCGCAGCAATTCCAGGATGATGCCTTCTTCCTTATTGTCGGCCTTTCTGTTAAGCAGCGAGGGGTCGTTTTCAGCGCGGAAACCCTGATGCAGCAACAGGGTGGCATCACCACCGTCATCAACGACCAGGTGAGGGCCTTTCCCACCGGGGAAAGTGAGCGCCCGCTCCGTACACCACCAGTATTCCTCCAACGTTTCTCCTTTCCAGGCAAATACCGGAATACCCGCCTTCACCATTGCCGCAGCAGCATGATCCTGCGTGGAGAAAATATTACAGCTGGCCCACCTGACATCTGCACCCAATGCAACCAGTGTTTCAATCAAAACGGCCGTTTGTATCGTCATATGCAAAGATCCGGTTATACGCGCTCCGGCAAGCGGCTTTTTGTCAGCATACTTTTCACGTATGGCCATCAAACCGGGCATCTCCTTCTCCGCAATCTCAATCTCACGCCTGCCAAAATCTGCAAGCGACAAATCCCTGATTTTATATTCCAAAGCCTTCTCTGTTATCGTGTTTTCCATTTCTGTTGTAGTTTATATTCTTATTTTTGCAAAGATAATACTTTTGAGGCTATGAAAGGGCCGGGAACAGTAACCTGCTGTATACCCTTTGCCTCAAAAAACGACCGGAAACAGCTTGAACAAAGCAAAAAAACGACAGCTGCCATCAATGGGACTCTTGTTGAGCAAACAGACACCGGATGCCATTTTAGGTATCTGGGAAATATGGGAAACATCCCAACAACTCTATTCCCTTTCAAAACTCAATGAAAAAGAGCTGGTTTTTTACCGGTCTTTACAATCAGAACGGAGAAAAAAACACTGGCTCAGCTATCGCCTGCTACTGCCCCTGCTGGCTCCCGAACTGCAAAACCCTTCCATCGACTATGATGAATGCGGGAAACCATACCTCTCCGACGGCCGTTATCGGATATCTGTTTCGCATTCAGGTAAATATGCCGCACTGATTCTAAGTGTCAATAAAAACGTCGGTGTTGATATTGAACTGATGCAGCCTAAAATCCTGAATCTTACCAAAAAGTTCCTTTCCCCGCAAGAGCTTCAGTATGATTATCCCTTGCTGGAGAAAGAAAGCCTTTATGTTATCTGGTGTGCCAAGGAAGCCCTTTACAAAATGCATGGGAAAAGGGACTTGAGCTTTACACAACATATTACTGTTGACCCGTTTTCTTTTGACGGCAGCGGAGTGGTTACAGGACACATCCACAAAGAAAAAACAACAAAAAGCTATCAATTGTTCTATGAAACCATCAATGATTACATGCTCGTTTTTGTTACCGGTGCCTGAATGCGATAATCCGGCATGGTCTCAGGAAGGGCCTTTCTGTCCAAACAGAGCCTCTGCAACAAATTCAATTATTGTCATTAACTTTGGCTTTTGTTGACCTTCTGGTAAACCATTTCGGCTTTTTTCTGTTCAACAAATAGCATTAGGAAAACAATACTCATCTAATCACAAAAATTAAAAAACAATGAAATATGATCTGATTGTTTTGGGAAGCGGCCCTGGCGGGTACGTGGCGGCTATCAGGGCTTCACAGCTTGGCATGAAAGTAGGTGTTGTTGAGAAGGCCGAGTTGGGGGGCGTTTGCCTGAACTGGGGTTGTATCCCCACAAAGGCATTGTTGAAAAGCGCGCAGGTTTTTGAATATCTGCACCACGCGGAAGATTACGGCATAGAGCTGGAAAGCAAGCCCGGCGCCAACCTCCCTAATATGGTCAAAAGAAGCAGGGATGTTGCCGCAGGTATGAGTAAAGGGATTCAGTTTCTTTTTAAGAAAAACAAGATTGATCATATAGAGGGACATGGCATGGTGGTGCCGGGGAAAAAAGTGTCTGTAAAGAGTGATGACGGAAAAACCACCCAATACGAGGCTGATCACATCCTTATCGCCACAGGGGCACGGAGCCGGCAGTTAGACAGTCTGCCGCAGGATGGAAAAAAAGTGATCGGTTACCGCGAGGCCATGGTGCTTGACAAGCAGCCCGAATCCATGGTGGTGGTCGGATCAGGAGCCATCGGCACTGAGTTTGCTTACTTCTATAACGCCATCGGCACCCGGGTAACCCTGGTGGAATACATGCCTAACATTGTGCCATTGGAAGATGAAGAGGTATCAAAACAATTGGAACGTACTTTCAAAAAAGCAAAGATAAAAGTAATGACCAACAGCTCGGTGGAGTCGGTTGACACCGGCGGTAAGAAATGCAAAGTAAAGGTGAACACAAAAAAAGGGGAAGAAACCATCGAGGCCGATGTGGTCCTGTCTGCGGTTGGGATCAGCCCCAACGTGGAAGGGATAGGAATTGAAGAAACCGGGATTGCGCTTGAGAACGGAAAAATCAAGGTGGATGAGTTTTACCGCACGAATGTGGAAGGAGTATATGCCATCGGTGATGTGATTCCGGGACCTGCGCTTGCGCACGTAGCATCAGCAGAAGGGATCATCTGCGTGGAGAAAATCGCCGGCAAAAATCCTGAACCGATGGACTATAACAATATCCCGGGCTGTACCTACTGCTCCCCTGAAGTGGCTTCCGTAGGTTTTACCGAAAAAGCAGCCAAAGAAGCCGGTTACGATCTGAAAATCGGAAAATTTCCTTTCTCCGCATCCGGGAAAGCCAGTGCAGCAGGTGCCAAAGATGGCTTTGTGAAGGTCATCTTTGACGCAAAATACGGTGAGTTACTTGGTGTTCATATGATCGGAGCCAACGTAACGGAAATGATCGCGGAAGCAGTGGTGGCCCGCAAGCTGGAAACCACCGGCCATGAAATGATCAAAGCCGTACATCCGCATCCGACCATGTCGGAAGCCATCATGGAAGCGGCTGCCGCAGCTTACGATGAAGTCATACATATGTAGAAAGTACACGCCACAGACGTATGGTTTCACAAGCCGCTGTCTTTCCGGCTCCGGCTTTAATTGGTTTGTAGATTTAACCCAAATACAATGCAAATAAGACCCACACCTTTTCAAGGCCTGGTTATTATAGAACCTGCAATATTTACCGATAACCGCGGATATTTCTTTGAAGCCTGGAATAAGGATGCGTATGCAAAGGCAGGCATCCCCTCAGACTATGTGCAGGATAACCAGTCGGCCTCAGTGGCCAACGTGCTTCGCGGACTCCATTTTCAGGTGCCTCCCCACGCCCAGGGAAAGCTGGTGAGGGTGCTGAAAGGAGCGGCACTGGATGTGGTTGTGGACCTTCGCCGTAATGAACCAACCTATGGCAGGCACTTCAAAATCCGCCTTGATGACGTGCGCAATAACATGCTGTATATCCCCGAAGGCTTTGCACACGGATTCCTGACCCTGGAAAATGACACTGTGTTCTTTTACAAATGTACGCATCACTATCACAAAGAATCCGAACGATCCATCAGATGGAACGATCCGGATCTGAATATCGACTGGGAAACAGACATGCCGGTATTGTCTGAAAAAGATCAGTCAGCACCCTTGTTGCGCGAATTTGAAAGCCCGTTCTGAACATTACCAACCACCGAAAAATGAAGCTTTAGCCGGTCACACCCCTGACCGGCTAACACCCGTAAAATAGTGGTATTGCATATTTCCGGAAAAAGTAATACATTTGATCAGTCCATAACCCAAAACTCACAGAACATGAAAAAACTATCCGGATTGCTCATTTTTGCATTATTGTTTCTTGCTGCAGCATGCGGCCCGCGCGGAGAAGCAGAACAGGAGCAGGTAACCGAAGAACCTGTAATGGAGGAAGCAATTGTTGATCCCCTGGAAGAAGTGAAAGGAGATGAAGTAAAGCAGGAACCCGAACTGCAAATACAAAGACCGGCTGAAGAACCCCAACCCGAACTTCAGTTGCGCGATCCAAAAGAAGAAGAAGAGGAAGATAAAACCCCATCTGAAAGAAGAGAAATCAAGGAGCGCTAAATCTTTTACG
>REEA01000099.1 GCA_007695305.1 Bacteroidia bacterium
GAATGGGATGAGCTTCTTGATTTTCTTGATAGCGATGAACCGGCAAACTTGCTGAAAGAAGAGGGGACAGACCATTGGAACTCTACCAACGATGACGTGACCAACGAAACCGGATTTACAGCCAGACCGGGAGGGAGACGAATGGCAACCGGCAGCTATCAAAGCATTGGTTCCTTTGGCCTGTGGTGGAGTACCAAAGAAAGGGCAGACAGCCCTGAAAATGCATGGACCCGTTACATGCTGCACAACAACGCCAATGTTACCCGCTTCGCCAGCGCCAAGAATGTAGCATTGTCAGTAAGGTGCATTGCAGATTAACCTGGCCGCGCATTCTGACAAACAGAACGACCAAAATATCGACATGATGACCTGCAAGAAAATTTTTGTTTTTCTTTCAGTTTTGTTTCCTGTTGCATTTCAAGCAAAAGCATTGGAGTCAGGACTGGAGCAAATGCTGTTGAACAGGACTTTCGACGCTGTTATCGTTTTTGAAGAAGACTTTTCTGATAATGCATTGCCAGATGGCTGGCAAAACGACGACCTCTCCGGGTCTGGTCACTTCTGGGAGTTTGAAAATGAAAAGACAAAAGCAAACAGCGATTTTTCAGGAAGTGGAGACGTCCATGTTCACACCGCCCTTACAAGCGAGGCGATTGACTGTTCCGGCCTCACAGTAGTAAAACTTGGGATAAAACACCGGTATGTCAATTGGCTTCAACAAAATGGAAAGCTGGAAATCAGCACCGACGGTCAAACCTGGACACTGGTGAAAGAATACAATGTTACTACCGGAAACACATTGGCCTGGGAGGTGATCGACATATCAGATCATGCTGCCGGGGAAGAAACCGTTTTATTGCGCTGGACTTTTGACGATGCCGGATTATACGGCTATTTCTGGATGTTGGACGAAGTGGTGATATACACTCCGCACGAAAAAGACCTGAATGCACTCGAAGTGTCCGGCAACGCTGCTCCCACCCTGGGAGAGGAAAACCCTTTCTTTGTAAAGATAAGGAATGACGGCACCGGCATCCAGGATGATTACCTTGTGCTTCTTTATGATGCTGATGATATTTTGATCGGCACCCAGCAGGGAGAACCCATAGCTTATGATGAAACACTGACATTTGAATTTACCTGGATACCCAATGAGGCCGGGCAAACGTATCTTTATGGAGTTGTGGAGCTGGATGATGATCAGATTCCGGGAAACAATCAAACTTTGCCATATCCGGTAAATGTGCAGCTATATCCTACAAATGCAATTACAGTTGGCAACTCCACAACCACACACAGCAATGTGCCCATAAGTTTCAGCTCACTCAGCAGCCTTGCCCAAACAATGTATTATCCGGAAGAGATGGGAGGAGGGGGCTTGATAACCACAATAGCCTATGTTTTTCATTTTGACGAGCCTGTGAATAATACACCGGTAAAAATATGGCTGGCTGAAACCGAATCGGACAACCTGAACAACGGCTGGGTCCCTTATGATGAAATGATCTTGGTTTTTGATGATGATGTAACTTTTCCGACAGGCAGCCATGCCATTTATTTTAACCTGGAAGAACCCTTTCTGTATTCAGGAGGAAATCTTGTTTTGATGGCTTTTCGTCCACTCGATATGTGGGGCTTTGGCGGATGTGTGTTTAATGGTACAGAAACGCCGAACCGGCCGAACAGGACGCGTCGTACATTTAGCAACCAAACAGAGGTTAATCCGGTAAATCCCAATCCCGGAACATTGACAAATCAAGTACCCCAAACCACATTTTTCGTTGTGCAAACAAGTTTGGGAAGCCTGGAAGGAAATGTCACGGATCCTGATGGCAATCCCATAAATCAGGCACATGTTACATTGGAAGGGACCAATTTTTCGGCACAAACCTTTGCAAACGGATCGTACGTCATGCAATACATTCCGGAAGGACAGTATGACGCAACAATCAGTAAGGCTGCATTTATGAGTCAAACCCATCAGGTTACAATTGTCGAAGGGCAAACTACGACCCTGAATGTGACGTTGGAAATGCTCCACGAGATAACCGTAACCGGCACTGTGCTTAGAGAAGACGACCAGGAAACAGCAGTTTCAAACGCTACAATCGCTTTTGAGAGCGAACATTCATATCATGAAACCACTGCCGACGAACAGGGCTTTTTTGAAGTCATCCTTTACGGAAACCAGCATTACGATATTGCGGTAAGTGCAGCCGGATATCTTGACTCGAATAACAATGCCTCCTTTGGCGACGAAAACCATGAACTTGATCCGTTTTTCCTTCGTGAATATCCCGTCCCTGTTTACGAAGTGCATGCAGAACAGGCAATAAACTATCTTCATTTAAACTGGCCTGACCCGGATAACTACAGGGAAATTCCCATTGTTTATGATGATGGATCGGCACAAAACGGTTTCTCTTCGGCTCCGGGATACAATCTCTGGTTGGGAAACAAATTCCCGGTCTTTGCCGATGGGATGATCAGAAGCATTGATTTTTATGGCCTGCCACATCCATATGGATGGGAAAACGAAGTCACCATACAGTTTTTTGACAGATACAAGAGTCATTTCTACACCAGCGATCCTTTTGTGATTAAGCCCAATCAATGGAACAAAGTAAAACTGCCAATGATACCGTTCAGCGGAGAATTCTGGGCCATGTTTAACTGGGATATGCTTAATACACATACACATCATGTGGGTTACGATCAAACCGGACCTAATGCTGATGCACAGCTTGATTACTTTTATGATGGGAGCGAATGGTATCTTTTGCACGAAGTGACAATGGGGGACCCCGGCGTGTTTCTCATTAGGGTGAATGCATTTATCGAAGGGGAGCTAATAGCGCTTTCCTTTAAACAGGGTACATTGCAAAAAACCCGAAAAGATAACTTTAATCAATGCAAGGGGCACAAAATACTGGAGCATTATAAAGTCTTTCGGAGAAAGCTGGAATCGGAAGGAAATTCTTTCTTACCATGGGATACCCTGGGTGTGTTTGTAACAGCCCGGGAGTTTGTTGATAACACATGGGGAGAACTCGCCACAGGCAGCCAGTTTCAATATGGTGTACAGGCTGTTTATTCTTTTGATAACGAATCTGTGTTGCGGAAGTCGGAATTGGTTGCCAAAACAGATGCACCGCCAGCTCACCAGGTTACCGTTAGTGTTTACGTGGAAGATGATCAGGCAGCCTCAGGGGCAGAGGTTTTACTCAGCTTCCATGATCCTCTTGAAGGGATTCACTACGCCGGTTATACCGGAAACGAAGGGTCTGTTGTGTTTAATAATGTTACAGAAGGTGTTTATAATCTGGAGATTTTTTATGAAGGTTATGACAGTTATCATGATCATGGTATTGATGTTTTTGAGGATATCCATTTGAATGTGCATTTAGGATCAACAGGGTTAGACGACACGCTGCTTTCAGAGAGTCTTAGGGTCTACCCCAATCCTGCAACCACCCATCTCCGGATCGAGAGCGACCAGGTTATTTCCCTGATTCAGGTCATTGACCTGACCGGTCAAACCTTGAAAGAGTATCGGCCTGATGCTGACAACTTTCGCATCAATGCAGGAACACTCTCTAACGGCATTTACATGTTAAGGATAGCTACAGAGCAGTCAATTCAACATATCAAGATCAAAGTTGCAAGATAACTTGATCATCTGGTTCGGGTTTCCGTCTTCTCTTTTGTTTCAAACATGAACAAACATTGCATTAATTCCTTTATTAAGAAAGATAACTTGATCTGTTCAAAATCATCATACAAATGAACCCAAAGGAGTTATACTGGTTGATGAATGGAAAATTCATAAAGTGGATGATCATTGGCATGGTCGCGGTGTTTGTTTTTACTTTCATACTTACCTCTTCCATAATGATCAAACCGCTTTACCGTTCTGAGGCAATCATCTATGTGCCACTGACCCTTTTTTCCCACCAATACGAACAACAAGGGATTGGTTTTGCTAGCGATGCTGAGATTGACGGCCATATACAGATGTTGAAGTCAACCCAACTTCTCGATAGCCTTAACGCGATTTATGGCCTTGCAGATGCATACGGCATTGACACTTCCCGGCCGGGAGGTCTGCAAAATTTGTACCACAGGATCAGTGACCGGACCAACATTCAAAAAACAAGGTATGGATCTGTTTCCATAAGCGTAAGGGATGAAGATGCACAAATTGCAGCCGATATGGCCAACGATATTGTCCGTTTGGGTGATGTGATCAAAAATAACCTTTTGATGGGCAATCGCCTTGAAGCTTATCGCTTTGCAAAAGAGGTTTACGAAAGCAAGCTTGCGGAAATTGATGCGATGGAACAACGGCTGGCTGCAGCCATTTTGTCCGAACAAGAAGGGTCAGAGTCTTTTTCGGCTCGAATGCCCCGGGAGAGGGTCAATTTTGAGTCTGAGCTTTGGGAGCTGACAGAGCGGCGCAATCGTTATGAAATGATGCGCAAAAGCCTTGAGATGGACTTGCCCTCCTCCTATCTTGTAACTCCCGCTATTCAGGCAGGCAAGCCCTCATGGCCACCACGCCTCCTGTTTGCTTCGGCTGCTGCCCTGGCATTTGTCCTGATTTTTGTTTTTGTGGAAATGATACGCAGAGATGTCAGACGCACGACATAGCAACCAACAATTCGCTTTACTAACCATCAGCATAATCATTGCAACCGGGCTGCTGTGGTTTTTTGCAGTGATTCATTCAACAGCCTTCCTTGCTGCCACTATCGTAACCGCCATACCGGCTGCATACCTGATCGTCCGTTTCAAAGCAGAACGCTTGCTGTTGCAAGTGATCGCGTTTTCCCTCCCTTTTTCCATTGAAGCACCATTTGTATCTGAATCGATGCTGCGACTTCCAACAGAGCCCCTTATCGCAATGGCATCAATGGTGTTGGTTATCCATTTTCTGCGCGATAACCGGGAAGTGAAAAATACAATTCGCTATGAAGCCTTGTGGCTTGCTCCGCTGTTTCTGATGTTTGTCATTACATCCGTCCTGGGCAACATGCCTATGGTGTCTTTTAAGTTTTCCCTTGTAAACATGGCTTATGCCCTGACATTTTATTTGCTGATATTATATGAATCAAAGGGTTATCCGGGCCTGTTTCCCCGTTTATTGATGATCTACTCGGCCGGCTTCCTTATTGTGATGCTCTGGTCTTTGTATCAGTTTCATGGTTTTGATTGGAATCCCATTGTGGTTCCCGGAATTTTTGAACCATTTTACAAAGACCATACAATCTTTGGCGCTTCAGCAGCACTCCTGACAGCTTTTTGGTTTGCAATGGCCTTTACGCAGAAGCAGAAGTCTGCTAAAATGTTTATGTGGCTTTTGTCTGCAGTTTTCTTTGCTGCTGTCGTTTACAGCACCAGCCGTGGAGCCTTTCTGAGCCTCGTTGTATTTTTTCTGATCTGGGCATTTTACCGGTTGAAGCCGCGAATCAGGTATGTCGTGCCGGTATTCCTGCTTGCAGCCGTTATCCTCATGATGAACCGGCCTGCAATAGATCATCTGATTTCCGGCTCACAAACGCTGTCTTATGAGCGCGAGGCCGGCCTGATTGAAAGGACAGCATCTGTTGCCAATGTTTCTACGGATGTTTCCAACTTAGAGCGACTCAATCGTTGGCATGCCGCCTGGATGATGTTCAGGGATAAACCGTTAACCGGCTTTGGTCCCGGAACATACCAGTTTGAATACATCCCATATCAGTCTCCGGCACTTATGAATCGCCTGAGCGTAACCAACCCCTACGACATTCCGGAAGGATCGGGTGGCACCGCGCATTCAGAGTATTTGCTGGCGCTTAGTGAAATGGGCATATTTGGACTGGCGGCATGGTTGCTTCTTTTTGGCCGGTGGATTGTGCTTTCCATAAGGAGATGGCATACGCACCCGCGCCAAATGTATATGTCAGTTGCCGTTGCAGCGCTTTCCACCTATTTTTTTCACGCACTTGTAAATAACTTTCTGACTACCGACAAGTTTGCATTCCTGTTTTGGGGTGCAGCAGCATGGCTTGTAGCTAATTATAAAACAGATGAAACACCCATGTCGAAGATCCCGACCATTCGGGAACAGGATTTTTGACACACAGAAAGATGATTTTCGATTATCGATGAAGAAAGCTCGAAAGAAGAAAAAAAGCTCGAAGCTGGAAGCTCGAAGCTGAAAGGAAAAAGAAATTAATCTTCGCGTTCTTTGCGACTCTGCGGTGAAAAAAATAACCGCAAAGGCGCAGAGGACGCAAAGAAAGAATTTGACTAAACTTTCAACCTTCAACTTTAAACCATTATAAACACATGAAACGAAATCTATGGGTATTCGGCGGCACTGGCTTCATCGGCCGGGCGCTGGTAAAACATCTTTCAAAAAATCCGGATAACCATCTGCACCTGTTGATTCATCGAAACAGCAACTACAGGGAAATAGAGCGTTTCAACACGATTAAAAGCAGTTTGGCAGCTTTCGATCCTTTTTGGTTTGAGCGGTATCCTCCTGACGTTGTTTTTCATCTGGCGCGACCTGCCGGCAGCAATCGAATTTCGAGGATGTTTGCCGCAAAAAGCGGAGGGTGGGCCAATCGCCGGATGTTAAACATTTTGCTGAATTTACCCAATTCGCCAACCGTTGTTTACGTATCGGGTTCGCTGGTTTATGGAAAGCGTCCGGATAACCTGCCTGCGACAGAAGGCAGCTCCATAAAACCGGCTGCATACGCCCGTCATTACGTGCGTAACGAAATACCCTGGCTGGAGGCACAGCAGGCAGGAGTGATGGACATTCGCTGCGCCAGACCGGGATGGATAGCCGGCAATGCCTCATGGTTCAGAAAGTTCTTCCTGGAGGTGATGCATCAGCAAAAGTACGTTCCCTGTTATGGTGATGGCTTACAGCTCATGTCTCTTATACATCTCGATGATGGGGCAAAAATGATTGATGCACTCAGCAAGATAGGAAAACCACGACAAAACCTGAATGTTTTTACAGGCAAACCGATAAGGCACAAAGATTTTTGTAACATGTTATCGGAAATTAGTATGCTTCCTGTTAAAGAAATACCTGAAAATAAGCTGAAGCAACAATTCGGAAAAACAGTTGCCGCAGCATTAACCACATCCATTCCGCTCCAAACAGAATACCCGGATCTGCATCAACAGTCAAATGTTCAATACACAGATCACAAAAAACTACTTTCGAATCTCCTGGGGCTTTTCGAAAACGAAAAGGGTATACTCACCCCACGACCAGAAAAGT
>REEA01000096.1 GCA_007695305.1 Bacteroidia bacterium
CAAACTGAATGGCCGCAGGGCCTCCACCGGAAACACCAAACACGAAAAGTGATTCGATGCCCAGTTTATCCAACAGCAACTTATACAGCCTTGATTGCTCCTGAAGTGTCTTTCCTGATGGTAAAGGTGTTTGATAATATCCTGGCCTGGACACCGAAACCATTGACAGACCTGCATCGCTGAAAATATCTTCGAACAGCATGTTCACAAATACACTTCCCGGGGTGCCGTGTAATACCAGAACCGGGTTAGTAATATCTTTCACCGTATGGAATTGGATAGCCCCTTGTGAGGATTCAAAAACAATTGTGTTTTTAGGCAGGTTTTTTTCTGCATTGTTTCTCCAAATCAGAAAAAAAACCCATAAACCAAATATTACCAGGATTATTACTCCAATAAGCCCGATAAAAACATTTAAGAGTACTGTCATTTTGCAATTTTTTTTGGTTTTTACTTCTTTTCAATCATTGTGTTTGTTGAAATCATTGTCTTGGTTTGTCTGGAATTAAATGCTTCTGCGGAAGCGCCATCTGCAAATCCCTAAATATCAACCCACTTTCTATAAACCCCGGATGGCAGTTGGCTTGCCTACGGTGATTTCTCATTTTCCACCATTATCAGGCATTTTTCCGTTATAGCACTTCAGGGAATAGGAAACCATATATGCGAGGCAAAGATTGCAGTGAATGCATCTTGATCGTTCTTTGCTTCCGCCTTTGATCTGTTCTACAAAACCGGGGTCAGCTATTAGCGACCTGCAAAGAGAAATATAATCTGCTTCTCCATTCTTTACGATATCTTCCATGGCAGCAGGATCCGTTATACCACCTACCAGGAATACGGGTACTTTCACCTTGCTTTTTATCAGGCGGGCAGCATCCCTGTTGTAGGCCTCCACAAGGGGAGGGGTATTCATCATTTTCCGGCCGAAATGCTTCATAAAGAGGCGAAAGAGATAGTTCTTGTTACGGTACATCGGCCATTCCTTAAGCATGGCTTCCATGGGAACCTCGCCCCTGAGCTGCGAAAGACCATCTTCTCCAATGCCACAACTCACTTCTATTCCATCAAAACCCATATCGCTCATCATCTCTGCCATAAGGGCGCTTTCTTCTGTTTTCAGGCCATTCTTCATATTGTCGTTGCCATTGATTTTGATGAGGATGGGAAAATCTTCGCCAACCTCTTTTCGGCACCGTTCATAAATTGCCCGAACAAACCGCATGCGGTTTTCCAGGCTGCCGCCCCAGCTGTCGGTCCGGCGATTGGTATGCGGACAAAGGAACTGGTTAATCAGATATCCATGTGCGGCATGGATCTGGACCGCGTCGAAGCCGGCTTCCTTTACCCGGCGGGCTGACACGGAAAAATCTTCTATAACCCTCTCTATGTCATCTTCTGTCATGGCACGCGGCTTCACAAAAAGTACTTTTTCTTCTACCGCTGAGGGTGCGATGGGTTGGGTGCCCGCGGCCTCCCTGGTGGTTTGACGGCCGGCATGGGCAATCTGCATGGCAATGCGGGCACCATGTGCGTGAACATGTTCAACCAGCTCGCGGTATCTTTGGATATTGTTATCCCGAATGGCTGCCATTCCATAGAATGGTAACTTACTATCCTTAGATACATAAGCAGCACCCGTGATAATCAATCCGACATCACCCCTGGCCAGCCTTTCGTACAATCTGAACAAGTCTTGGGTAGGAGCCCCTTCAGGGTCAGCCATCCCCTCGACTGTTGCCGAGCGGACCAGCCTGTTTTTCAACTCCATCCCCTTGATATTTGTTTGTTGAAATAATACAGACATATGAACCTCCTTTCTTAAAAATCTGCTTCAAGTACTACCTTCCACTGATCATCGCTTTGTTTCCGGCATACCCTTGCATAATCACAAAAAGAAAAAGAAAATGCTTCATTTTGATTGATGATTTGAATTGAAATTATTACCTGTTATTTTCAGGTATGGGAATTCTTCCAATGCCATCATTCATGTGGCTTCCCAAATAAAGCATTCCATTGGCTTCGATGGCACTGGTTGTATTTGGATAGAATTCACCCTTAGGGTCCTGCAGTGTGTATTTCACATTGCCATCCAGATCGAGCCCAATTATATATCCTTCACCGGGACCGGAATCCGGCATGAAGTTCCGCAAGCGCCAAAGTATCTTTCTTATGAAAGGTTTAGGAAGAATAGGATCAGTTGCCGCACGGCTTATGGGGCCAGCTGCAAGGGCAAGCCAATAGGTGTCGGTGCCGTTGAAGGTAATATTGTCAGGAAACCCCGGCAAATTATCTATGAAAACGTCAACCTGACCCGCTTTATCACCCTTGAGCCAATACCTTTGCACCCTATACTTGCTTGTCTCACAAAATAGCAGATAGCTTTCGTCAGGCTCAATAGCTACACCATTAGGGAAATAGAGTTGCTCCAACAAAACAGAAGTTTCACCTGTTTTTGGGTCAAAAACCAGGAGGCGTCCGTTCGGCCGATGTTCAAAGAGATCGGCCATGTATTCACTATAGGGAAACTTCACAGATGCGTCGCTGAAGTATATCTTTCCGTCTGATGCGATGACCAGGTCATCCGCGAAGTTTATCGGACTTCCATCAACTTCATTGGTAAGGGTAGTAATGTTCCCGGTAAGATCTAGTGAAATCAATCCAAGCGTTGCATCCGCTATAACGAGGTTCCCCCCGGCGTCAAATTTCAATCCGGCAGGCACGCCTGCCTGTGCAAAAAATTCAATGATTTTGCCGTCAGGACTTATTCTTAGAATTCTTCCATCGGACAAAAGGCCGGTATAAAGGTACCCATCGTTGCCTATTGCAATGGCTTCAGGTCCGTAGTATCCCCCCGCCAGTTTCACAACACCGCTAAGAAGGGTATTTTCAGCATAAACACCAGACAATTCTGGTGCTTCTGGCGGCGTCCATGCTGCCGGGTCAATTTTAACAGGCCACAGCAACAGATACAGAATAATAATGGCAAAGAACAATGCAATGCCCAGGGCTGTTCGTTTTAAAATTGTTTTCATGAGGTTTGGATTTTGTGATTTATGTTATTAATCAACTGATAATAAAGCTTGATTGCTTTCCTGAAATCCTTGATGCTGATCCGTTCGTCAATGTCATGCATCCTGGCAGCCATATGTTTCCTCATCGTTCCCACAAGCTAGGTAGGCTTGCCAATGGCCAACTGCCTGGAAACAAAACATTCTTCAAAAAAAAACCACCCTACTTTTCAATCCAGTACTCGCCTTCCCATTCCATTATATATATGTTTGGGGCTATGTATCTGCCTTTAGCCGTGCCGCCTCCCTTTACACCCTCGTACTTTCCTGTGCCTTTTATCCAGGTCATGGTTGCTTCAATTGTTGTAAGAGGACTTCCGTCAGAAGAAACAGTAGTGGTAAGCTTGCCTTCAATTTTGGCATAAAAAGAATCATTTCCTTTGTTTACGATTGAGTAACCCTCTACCGGCCCGCTGAAGTTAACCAGGTCTGAACTCACAACATTGATTACCTGGGCACCATCCATGAATTCACTTGCCCCGGTGCTCTGGTTCACTCCTTGTGCCTCAGCCAGTGAAAGCACATGGCCGTCAATGTCGCCAATCATAATTCTTTCCTGCTTTGTAAAAGCCAGGGTTTGCTTGCCGGCAATCTTAAACTTTTCCTGCGCAACTGATGTTGCGATGCCAAGCAGGAAGATCAGTGCAAAAGTGATTAAGTGCTTAATCGTTGTTCCAGTCTTTTTTGTTTTCATAAATTATTTCCCCCATTTTTAGGTTAGGTAAAACATTTCTTGGTTTGTATTGTATTTGAGATTAACTAATTATTTGAATAGCCGTGAAGGTGAACACAAATGAGCTCTGAGTACTTTCTTGCAAACAGATTGAGTGCCGTTTGTGCGGTCTCCTTCTAATCATTGTTGCTTGTTGTAATCATTGTCTTGTTTTGGGTAGGTGTAAAGTCTACTGCAGGAATACCACCATGGAATCCAAAAAACCCTCAACATTCTTTCCTTATCCAGCGAAGGGCTGTAAAAGATGTGCCATCACCTCGGGCTTTAAAGGAGGAATATGCTTAGAAAGTTACAAAATATTTTTTAATGTATACAAGTATTCCGCAAAATAAAACAGATATGTATAAAAAAATTAATTATATAGGGAAAACATATTAATATATTGAGATTTATTTCTAATTATTATGTATAAATAAAGGGCTAAGTTTTGTTGCTGATATATCAGATTATGTCGATTTGTGTTTAAGCTGCATTATTCAAAAAAAGCAAAGCCTTCGCGTACTTTGCGGCAAAAAAAAACCGCAAAGGCGCAAAGGCCGCAAAATATAGCTCAAAAAATCCGTAAACCAGTTAAAACGTTTCAGATTGTAACGCCTCCTCCCAAATCAACTCCCCGGAAGCTGGAAGTCCCTGCGGGAGCTTCCAGTTCCGTGGGGAGAAGGTTGATTACTTCAGGTCGAATCTGTCGGCGTTCATTACCTTGACCCAGGCATTGACGAAGTCGTGGACAAACTTTTCCTTGTTATCGTCCTGGGCGTAGAATTCTGCATAGGCGCGCAGGATGGAGTTGGAGCCAAACACAAGGTCAACACGGGTGGCGGTCCATTTGGCATCCCCTGTTTTCCTGTCAACGATGTGATACAGGTTTTCTTCAACCGGCTTCCAGGTGAAACTCATGTCGGTCAGGTTCACAAAGAAGTCGTTGCTGAGCACACCCTCCTTGTCGGTGAACACACCGTGCCTGGTGCCTCGATGGTTGGTTCCCAGCATCCGCATACCGCCGATGAGCACTGTCATTTCGGGGGCGGTCAGGCCCATCAGCTGGGCCCTGTCAAGAAGCAATTCTTCCGGCTTGACAACATAATCTTTCTTGAGCCAGTTTCTGAAGCCGTCGTGTATGGGCTCCAGGAATTCGAATGATTCAACGTCGGTCATTTCTTGTGTGGCATCACCGCGGCCCGGAGCGAAAGGCACCGTGATGGATACTCCTGCTTCATGGGCTGCTTTTTCAACCGCTGCCGTGCCACCCAGCACGATCAGGTCGGCGATGCTGATTTTTTTATTCAGTCCCCCTTGTATTTCGCTGAGCACGTTAAGCACCTTCTCCAGGCGTTGTGGCTCGTTGCCTTCCCAGTCTTTTTGCGGGGCGAGGCGGATGCGCGCGCCGTTGGCACCTCCCCTGTAATCGGAGCTGCGGAAAGTCCTGGCACTGTCCCAGGCCGTGCTGATGAGTTCAGCTTGCGTTAATCCACTGTCCAGGAGCTTTTTTTTCAGTGCTTCAATTTCGGCATCAGAAAGGGTGTAATCAACGGCCGGTATAGGGTCCTGCCATAAGAGGTCTTCTTTGGGAATATCAGGGCCCAGGTAGCGGCTTTTGGGACCCAGGTCGCGATGCGTGAGCTTAAACCAGGCCCTCGCAAAAGTATCCCCAAAGAGTTCAGGGTCCTTGTAAAAGCGTTCAGATATCTTTCGGTATTCGGGATCCATCTTCATGGCCATGTCGGCATCAGTCATGATGGGGTTTCTGCGCACGCCCGGTATGTGGGCATCAAATGGCTTGTCCTCTTCCTTCATGTCGATGGGTTCCCATTGCCATGCGCCCGCCGGGCTTTTTTTGAGTTCCCATTCGTGCTCCAGCAGCAGACGAAAGTAATCGTGGTTCCATCTGTGCGGGTTGGTGGTCCAGGCTCCTTCCAGGCCGCTTGATATGGTATCTTCGGAATGGCCCTTGCCTTTGGGGTTCTTCCATCCAAAACCCTGCTCTTCTACATCTGCCTCCTCCGGTTTTGGCCCCAGGTCTTCAGCAGGACCGTTTCCATGGCACTTCCCAACAGTATGGCCGCCTGCAGTCAAAGCCACGGTCTCCTCGTCATTCATGGCCATCCGCGCGAAAGTCCTGCGCACATCCTTTGCAGTTCTCAGGGGGTCGGGATTTCCATCCACCCCTTCCGGGTTGACGTAAATCAACCCCATCTGCACGGCAGCAAGCGGGTTATCAAGCGAGTCGCGGTCCTGGTCGTCTGCGTACCGTTCTTTGGTGGGTGCCAGCCACTCCTTCTCGCTGCCCCAGTTGATGTCTTTTTCAGGATGCCAGATGTCCTCACGACCGCCGGCAAAACCGAAGGTCTTAAAGCCCATAGACTCGTACGCCATGTTGCCTGCGAGGATGAACAGATCGGCCCAGGACAGTTTGTTGCCATATTTTTTCTTGATGGGCCACAACAACCTGCGCGCCTTGTCAAGGTTCACATTGTCGGGCCAGCTGTTTAGCGGTGCGAAACGCTGGTTGCCGGTGCCGCCGCCGCCACGTCCGTCAGCCACACGGTACGTACCAGCCGCGTGCCACGCCATCCGGATCATGAATCCGCCATAATGGCCCCAGTCGGCGGGCCACCAGTCCTGGCTGTCAGTCATCAGGACTTTCAGATCACTTTTCACGGCTTCCATGTCCAGCTTTTTAAATTCTTCCCTGTAGTTAAAGTCCCTGTCATTGGGATTGGTCTTGTGGTCGTGCTGGTGCAGGATGTCGAGGTTAAGCGCCTTTGGCCACCATTCCATCACTTCATTTTCCTTTGCGGTGTTAGCCCCGTGCATCACCGGGCATTTCCCTTTTTTTTTGTTTTCCATGTTTTTTGAATTTAAATTTTCCGTTTATTTGAAGTTGTATGTCGGTGATTGTAAAGTGTTCAATCTCTTTCCTGCTAAAGTACGATTCAATCATCTTGTCCAGCTCACTGTCTTCATAGTCTTCTATTCTGTCCGTTGCTTTGCAATACAGGTGATGGTGCTTTGACAAGACCGGATCGTATCGCATGGTGCCTCTCTCCGTTTTTACTTTTTCAAGAAGATTGCTTCCGACCAAAGTATCCAATACTTTATAGACGGTTCCAACAGCGATGTGAGGGAGGTTTTTCTGGATGGTGCTGATGATGTTTTCGGCGGTTGGGTGGTTGTTTAGTTTGTAAACGGTCCGAAAAACAGCCACTCTCTGGGGGGTCACCCTAAGACCTTTCTGCTTGAGTTTTTCAATGGCTTCAGCTGAATTCATCGGCAAGGTTTATTAAAAAAGAATCATTCTTATCAATTAACAATGCAAACTTAAGGATAATATATTTGAAAAACCAAAAATTGACCTGGATTAAAGGCATGTATCATGCAGGATATATTTGCAAAACTGGGAAAGCAGAGCCCATTAGCCTGACCATGCCCAAACGCACAGAGCCATACACCAGCAA
>REEA01000073.1 GCA_007695305.1 Bacteroidia bacterium
CTCAGATCACAAAAAGAAAATCTGCGCATAGCCTTAGCTACGTAAAGATTTTATTTTGCAGAGATGAGGAAAAAGATCAAGACTTGGACCGGCTAAAGTAGCGTTGACATGACACTAGTTCACTGAGGCAGATAGAACGCTTAGTTTTTCTTATGTTACATCAAAAACAGCAAAATCTTTTGTCATGAAGGACTTAATAGGAATTTATCCTATTTCAATTCCAGTCCTTTTTATTTCTTCCAAGAAACCTGATTTGTCATTGTTTTTATCAATTAAAAACGGCTCAATTCTATCATCAACCTGCCTTCTTAGTTTCCATAATAGTGGATTTACCGAGAAAAAGTCGCCTGTAATATTTCTCACAATCACAGCTACATCAATATCACTGTCTTCCTGGTTGGTGTTTTTGGCATAAGATCCATAAAGATAAACCGCGTCAAGATCAAAGTGTTTCGCTAATAATAATTTATATTGTTTCACTTTATTTATAGCTTCTTTTTTATCCATTGTTGCAGTTCTTTTGTGTGTTCGATTATTTCCAGGCACTTCTCGTGAGTCAGACTATTAAGTAATCTTTCCTTGTGGGATGGATATCTTGCTTCGATGTTTAACGGTTCAATCTGGTCAATAAAATCTTTCTGCTCTTCTGTGAAATTCTCGTAAAAACCACCTTTCTTTGCAAGGTAAGATAAGCTGTGAGTGTAAGGCGTTGTCTCTGCTTTCAAAAATGCGAAATATGCTTTAAATATCTTTTCGATGGTCTGGTGGCACATAAATCCGACATATAAATATCTCTTGCTATTCAGCATTGCCGCAGCTGTTTCAAGGTCATAATCTGAAAGCTCAAGCCAGTATTTAACTTTGTCATTCATAAGTTGAAGTATATATTTCCAAAGATAACATATTTTTAATCAAGTTATCCGTATTTGTCAAATAGAAAATCATAACCCGATCAGGACAGTTCACTGATTTTTTGCTGAACCAACGCCACATCATTCTGCAATAGATCGATGGTTTCCCTGATCAATCCGGGATCTTTTTTTGCACCCGTTTTTCTCAAATAACGTTTTTCAATTATTTTTAATAAGGCCAATGATTTTTTGAAGCCCATTTGCTCTACCGAAGGAGAGAGTTTATGCGCAACTTCGCCGATCATGGCATAATCATTTCTTTTCAGGCAAGATCTGAGCTTTTTGATCATGTTACCCGTGTTCTTAACAAAAGTGTTCAGCATCAGCAGAGTAAATTCCTTGTCCCCTTTAGTAGTATTAAGCAGGCCGAAAAAATCCGCATCCTTTGCTTCATTCTGTTTGTCAGGAGATTGAATGTTGCGGTTTTCAGTATTCTCATCTCTCCAGCCACCTGTAAATCTGTTGATTATTTGAAAAAACGATTCTTCGCTGTAGGGTTTTACCAGGATTGAATCCATCCCTGCTTTTAAATAATAGACCAGCTGTTTTCTCAGGGCATTTGCAGTCATGGCAACAATGGTGGTATTATGCCTTTTCTCCGAATTCTTTTCCTTTTCCCTTATGCACTGTGCAACCTCTGGCCCACTCTTGTCCGGCAGATTGATATCCAAAAAGATCATGTTATAGCGCCCGGGCTTAAAAAACGCCAATGCTTGTTCTCCTGACTCGGCAAAATCTGCCTTTATCCTGAATTTTTTCAGAATGACCTTCCCAAGAAGTAAATTAACCGGGTCATCATCCACAAAAAGAATGCGAAGGCTTTTGGGAAGGATTTTGCCCGTTTTTTCCGGCACTATATTGCTTTCAGAAACAGGATCAGTAGACTTTTCAAATTCAAGTGTAAAAGAAAAAGTCGATCCAGTCCCGGGTGTGCTCTTAACCGTAAGCTCACCGCCCAGAGATTCTACAAGGTCTTTGCTGATGGTTAAACCCAGGCCACAGCCCTGGAAATTCCGGTCAAGATGATTGTTGACCTGCTGAAATGGTTTGAATATCTCTTTTATCTTACCAGGAGCTATTCCAATACCGGTATCGGTTACTTCAAAACAAATTTTGGCATTATTTTTATCTTCATTTACCAATTTAGCCACCAACATTACTTCTCCTTTTTTGGTGAACTTGATGGCATTATTTGCCAGATTGGTCAAGACTTGTTTTAGCTTTTCGGCATCACCCAACAGCGTGTAATCTTTCAGAAAATCTGTTTTCCAATAAAAGTTTAATCCTTTCTTTATGTACCTTGCTTCCAGCATTTTGTCAACATCTTCTAACACATTGTTTACCGTAAATGGCATTTCGTCCAGCTCTATGGTTCCCGACTCAATTTTGGAAAGCACCAGTATGTCATCAAGAATAGAAAGCAGGTGACGGGAAGAATTGTTAACAATATCTACATAATCTGATTGCTTTTTGGTAAGGCGTGTCCCTTTAAGCTGTTCTGCAAAACCTATTGCGGCACTCAGGGGCGTTCTGATTTCATGAGACATCCTTGCCAGGAAGATATCTTTAGCTTTGTTTGCCTCTTCAACTTCTTTCATCGAATTCCTGAGTGCATACTCAATGACTTTGGCTTCCGTAATATTTTGCAGTATTACCGCACACAAAACTTCACCACTCCCATTTGTATAGGGAATGATACGAATGGAAAAAAAATTATTGTTCAAGGAAAACTCCCTGCTTACGGGTGTTTCCTGAAAAGCAATTCTTAGTAAGGGTTCAATAATGGTTTTTGTTTCAGGAAGAAAATAACTGAAAAACCCTTTATTTTCAACAAACTCTTCATGCCAGCGCTGGTTAAAGGTTTCTTGCCCCAGCCTGCAGCGCACGTGCATATCTTCATCAATAAGAAACATTTCAAGACCGGGAATATTTTTTGACAAAACAGCAAAGTCTATCATCTCTCTATTTGGCTTTTTATCACTCAATACTTTTCTCAAGTTTAGAGGGGTTAAGTATTTTTCATCCAGGAAATCTTTCCTGTTGAGATTTTTACACAATTTAAAAAAGAAACATTCTCCATTAAAACTGCACTAACCTGTAGTTCAGGCTCCTGCAGAGTATAGAGTCCCAAAAGGAAATTATGGTACAATTATAGATTGGGAAAGATAAACAAAAAACAAGATATATGCAAGCCAGCAAAATATTAGTGACCACTGACCTGACCGGGATATCAGACATAGCAACCGAATATGCTGCAGACCTGGCCATACAATTAAAAACTAAAGAAATTGTACTTCTCAATCTGTTGATTCCATCACATATACAAATCGCTGCTGCATCAGGCGGAGCACATTGCCCTCCATGCCATGTGACACACAAGCTGAATGATGTACTATTTGAGAAACGTAAAACTCTTCTTGAAAAACAGGCAGTAAAATGCTCAAGGCCGGGTGTTACGCTTAAACCGGTTGTCGTAGTCAACCATAACAAATCCGACATTAACCACTTTATGAAGGAGTTCAATGCAAATCTGCTGATAACCGGCAGCCGAGATAAGTATAGTTTTATGGAGATATTACTGGGATCGGAAAAAGAAAAGATGATAAGGCAAGTAAACAATCCGATGATTGTTCTTACCGATGAACCCATCTCCACATCTGTTAACAATATACTTCTTGCCATAGATCTGGAGCTGGATGATAAGCAGCAAAAGGGAATAGAAAGTGTTACTAAATTTGCCGGTTTGTTGAATGCTCATTTGCAGTTATTGTATGTAATTACGAATGGCAATATTTCTTCTACTTCAGCAATCGAAAGGCTGCACCAACTGGCAAAAGATAGAAACATTCGTAATTACTCTATCAATACCATGGAGAATCCCAGCCTGGATTCAGCCATCCGGAATTTTTCCAGGATGTACAAACCAGATATGATTGCCCTGCTGACCCAGGGAAAAGGAAAACTGCATAACCTTATTTATGGAAGTAATACAAGAGAGGTGATCAACGAGACTAATATGCCGGTTTATGTGGCCCGAAGTATATGATTCCAAAATAATGAGTTTTTAGTCAGTATAAAAGAACTAAATTAAGCGATTCATAATTTCGGTGTCCCTCTTGCTTTCGCTTCATCAAAAAAATATGGATTAATTGGAAGTTAATCCTCTCAAAAGAGCAGGGAAAAAGGTGCGTAAGCTTATTTATAGTATATTTGAATAATTTATATGGCCAAAAACAATCAAAAAGAAAAAGTGAAGGGAGCCGAAAAGACCTGCCCTGCATGTGGCACAAAATTCCTTTGTTTACACAATCAGGATTGCTGGTGCATGGATTATTCTCTGTCGGCAGAAACACTGGCCTTCCTTAGAAAAAATTACGACGATTGCCTTTGTCCACCATGTTTATCCAAGCATGGGTTGCCTGTAAATGACCCATCCGGAAGTCAATCCCGTAACTGAAACAGCGCCTCCACCGCCAAATAACTCATGGTGCGCATGGCTATTGCTATGGCCGACTCGTCCACATCGAAGCGCGGCGAATGGATGGGTTCTATGGGTCCTGTGTGGTCGGGGGCTATGATTCCCAGCATGTAAAACATACCGGGTATCTCGTTTGCGTAGTAAGAAAAATCTTCGGCAATCATCAGTGGATCCATTTCCATCACATGCTTCTGACCTACAGAATGTTCAATAACGGCTATCATATTATTGACCAGTTCAGGATTATTGATTACGGCGGGGTATAACCTGTCTATAGTTATCTCTGCGGATGTTCCGAAAGCTTCGGCAGTATTGTGAATGAATGTTTCCAGGCGCTGATGAATGAGTTGTCTTGTTTCTTCGTTGTGGGTACGGATTGTGCCGAGCAGTTCCACATCGTCGGGAATGATGTTGTTTCGGTTGCCGCCGCGAAAGCTTCCAATGCTAATAACGGCTGCGCCTTTGGTTAGTTCAGCGTTGCGGCTGACCAGTGTCTGGATCCCGGTGACCATATGTGCTGCGGCTACGATGGGATCGGCTGTTTCCCAGGGTGCTGCTGCATGGCCGCCCCGGCCGATGACCCTGATGCTGAAGTTGTCTACACTGGCCATGATGGGGCCACGGGTATATGCGATGGTACCTGTGGGGAATGGCCATACGTGCATGCCAAAGATGGCGTCGGGTCTTGGGTCTTGCAATACCCCTTCAGCCACCATCATTTTGGCTCCCCAAATGTCATAGTCAAATGCGCCTTCCTCGGCCGGTTGAAAAATGAATTTTACACTTCCGGGCAGCTTATCACGGATTTCTGCCAGCACTGATGCCACGCCCATGAGAGAAGAGGTATGCACATCATGACCGCATGCATGCATTACACCTACCTCTTGTCCCTGGAAAGTTGCCGTTACGGTAGAAGCAAATGGTAGTCCTGTTTCTTCTGTGATGGGCAAGGCGTCCATGTCTGCCCGCAATGCGACAACCGGGCCGTTTTCAGGTCCGCGCAGCAATCCCACGACGCCCGTTTTGGCCACCCCGGTTTGTACTTCCATACCAAGGCTTCGCAAATGTTCGGCAACAATTCCGGCGGTACGATATTCCCTGTTGCTCAATTCCGGATGCTGGTGGAAGTCACGTCGCCAGTCTATCGCTTCCCGTTCAATCTCTTCGGTGAGCCTGTTAATCTCTTCCAGCAGGGGCTTCGGCGCATGCTGGGCATACACTGCAGATGGTAACAATGAGCAGATAAACAATAAACCGGAAAGATAAAGCAGCCGTTTTTGCATGGTTTTTAGGGGGGTTATGTTTTATAAATCAATTTTTTCCAGGATTGTAACGCATTCTTTAATGCAAATTTAGCAAATAACTTCGTTGATCGTTGATCCTTGTTTTTTAAATTGGCAGCGTCTTCGCATACTTAATGCCCGGCATTCGGTTATCAGATCTTTCTTTTTCACATCCTCGATTCTTTTTAAAACAGATGCCGAATAATTCCGATAATATAATTTTGATTTTCTTTTGAAATATATTAATTTTGCATTCCTTTTAAGGGTCTCGTGGCCGAGTGGCTAGGCAGAGGTCTGCAAAACCTCGTACAGCGGTTCGATTCCGCTCGAGACCTCGATCCAGTTGTATAATCTATTACATGTTTGCAAAAACCAGCCCTTCCATAAACGGCTGGTTTTTTAGCTTGTCGCAAATGGCCGGTACAACCACAAGTGATTGTTTAACCAAAAGGATCGCTTATCTTTTTACCCGACCCTGATTGATCAATACCGTTTTGCCCGGATGATCAGTCCGGGTATTTTTTTGAAATCATCTGAAAGGGTGCTTGTAATTGAAAATTATGCACCCAGCGCCTTCAAGGCCTCGTAAACAAGAAAGGCAGGCCATACGATCGCTTTGAGCAGTCCAATCACACCCATCCATAAAGAAGTAGCTGTTGAAATGTAATAAATAACAGCACCAATGAACCCCAGGCCATACACGGCACTGGCTGATCCGCTTCCATGATCTTGACTTTTCATAGGGTTTTGAATTAGGTTATTGCAAGTGTAAGTTGAGAAACTGTCAACAAATATAGGATGTTTTTTTTGTGCATTTGTAAACGTTTTTTCCTAATGCCTTGTATAATTAAAAAACATTTCGTTATTTTGCGAAATGTTTAAATGATACTTAAAAATACAATTATGGGGTTACAAGTTAAAATACTCGGTCCGGGATGTGCCAAATGCAAAAACCTGGAAAAACTGACCCGCGAAGTGGTGGAAGAGCAAGGCATCGATGCTGAAATTATAAAGGTTGAGGATATTATGGATATCATGAAATATAATATCCTTGCAACACCGGCCCTGGTGATCAACGAAAAAGTAGTCATCAAAGGGAAACTGCCTGCAAAAACAGAAATCAAAAAACAATTTGACCAATTTCAATCATGAATGATAAGAAAATCGCATTTGATCCGTCAGACCAGGAAATTGCCGCTTATGCCCGCGCATTGAGCCATCCTGTGCGGGTGTACATTTTAAAAAAGCTTTCGGGAATGAATGCCTGTTGCTACAGCGGCGACCTGGTAGATGAGCTGCCTATCGGACGATCATCCCTCTCACAACATCTCAAAGAATTAAAACATGCCGGACTGATACAGGGAGAAATTAAAGCCCCATATATCAAATACTGCATCAACAAGGAGAACTGGGAAAAGGTCAAAGCTGCCTTTGCGGAGTATTTCGGGGAGGCTGTTTTGCAAAATGTCGATTAACTGATGGGGCTTAAAATAATTAGAACCTATTATTGTTGGCTTGCAAGTCTTTTGTTGCGCTTGGAGTCAATCTCATGAATGATTCTTTTAACC
>REEA01000049.1 GCA_007695305.1 Bacteroidia bacterium
AATCAATTAGATACAACAATTTGTTTGCTTTTTGTGAATAATGCAGGTTAAAAAGGGGGCTTAATGGATGTTTACATGAAAGCTTGCCGGTTGAACAAAATAAAGCCAAAATTGATCATGAACACCAGGTTTTCGCGTTCCTCATGAAGGTATGACATACTGATAGTGATGGGGCCCGGGGGTGTATGGTAAACCAGTGCGAGGTTTGCTGCAGGTCGCATTTTAGGGGAAGTGTCATTGATCAAGGGTTTTTGCGCAGGTCCCTGAAAAATGGTTTGAAGGGGTTGAAAAATATGTGCTTCAGCCTGGATACTGGCTGATCCGGAGAAATTGAAGATTGTTTTTAATCCGGCAGCCAAATAGTTGTTTGCTCTGAAGTTTGGCAAAAACATGCTTGCTGTGACCGGGAAAGGGTTGTATTGTCGGGCCATGGCCAAGGTGGCAGTATAATTGTTGAACATTGGCCGCTGGCTAAAAAACGCTTCGGCTGAAAATCCGGGGTTAAAGCGGCTATCTGATCTGAAGAAGTTTTTATATTGGAACAGTGCTTCAGCCCATCCGTGTGAGGCTTCGGCACTTCCCCTTTGAGAGGCAGTTGTTCCGGGGGTATATTTTTCAACACCGTGGGCTATTTTGAAGGAAATTGTATAGGCTCTGCCTTTGGTGGGATATTGTTTTCTGTTTAAGGTGTTTTTGCTGTATGATGCCTTCAGGAATAATGGCCGCATGGTTGATTTATCCATGGTATCCGTCTCAGAGAAGTTCCTGGTATTGAAAAACTCGTCGCGGGTTGCTGCGTATGCCCCGGTAAGTTCCATTCTTATGTTACTTTCGATAGGAAATCCAAGGGTAAACCGGCTAACAAACTCCCGCTGTGTCAGGAATGGTGATTCCTGTTCTTCAATCAGGAAAATACTGTTTCCTGCATATTCCCATTTGCTATAAAGCACATTGGCTTCAAGGAATATGGGTGCACTTCCGGGATAGTCGAAACGCACGGCACCTGACACATTGTTGTAAAAGTTGCCGACATACGCTTTGGTAGTAAATGTTTTTGGGGTTTTGGACCAACGCGCGTACTCAAACTTTCCGAAAATTTGGTTTACCTGCCGGGAAGAAATGTTGCCGCCAAAAGACCGCAGAAACTCCCTTCTTTTTTCCATTTCCAGCGTAAAAACAAAAAAGCCTGTACGGGGATCATATTGAAGGTAGGGGTAAACATAATCGAAGCGGTTGTTGAGCAGAAGGCTAAAATACCTTAATTTAAGTTCATCAAAGGTCATGGGCAGTTTCCAATAATCGAGTGAAGCAAGAACAAATTCCGTCTGTGCACTGTTCAGACCGTTCACATGGATTTCTCCGATGATCTTATCGGGAATGCTGTGCCGAAACCTCCGGCGTTTAAGCTCTCGATCGAGGGGGTCAACGGGCATGGTGATGAACATTTTGATGTTATCAATCTTTTTTATGGCAGCTTCATATCCTTCCGCGATGATTTCGGCATTGCGGCTCATATCATTTACGGCTATATCGGGCACATTTGGCTTGATAAGTACACCATGCTCGCTAAGAATTTCATAGCGGGTGGGATGTTTTAACAGGTTTTGCAGTTGGGATAATATGTCGTCGCGCTTCGGGGGAGCGGGGTTGTCACTCACCACGCTTCCGATCATGATGTGCGGTTGAAATTCATCTTGTACTACGTCGACGGGAAAATTGTTGAACATGCCACCATCCATCATCAGCTTGCCGTCAATTTCGATGGGCTGAAAGTAGAACGGAAAGGTCATGGATGCCCTTACCGCATCGGGCAGGCTACCGGAACGCATGGTTACAGCTCTCGGGCCCTCCACCTCCGTGGCGACACACCGAAAAGGGACAAAAAGGTTATCGAAATGGTAATTAGCAGCAGCGGAAGCAGGGCCGAGATATTCCATAAACAGGAAATCCATCAGGTAGGGTGACACGATATTGCTCGGGATGTTTTGTCGGATGACGTTTTGCGGTTCCAGCCGGTCTTCCCATCCAAAATAGAGGTTGATCCATGAAGGATCCGGATGGGATTCCAGGTAAAACTGACGATAGATATCGTCAATGTGACCAATGGCAGCATATTCAAATTCTGTTGACTGGACCAGCTCCGCGATTTCATCGGGTGTATATCCCGCTGCATACATACTCCCAATGATGGCTCCTATGGATGTACCTGCAATGTAATCAATGGGTATATTATGTTCTTCAAGGGCTTTCAACACCCCAATGTGTGCCATTCCCTTGGTTCCGCCTCCACTCAGCACAACAGCAACCCGGAGCTGTTCTTCAGGCAAGGGCATCGGTTGATTTGCACCCAGCTTCAATGCAAAAAACAGCAAAGCCATCATAAAAATGAAGCGCGAAAGGGATATGCCAAAGGCTTTCTGCCGTTTATTCACAGGTGTAAGACCGGGATGACTAGTTGCCAACGGGATGCCTTCCATGGCCGGACTGATTTGTGGGGTGCTCATTATTATCATTCTTTTTATCAGAATATCATGTGGGTTGTTTTCGGGTTTCCCGGTTTTATTTATTGATCTTTAACCGCTTCCGCGGGAAGCAAACGCACAGCCTTTAAAGCCGGATAAATGGAGGTGATCAGGGCGGTAGCGATCACCATTATCATAAGTGTTAAAATAAACGACGGTGCAATGGTGGGGTAAACAAGGGAGGGAAAACCAAACTCACTCAGAGAATCCCCACCAAAAACGGCAAGATCTATTCCCCTTCGGCCAAAAACGCCGAGGGTTATCAAGCTTGCCAATATCCCTCCTGCTGCGCCCATCAGTGACAAGATAGCTGTTTCAAACAATATCATGGAAAATACCCTTTTTTTATTCATCCCAATGGCCATCAAAACACCCAGCTCACGGGAACGTTCAAACACCGCCATCAACATTGTATTTACCAATCCGAAGGCCAGTGCAAAAAGAATAATGACCAGTATGAACATCATCATTATATTCGCCATCCCCTGCATATAATAAAGCTCAGGTGCGATCTCCTCCCAGCTGCGAACGGCAAGGCCGGGGAAAGCTTCTGCATATCGCTGCCTGATGGAATGGATCTGTCCGGCATCATTTGCCAGCAAAGCAACTTCGTTGATTACCATTTCGCTGTCAATGTAATGAACCAAATCTGAACGGAGAGTATAAATGTGGCTTCCATCAAATTGTTTGTTTGCCGTTTGAAAGATGCCGGCAACGCGGAAAGCGGCAGATACAAGGTCCCCGCCGGTGTCCTGGAAAGTCAGCACCAGCCGCGAACCCACCAGTAATTTGGATTTTTCTGCCAGTTCACTGCCCACCAGCACGGAATTTTGCATTTCTTCAGAAAAATAGCTTCCTTCCTTAATATTTTGGTCAATACGGGTTGTTTGTGCTTCACTGTCAGGGTCAACACCCATCACATAAACCCCTGATGTAAGATGCGCTGATGACAGCATCCCATGCAGTTTGGTCCGCATGGAAAAAGCCTCTATTTCGGGGTCTTTATTCATATACTCATGCAAGGGGGTCCATTCTTCTACCCTATGCTCCGCAATCTGATCGGTTAGATAATCAGGGTGGTGTATTTGCAAATGGCTAATGTGTTGTTCGATGCTTGTTTGAAAGCGTTGCTCCAGGAGGCCAAAAACCAGGGAGGCTGCACTGATGCCACCCCATAGACCCGCGGTAATGGCCACAACCATAACCAGGCTTCTTTTGGGGTTTCGCCAGATATTTCTCCACGATATGTTTAACAGCATGTTCACGGTGGTGTACATCTTTTTATTGTTGACGGGCTTTAACCATATCCAAACGAAAAACACTGTATACAGGATACATTCCAATGAAGATACTCATGGCCAAGACCACCAGGGCTTGCGACACGAACACGAAAGGATCTGCAGAAAGCGGCAGGATGGGCTCAAAGCCATAACCGGCCATGGCATCGGCAAGGTTCCCGCCCAGTTTCACGGGATAGTGATAAAAGTAAATCACAAAGGGGATAGCCACCAGGATGCCGGCAAATGCGCCTGCCAGTGAAATGATCATTGCTTCGATAAAGCATGTTGTCGCCAGCTGTAAGCGTTTCATGCCCAACGCCATCATCATGGCAAACTCTTTTTTCCGTTCGAGAAGCATGGTCAGCATGGTGCCGAACAAGCCGAAGCCAATCACGATATACAATATGGCCAGCAAAACCATGGTGCCGGCAATGTCGAACTGCATCAGCGCGAGCAGGTCTTCAAGCATGTCCTCATAGGTCAGTACCCTGTACCATTCTGAGTCGATCCGCGAGCTAATGTCAGCGGCCAGTTGCCGGGTATGTTTGGGGTTATCCGGCATGATCACCAGTGAGGTCAGCCTGTTTTCAGCCGCAAAAAACCATTGCGCTTCCGGCAGGGACATATAAATGGTGCTGTTGTTCATCTCCGGGATATGGAGGTTCACGATCCCTTTGATACGGTAAAGACCTGCTGCTGAAACACCCTGATAGCCCTGGCTGATAAGTACCAGCGTATCACCGGTGTTCACCCTCAGTATTTCTGCAAGCCCTTCAGCAAGCACTATATCCTTGTCACCGGCCTTTATGAAGCTGCCCGCGCTTATTCTCCCGGAAATGTCGTTCATCCTCGCCTCCGGTGCGGGGTCAATACCCATCAGCATGGCACCCCGGGTAATTCTGTCAGATGCAGCAAGTACAAAATGATTGATACGGGGGACGAAAAAATCTATCCTTTCGTGAAAGTCTTCAAGGATAGCGTTGATGTGCTCATCCACAAGCATACTATGATCCATGGAAGGTTCATCTTCAAATAGCACATCCTGTATCTGAATGTAACCCGTGCTGTAACGCACCATGTTGTCAATTGTCCTTTCATATGAACCTTTTTCCATAGAATAGAAAAAGATAGCCAGCAAGACTGCAAAGAGCACCGAGCTCATGGTGATCAGCGAGCGCCTCCGGTTGCGCCAGATATTACGCCAGGCCAGCTTGATGAGGAGTTTCATCTGTTTATAATTTTGTCGGAATGTTGGAATGTTGAAATGTCAAAAAGAATATTGTAATGAGACAAAATATGCTGACCCTGCTTGTTCAAAGATAGTACTTTTACCGCCTGCAAATATTTGTGCAACAAATTCCATATCCACGTCTGTTAAAAGCGAATAAGCCAGCCGGGGCATCAGGAAAGCTGCGTCTACATCAGGTAGTGCCATGATGGCGAGTCCGCCGCTGATCACAGGTGAAAACGCCCGGTCGGCACTCACGGTGATGGCGTATTCGGAGAACATGATGTTGTCGGGACGCAAAGGTTCTGTAACAAGGAAGGTTTCTCCCGGTGTTCTGCCATAGCCTCCGTTATACAAGACTTCAAGGATGGCAAAAGTGCCACGCGGAAACATGTAATCAAGGCCGGCCGCAGCCACCAGGTTGTCCCGGCTTCTATCCGGGCTTTTTTCCAGGTCATAAAACCATGTGAGTTCCCCTTTGAAGCCGGCTCCTCCAATATGTCCGGCCCATCCACCGCCCATAGCCAAACGGTCGCGATAGTAGCCTGTGAGCCACTGTATGTCGTAGCCCCGCAGGTTATGTGCAACCCTGGCTGCAGCAACCATATCGCGGTTATTTCTGGCCGGACTTACGGCCACTTCGATGTTTGACAGGCTGCTGAGATAGTATTGCACCCTCACGGCATCGGCACCCGGCCGTTCAGCATAGTCAAAATCGAAAAAGGAATAGGTGTTGAAAAGGTCGTTGGGGTTTGACACCAGGTTAATACCCCAGTTGACTCGCTGGCGCCCGGCCCTGATTCGCCAGCTATCGGTGCGCCAGCTTATATATAGCCGGTCGATTTCGGAATGTCCAATCCAACGGTCACCCGACAGCCACACCCATGACATATCAACAAGCCCGTCATCATGCCCGAAGATCTCTTTTACATCGGGGAAGTCGGCAAAAAGCTTATTGTACATCAACCGGTTGCGCCCTTCCACCCTGAAATCAAGATCGGTGCCAATGTCCCACCTGAAGTTCAACCTGTTGTGCAGCATATTGGAAAACCCGGGATCACCGAAGTCTCTGTCAAGGTTGAGGGCAGGCATGGTTTTGATGTAACCCCTCAACCGCATTGGCGATACGTCGCCCTGTGCCCGTAAACTCCCCACAGCAAACAATACGATAAGTAAACCCGGCACCAGACTGTATGTGCTCCATACATTTTTCACTGTTCTCTTTAGGTTTTTCGTTTTCTTTGGTCAGTTCCTCTCAAAATACTCATCTTTATCTACGGCTCCATCCACCAATGTGATCACTCGACTTGCCCTGTCGATCACGCGCTGGTCGTGGGTGGAAAAGATCAGGGTGATGTTTTCTTCCTTGTTTAGCCTGGCCATGATATCCAGCAGGTTAAAAGCCGATTCGGTGTCCAGGTTGGCGGTAGGCTCATCGGCCAGTACGAAGTCCGGTTTGGATGCCAGGGCGCGGGCTACGGCCACACGTTGCTGCTGCCCACCCGACAACTGCGACGGCCTGGAGTCAAGCTTGTCGGATAAACCTACCTGCTCCAGCATCTCTTTGGCACGTTTTTCCATCTCTTTCTTCGGCTGCTTTTGCAGCAGCATGATGAAAGAAACGTTTTCCATGGCTGTGAGCACCGGTATCAGGTTGTAGGCCTGAAAAACAAACCCGATATGCCTGAGGCGGAAGTCGAAGAGCTGGCTTTCCTTCATGGTGGCTATATCCACATCGTCGATCAACACGTGTCCCTCTGTGGGTTTATCCAGCCCACCGATCACATTTAAAAAGGTGGTCTTGCCGCTGCCGGAAGGGCCTACAATGGCGGTAAACTCGCCTTCCTTGAATTCAAGGTCTACATTTTTCAATGCATGCACGGGCACCGCCGTGTTGGTGTACACCTTTGATAAATTGTTTGTCTTGATTACTGTTTTCATTTGTTTGGATTTTATCTGTTGTTTGAATGTCAAAATGTCGAAATATTTAAAATCCTTAACACCTATTGGCCACATCTTCCCCCAGCTGATGGTTTTTTGGGTTTTACAATGATGGCTAAGTTATAAAAAAAAAAACAAGACTTCAAAGTGTTCAGCAAAAAATTGAGCACACTGACGCATATTTGACCCGCCTTGCTTTTGCGAGGCGTCGAAAGCCGCCGACATAGTAGTCTATTTAATCTGTTCATAATTTGATTAATT
>REEA01000070.1 GCA_007695305.1 Bacteroidia bacterium
ATATACCTGCTCTCGCACCCCCCACATATCCCTTGCTTCCTGCAGATCAAAACTCTGAGGTATTATTGTCTTCAGCGGCGGTATGGTTCATACTGAACAGATAACCGAAAGGCTTCAAAGCAGGTACGTAGCGGCAAATGACAGCGATCATGCCAAAAACAGGGATGGCCAGCACCAGACCGATCAGGCCCCAAACAAGGTATCCCAATACCACGGAAATGATAATGAAAACAGGATGCACATCCACCTTGTCGCCCAGCACAATGGGCTGCAGGATATAGGTGTCGATAAATTGCGCCATGGCAAAGGTGATGGCGATCCCGATGAGGGTACCTGTGCCACCATCGGTTAAAAGACTTACGGCAATGGCAATAAAAAATCCGAACAAATTGCCAATAACTGGGATAATGGACAATGCCGCGGATAAAAGACTGATCAGAAATGCGTTCTCGAGCCCGGAGATCAATAGCCCAATGTAGTAAAGAATAGCAAGAAAAACCATCAGCAACAGTTTTCCCGCCAGGTATCGCCGGCTTACAGCAGAAGCCTTGGTGATGATCTCCGAAACTTGTTCTTGCCGGTCGCCGGGGACCAAACGGAGGATAAACCTCCTGAACCTCCCCCGGAAATGGATAAACAGAAATACATATACCAGAATGATCAATAACTGCGTAAGATAACCAAAAGCCGACCTGATCATGTATATACCCCGTGCGCTGTCAGACTCACCACTTTGCCTGCGGCCAATTCCAAAACCATATCCGGCTATTTGATCATGGGTCAGCGGTGTTCGCTCCACAAGATAGTCGGTCATTTCTTCAACCTGAATGGTTAGCCTGTCCTGGATTTCCTCCCAATCAGCCGTGAAGGACTTTACCTGCGTAAACACAATAAAAGCAAAGCCAACGGCAACCAACAACAAAAGCAGTGTGGATAAAAATGTGGCCATTACTTTGTGTACGCCCCACATTTCCAACTTGCGACTCACCGGGTACATGAGAAAAGAAAGCACAATACCCAGCAGCAAAGGAGCCAGGAAAGGCTTGGCCTTGATCAAACCGGCAAACAGGAAATAGAGCGCAACAATCATAAGCGCCGAATACATAATAATACGCCCCCTTTGTCCCATTTATCGATATTTAAACCACAGCCATAAGGCAATATTAACAGGATGATAAAGGTAGTCTTTTTTTTTCTTTGCCTCCATCAAATATCAATGAAAATCTCTAACTTTGGTTGGTTGGACAGCGTTGCTCCAGGAACAGGGCAGCCCTATGACAGGATTTTTTGACACACAGGGGGATGACTGTGGGAGGTGGGGGCTGGGACTTTAGGGACTTAAGAGACTTTTTTTTTGCGAGCTTTGCGTGAAACATTTTATTCCTCGCAAAGGCCGCAAAAGTTAAATCACGCAAAAAGCGCAAAGAAAGGCTACATTATACATTAGCAGCAGCTAAGAGAGGATTTGCGGTGTTAAACGAAACACCCTGGCAAATTAATTCAGCCCGGTGTCAAAGCCTTGGGTAAAAGCGGATAACACCATAACCGCGCCCTGAAAGAGCAGCTTAAAAGCAATCAAAAAATGCTAAAATCCAGTTAGGTACAAAATTATAAACGCATGAAAAGATGCTTAAAATACCTGGCAGCATGTGTTGCATTTGCCCTGCTGATGGTATCCTGTGAAAAGGAACAGATCTTTGATGAAACGCTGCTTACCGGTAAATGGCAGTCCGGCACCTTGTTTTACAGGTATTTTTCTGATGGGTCCGGCTATACATGGGACACTTCCGACGATGTAACGGAAGAGGAAGCACAGGATTTTACATGGACACTCGTGAAGTCTGAGCTTACTCACCTGCATATTATGGAAATTGGCGGCGTGGTACCACGTGTATATACCGTTACCGAGCTCACCGCCACCACTTTGAAATACAGAGACGATTTCGGCAGAACTTACAGTTTTATCAAAGTATTTGATTTATAACAACATGCCAATGAAACGTATTATTAAAATATTGCTGATCTCGCTGGGATCCCTGCTGCTGCTTCTGTTAATAGCAAGCAGTATCTTGCTTTGGATCATCTTTACCCCCGAACGCCTCACCCCTATCGTGCAAAGGCAAGCCGACAAGCACATCCCTTACCAAACGGAAATAGGCAAAGTGGAGCTTACTTTTTTCAGCACATTTCCGCAATTGGCACTGAGGGTCAATAACATAACCGTCATTAGTCCATCCACCGAAGCCCCGTCTGACACCCTGATGAAAGCAGGCACCATCGATTGCGTGATTGATGCCCGTGCACTGTGGAAAGACAAAGATTTGATTGTCAATAGCTTCCTGGTATCCGACGCCAGCGTAAACCTTTTTACCGATAGCCTTGGAATGTCCAATTTTGCACTCCTTGCCGAGGCTTTTGCTGCCGACCCGGAACCATCTCCCGACAGCGAATGGATGTTTATAAACCTGGAAGACATCACGCTGAAAAACCTTGACGTATCATATATTGACCTGGCAGCAAACATCCATACCAACATTCAGGGCCTTCATGCAAAGCTAAAGGGTACCCTCGACACTAACATCCTGAATGCATTATTGAACGTTGATCAAGCCAGGGTGTCATTTGCTTTTGATGGCGAAACATACCTTTATGATAACCCGGTAAAATTGCATATTCCGGTTTTTGCCGATCTTGGCCTGCAATCTTTTGAAACATCTGAAGCCCATGTTTCCATTAACAATCTGGATTTTCTCGTCAGCGGTGAAATCAGGAATGCTAGTGGTGATGAAGGCTTCGTCACCGACCTTACCTATCGGTTCAGCTCTTTGCCCATCGAAGAAATCCTGCAAATGATACCTGACCAATACATCGCTTTCCTGGGAGAGTTTGATGCCGATGGCAAAGTGGATTCTGAAGGCAAAATAGCCGGTCCGCTCAGCGCGGCAAAGCTGCCTGCAATTGATATGGCATTCAGGATACATCAGGGAGCTTTGGTACATGAATGGATCCCTTTCCCTTTGCACCGCATCAATGGAGCACTTGATCTGGCTATAGAATGGACCAGTCCTCCAAAGTCTTCCATGACCATACGGCATCTGGAAGCCCGAACCCCCGTTTCGGCCTACCGAACCAGGGGTAAAATGGATAACCTCTTTGGTGACATATATTTTGACCTGCTCACAAATGCCGATGTGAAACTGGACGAACTGCTGGCTTTCATACCGGAGAACCCGGGGTTTTTTCTGAAAGGCCGGGCCACAGGAAACATACATTCGGCATTCAACCTTTCCCAGGCAATGCATATGGAGCTGGAGAAAATGCATTTGTCGGGTTCTGCAAACCTTACCGGACTGGAAATAGTGTATGATACCCTCCTTGTCTCCGCCCCGGAAGCCGGCCTGGAGTTTTCTCTCCCGGGAAAGGGCAGTCCAGCTACCAGGAGTTTTGCCACAACCCAAATCTCATCCAAGCAAATACATGTTTCCGGAACCGATGCTTTTCAGGCATCACTTACCAACGCCAGTGTTGCTCTTGAGATGTCGGATGTCAGAGATACCGGCAGGACTCCTGATGTTGCCTGTACATTCAATATCGGTCATATCAGTGCAATGATGGACACCATGTATGTTGATGTAGGAAGTTCCTCGGGCTTGTTTTATATGTTTCCCTCCCCCGAAATGGTGACCCGGCCAGAAATGAAAATTGACTTCACGGGTAATACATTGGAAACCGGTATCGGCAGAGAAAAGTTCAAGGCAAAAAATCTCATCATCAAAACAGAAATCAAAAATGACACCGAACAGGAAGATGTTTTCCTGCAATGGCTGACCACCGGTTTTGCAGAATTTACGGATGGATATGTTACCATTTCCGCACTGCCTTATCCACTGGAGGTCCCTGCCCTGAAACTGGATTTTGATCCGGAATCATTCCAAATACACACGAGCCGCTTTGTGCTTGACCAGTCGGATTTCAGCCTCAGTGGTGCGTTCAATAACGTGCTGTCATTTTTCCGGGGTGATTCATTGCTTCGGGGTGATTTCCGTTTTGAGTCGGTTAATACCGACCTGGCACAACTCATGAGCCTGACAAGCGGTATTGGAATTGAGGAAGAAGAAGTGGCCCGGGCCGCCACCAATCCACAAAGCGACAATGCAGGCAATGGCGGACAGGATAACCCCGGAAGTGACACCCCCGGTAACCCGTCCGGCAGCAACAAAAATAACGGGTTTCAAGGTCCGTATATGGTGCCGCAGGGCATGGATATTGAAATAAGCGCCAATGTAAAACAAGCCACCTTTGGACCCGATACAATCACCAATATCATTGGTGATGTAAGGATAAGTGATGGTATACTGGTGTTTGACAGGATCACATTCACCACACCGGCCGCCGATATGCAACTGACTGCCATGTATCGCACACCCAGAAAAAACCACCTGTACCTTGGCATTGATTATCATATGTTTGATATAGATATCGGGAGGTTGCTGGACATGATCCCCGACATTGATACGCTGATGCCCATGTTGCGTTCCTTTGAGGGAGCTGGAGAGTTTCACATCGCTGTTGAAACCTACCTGGACTCGCTGTATAACATTAAAAAATCTACCTTGCGCGGTGCGTCTTCCATCAGGGGAAAGGATCTGGTACTGATGGACGGAGAAACATTCACTGAGATAGCCAAAACGCTTCGGTTTAGCAAAAAAGCAGAGAACCGTGTTGATTCATTGTCGGCCGAGTTTACCATTTTCCGTGAAGAGATCGACGTATATCCTTTCCTGATCGTGATGGACAGGTACAAGGCCGTTGTCGGAGGGCGGCACAATTTCGACATGAGCTTCAATTATCATATTTCCGTGGTGGAGTCTCCCCTGCCGCTGAGGTTTGGCGTGGACGTCACTGGTACCATGGGCAATTTGCGGTACAGGCCCACCAGCGCCAGATATGCAGAGTTTTACCGTCCGGTTCAACGCAGGGTTGTGGAAAACTACCAGATGGAGTTGCGAAGAATTATCAGGGAGGCCCTGATAAAAAATATTCGCGAACAAGGCCTTTAGCATTGTGGCGCATCTGACATGGCTGTCAAACAGTGAATGCCGGTCAACCGTGCCATGCAAAGCCGTCCGTTTCTTTGTAATCAAGCCGGAAAATTACCGGTTTCTTGGTGTCTGCAATGACCAATGGACAAAGGTGAAGCAGACCCTCAGAACCATATATTTCATAATTCTTTTCAAAAAAGTGCTTGTTTGATGATGTTTGCAAGTAAACAGCTGTTATATTTGCATATACTATCCCCCGCTTCTGTAATTAACCAAATACGTGGCATATTGGGCCACAACCAGGATCAACTGGTCACTTGTAAAACAATTAAAAACATCATTATGAAAAAGAACATTGGTGCCACAGACAAAATCATCCGCCTGATCATCGCGATCATTCTTATTGTAATTTATTTTTCCGGAATCGTTGAAGGAACATGGGCCATAATCTTCCCCATCGCAGCCATTGTATTGGCCATTACCACAATTACCGGATTTTGCGGGCTTTATCCATTGTTAGGGATCAATACCTGCAAGGTTAAGGAGAAGAAGTGAGAGCTGGAATTTAGAGACTTTAGAGACTTTAGAGACTTTAGAGACTTTAGAGACTTGAAAGACAGAAACCTTTTGACATTTCGACCTTTCGGCATTTGCACATTTTCGCTTCGCGCTGTCATTTATAGTCATTGGCATAAGTAACTTTGTGTCCTTTGTGTTAAAAATCAACCGCAAAGACGCTGAGGGCGCAAAGAAAATGTGTAAATATACCAATGTATCAATGTGAAAATGTACCAACGAACCTTTCTTTGCGATTTTGGCGTGAAAATTTTTGCGGCCTTTGCGTGGAACAAAAAAATCGTAGGCAGAGCCAACACAGAAAGAAAAATACACGAAGGCATATCCTTTAATTACAACCGACCGTTCAACCGTTAAATCTGCCCGAACGCAGATATTCAGTAAAATTTTTTTATTGATTTAGATGATAATATTGTATATTTGTAGAAAATTAAAAAAAAATGTCAGCAGAAGATAAGGATGACATGAACGATCCGGGCATGGTTAATGACGATGATAGCATGTACCATCAGCAAGGGCCACTCAACTTTGAAAAGGTTTGGCAAATGTTTCAGGAAACGGATAAGAAGTTTCAGGAAACGGAACGCATTTTACAACGTGCTTTCAGGAAAATTGGTGGACTCGGCAATAACATCGGTGAGGCTGCCGAGGATTATTTTTTTCAGGCATTGGAAGAAATACCGGAACTTGCAGGGGTGAAAATTGAGCGCATAAGTAAACTTCATGGAAAAATAAAGGAACTTGAAAGGGAATATGATGTGGTGCTATTTGGACATAACACAATCATTGTTGTGGAAGTAAAACACAGACTTGAAAAGGAGGATGTGGTCAAATTTTTCAACAAGTCCCTCCCTGTGTTTAAGCAATTATTCCCTGAATATGCCGGATACAAAATGATTGGCGCGGCGGCCGGGATGACCGCCACACCTGAGGCTGTTGAACAGGCACTGGCAATGGGTCTGCTTGTATTCACCCAATCGGGGCAGAAGATCCGGCTGCTTAATCCCGAAGGTTTTGAACCAAAAGAGTTCTGAAAAATGATGAATCGATGGATAACGATCGATTTTCAATTTTGATTTAATAGAACGCTGATGACGCTGATGCTTCGCAACGCGGATAATCACGGATAAAAGACTCAATCCGCGGTTATCGGCGTTCGCCGCAGGCGATCCGTTTCATCCGCGTTCCATTATTTTCCGGGCTTATCTGTTAAATGCTTCGCGCTGTCATTATTCTGCGTCCAGTCACTATCCTATTTAATCGAAAATCGAAAATCGACACTTGATAAAAAGAATCAGAGCTTTTCCGCATCTATGGATTTTTCCTCTTCCGGCATATCCGGATCCATTTCTTTTCTGTCAATGGCATCCTGAAGTTCGTCCATTATGTATCCCTCCCCTATAGGAACCTTCATACGGTGAGCCACCCTGGCAAGCATATGAGCTCCTATAGGTGCGGTTAGGATCACAAAAAGAACCACCATCAATGCCTCAATGGCTACAATCCACTGAGGATACCATAGCAACACGGCAGCAAGCATGAGAATGGCACCCAGCGATGCAGCTTTGGTAATGGCATGCATACGCATGTAAACATCAGACAGCTTCACCACACCGATAGCCGCTACAAGCATAAAAAGCGATCCGGAAATCAGCAAAATCGATACAATCCACTCCATCATAAGTCAATCCTCCTTTTCAGGTATTTGGCGAAAGCAATATTTCCCATAAAAACCAACAAAGCAATAATAACAGCCACGTTGAGATATACCGGTTGACCGGTTAACATGATATATGTGATGATAAGGCCGATTACCAGGGATGCCACCAAATCCATCACCACGATACGATCAGGTAATGAAGGACCGGCCAGCAGTCTGTAAAGGCCTGCGAAAAGAGAGACGGTCAGACAGGCAAAACTGAAGTAAACAGCAAAGTTCAGTATCGGATAAGCTTCCAGACTTTCCATAATGCAAATGATTTTATTCAAAAATTAATTGAATGCGGCGCTCCAGCTGTCCCTTTATTTTTTGTATAAACTTTTCTTTATCAAAAAGGTACATAGCATGGATGTAAATCTTCTTTTTGTCCGGCGTCATGTCAACCGTGAGGCTGCCCGGTGTCATGGAAATCAGGTTGGCAAGGGCAATAATGGCTGTTTCACTTTTCAGGTCAACAGGTACTTCCACAAAGCCGGGACGCATAAGGTCTTTTGGCGTAATGATATCATAAGCCACATACAAACTCGACAACACAAGCTCTTTCAGATAATAGACAATGAAGGCAATTAACCTGAACAACCGGACAAACAAATAGAGAAAACTGCGCATGGTTTGTTAATTTATGGTGATGTTTGTTTCAGTATGGCGTTAATGTAATGATAGGGGTCTTTGAGTTGCATGGCAGCCTGGTGAGATAATTCCATCACCGGTCCTGCAAAAAGACCGAGCAGGATAACGGCCGCAGCCAGCAGAGTGGTGGCAGCAATAGCCGATCGGTTAACCGGTTGTGCCTTCTGTGCATCTTCCGGTGTTTTTTTAAAATAAGCTTCATTCCATATTTTGATCATGGAAAACAAGGTAAAGAACCCAACCGCAATAGCCACTGCCGTTATGAGATATTCTCCGGCTTCAAAGCCGCCCTTGATGAGAAACAGCTTGCCAAAGAATCCGGGCAAAGGTGGTATGCCGGCAAGCGACATGGCGGGGATAAAAAAGATCAGTGCCAGAAAAGGTGCCACTTTGTATAGCCCTCCCAGGTATTTCAGGTCATAACTGCCCAGCCGCTGAAAGACAAGCCCACCTGCCAGAAAGGTATTTGTTTTGGAAAGCATATTGTGCACGGTAAAATAGATGGCCGCTGCCAGTGCATTGGTGGTGAAGATGGCCAGGCCCATCACCATGTAGCCAACCTGGCTGATGATATGAAAAGATAGAATTTTACGGATATCAAACTGTGAGGCCGCCATAAGTACACCCACCGACATGGTAAGTCCGGCAATAACCAGCAGGAAGATCTTCCAGAACATGACATCCTGGACGACAAAAAGACTGTAAAAACGAAACATGGTATAGATACCCACTTTTGTCAGTGTACCCGCAAACAGTGCCGTAATCGGTACAGGAGGAGTATGGTATGATGCAGGCAACCAGAAAAAGAAGGGAAAGAGAGCCGCCTTCACACTGAAAGCAACAAAGAACAGCATGAGCGCTCCGTTGATGTATGGCATGTTTTCCCATGTACGCATCTTGTTTGCCAGGTCAGCCATATTCAAAGTGCCGGCTTGTCCGTAAAGTATACCGATGGCCGATACAAAGAAAATGGAGGCCACGAAACTGATGGTTACATATTTTACACTTCCACGAAGTTGCTCTGCCGAACCCCCAAGCGCGATCAGAACAAATGAAGAAGTGAGCATCACTTCATACCAGACATACATATTAAATATATCTCCGGTAAGGAAGGCACCGTTAACGCCCATCAGCAAACCAAAGACCAGGGGATAATAACCGGCCGTTTGCCTCTCATTGTCAATGAAACCCGGACTGTAAACCATAACCACCACCGCCACAAAAGATGTGGTGATGAGCATGATGGCCGACAGCAGGTCAGCAACAAGGGTGATACCATAGGGGGCAGGCCATGCGCCCAATTGTATGGTCATAATCCCTTCTTTCGCGACCTCCGTCAACAAGAGTGCCGATACAACCGTCAGCACCACTGCCGATAGCAAACTAAAAAGCTGTTGAAAAAAGAGCCACCTGCGCGTAAAAATGAGCAGCACCATGAACAGCAGTGGCAAGATTATAGGTAAAACCAGCATCATCGTTATTCGTTTTCAGAGAGTTCGTCTAAATCAACTGTTTTGGTAACACTGTAAAATCTATACACCAGCACGAGGGCAAAAGCGGTAACACCCAGCCCAATAACAATAGCTGTGAGTATCAAAGCCTGAGGCAGTGGGTCAGCCATGCTTTCTGATTCACCGGTAACAAAGCGGATAAAAGCAGGATAGCCACTAGTCAGCCCGCTTGCCACAAACAAAAGCAGGTTGGTCGCATGTCCGAGAAAAATAAGTCCGAGGATCAGTTTAAAGATGTTTCGGCGGAGCAGCAGATAGACCGCTGATCCGTATAAAACGCCAATGACAACTGCCAGTAATAGAAGCATAATTATTCCTCCATGATTGAAAACATAACCAACATGAGCATTCCGGCAACGGTAAGATAAACGCCCACATCAAATATGAGTGGCGTACCCAGTTTCAACTCCATTACCGTATCTGCAAAAAGGGTAACCCATCCGCCTGTCATAAAAGGAGCTCCGGCAATCAGGGCAGGTAAGCCGCTTATCACAGCGATGAGTAAGCCCAAAGCCGTGAGGTTAAGCGGACTAAAAACAAAACGGGACTGTGTTTTGGCCACCCCGAAAGCCATCGCGTAAAGGATATATGCTGTTCCCAACATCAGACCACCAATGAAACCTCCTCCGGGCTCGTTGTGCCCGCGATACAGGACAACCAGCGAAAGGATCACAAGCAGGGGGCGCATGTGCCGGGCTGCGATTTGTAATATTACCGACTCCATATCAGCTTTTCACTTTTTTTGTTAGCTTAATCATTGAAAATATACCAAGAGCTGCAATGGCGATCACGGTGATCTCACCCAGCGTATCCAGGGCCCTGTAATCAACCAGGATCACATTCACGATATTTCTGCCGAACGCCTCTGTATAACTTGTTTCTTTGAAGAAATCAGAAATGGGTACACCCATTTGTGATGTGCCGGCGTGCAGTACCAGAACCATCATAAAACTACCAACCAACGCAGCAACCAAACCATCACGCATCCTGGCCCCGGTTTCCGAATACTTTTGGTAACCCGGCAAGTGATAAAGAACAGCAACAGCCAATATCACCATCAATACTTCCACCATCACCATGGTGATGGCCAGGTCAACACCGCTGTATGCAATAAAGATGATGGTAATACCGAATCCGATCACCCCCATGGCAATAAGCGCAATTACACGTGAGTGGGAAACCACAGCAGAGAGCGCGGCAGCCACAATGAGCACCAGTACAGCCACCAGATTCAAAGGCATCTCAGAGAAGTTGAGCTCAAGAACGATCGGGTCGGTGCGCCAGATCATTACCCACACCAACACAGATGCAACGGTGAATACCGTCATTAGGTAATAACGGTGATAACCGTGCTGTATCCGTTTGGTTTGTGTCTTGGTATACAACAAGAATGCATCCATGGCAGAAGTGAAGCCTTTGGCAAACTCCCTTGCAAAATACCTTACATTGATGCCACCTGAGTAACCGATAAAAACGACTTTAAACCTATAGGCTAAAACCCCGGCAATCAGCGTAAGAATACTCAGCAGCAATGCCATATTTAAACCATGCCAAAGCTTCAGTCCAACTGCATCATGCCCCGGACTGATGGCTGTAATGGCACTTCCGGTCAATGGCTCTGCCAGCATCTTCGGGAAGAGCCCCAGCAGCAAACTGCCCAGCACAAGAAGAAAAGGGCCAACCAACAGGGCAAAATAAGGTTCGTACGGTTGTTTGGTATATGCCGGACGGTGCCCCCAGAAAACATCCAGCGACAATCTTAAAGACAGAAACACCAGCACAGTGTTGGTAAAAAAGGCTGCAATCAGAATCAGGTATTTGGCAGTGGGTGCAAAAACAGCTGACTCATAAATCAACTCTTTGCCAATAAACCCCAACATTGGAGGTATGCCCGCCATGGAAACCAAAGCCAGTGTCATAATGATAGCTGCAAAAGGCATACTTTTGTAAAGCCCACCCAACTTGTTAATGTCGCGGGTTCCTGACATTTTCTCAATATTGCCGGCCATAAGAAACAAGGTGCCTTTGTAAAGTGCATGCACCAGCAGAAAAATGATAGCGGCATTCATGGCATATTGCGTACCTGTACCGATAAGCAGCACCAGCGTTCCAAGAGCACTCACGGTGGTATAGGCAAGTATTCGCTTCAGGTCAGTTTGCGTGATACTCAGCCATGCTCCTGCAACCATTGTAAAGCCACCAAAAACGGTAAGCAAAACATGCCACAGCTCAGTCCCGCCCATTACAGGGCTTAGCCTTGCCAGCAGGAAAACCCCTGCTTTTACCATCGTAGCAGAATGCAAAAAGGCGCTAACAGGCGATGGTGCGGCCATTGCACCCGGCAACCAGAAATGGAAAGGAAATTGTGCCGACTTTGTAAAAGCACCGATCAATATAAGAATCAGTGCGGGCAAATAAAGAGGGCTTTGTTTGATCACATCCGGATTGGCAAAGATAGCCGATAACTCGTAAGTCCCATAGGGAATACCAAGAAGGATAAATCCACCTAAAAGTGCCAGCCCGCCAAAACCGGTAATCAGCAGTGCCTGCAAAGCAGCCATACGAGCCTCCGGTTTCTCATGATAATAACCGATCAGCATATAGGAACTGATACTTGTAAGCTCCCAAAAAACAAACAAAGTGATAAGGTTACCTGAAACCACAACCCCCTGCATGGAGGCCATGAAAAGGATAAGATAAGCCATAAACCTTCCCTGCATAGGGTAAGTTTGCATGTATTTGCCGGCATATATCAGGATAAAGGTTCCGATACCAAGCACGATGAGGCTGAACAGAATACTGAAGCCATCAATATAAAACGAAAAATTGATACCGTAAATGTCTATCCAGCGATAGCTTTCCAGAATTATCCGGCCGTCATTAATGGCAGGTAGCAATGTAAGATAATAAATCAAACCGGCCAATGGAAAGATGGCATATATCCAGCCGGCAGCACCTCTAAGATACTTACGCGTAAAGGGTGCTAAAAATGAGAGCAATAGCAGCAGTGTGATAAATAGTCCCGTAGTCATACAAAAGGAAGATTACATTCCCAGCAATGATCAAAATTGTTATACCAATCCACTTTGAAAAGTTGGTTATGGAACTTATAACACCGTTTTTTACAGAATGTTTGTATGATAGAAAAAAAGTTAAACTGTTTTTTGATTGATGAGTCCTTTGTAATGAGCCCCAACCACCATTGCTCCGGTAACAATTACAATGTTCTTGATAATATATTGTCCGATGAGCGTGGGCACCAGTGGTGGTGGAACAAAAGTTTCAGCAGGAAAGAGAAATAGAGGCATCACGGTTCCCACCATCTGTACCAAAAGCAAAGGCAAGGCAAAACGCATCCAGAACCTGAAAATAAACATCAGCCCAATCAGCACCTCCCATGCGGCCAGAACAGGCATAGATACCTGTTGTTGTATCAGGCCAAAACTCATAACCTCGATGGTGCGCGAAGCCAGCTCCTCAGCCGAGCTTAGACCGGGGAAAAATTTTTGTATCCCGAACCAGAAAAAAACAATCCCAATACTGATCCTTAGCAATGGAATTCCATTAGTGGACATCCATTGATATGCTTTTTTTTCGAACTGAAAGACCTGATTCATATCTGTGTGTGTTTATGTTGAGAAAAATGGAAAAAGAAGTTATTCACCCTTATTGACGAATTATTTCTTTAATAAAACATACTTGTTTATGAATTTGTTTACCTGAACGAATGATCATCTGTTTGTGGGGCGGGATATTGGTCGAGTGCCACTGTGCGGTAGAGGTCGGTACGCCTGTCGTTCCAGTTTGTTACTGTTCCTCTGTTCCGGAATCGTTTCAGCAATTCAAGGTCAATGTCGTTAATGATGACGGTTTCCACATTGGGGGTACATTCTCCGGCGATGGCATCACGTGCAAAGGAAAAGTCGGATGGGGTAAAGATGCCCGACTGTGCATATTGGATGTCCATGTTATCAACCTGGGGCAGGTTGCCAACGGTGCCTGCAATGGCCACGAAAATTTGATTCTCCACGCAACGCGCCTGTGCGCAATACCTGACGCGAAGATATCCCTGGCGATCATCGGTGCAAAAAGGAACAAAGATCAGACGAGCTCCTCTCTCAACAGCTATGCGCGCCAATTCAGGGAATTCAATATCGTAACAAATCATGATGGATATTTTGCCTTTGTCAGTATCAAACACTTCAAGCATATTACCCGGTTGTACGCCCCACCATTTCTTTTCGTTGGGCGTGATATGCAGCTTGTATTGCTTTCCGATTTCACCATTTCTCTGGAAAAGATAGGCAATATTGTAAAGATCATCTCCCTCCGGGGTGAAATGCGAGCCTGCCACAATATTGATGTTGTATTTGATAGCCAGTTCACTGAACAGATCCAGGTATTGCTCGGTAAACTCCCCGATTTTTCTTGCAGCCATTCCGGGCTCTTCTTTTGGGAACAGGGAAAGCAACTGCAGGGTGAAAATTTCGGGAAAAAGCACAAAATCACTCTTATAACCCGAAGCAACGTCCACAAAATATTCGCATTGGATGGCAAATTCGTCAAAACTTTTTATAGGGCGCATCTGGTATTGAACCACGCAGATACGCACCGGTGTCGCGGCCAGAAATTGTTTTTCCTTCTCCTCTTTGAAGTCAAAATTCGTCCATTCCAGGTAGGTGGCATAACCCGATGATTCGCTGTCCTCATCCATGTATTGCCTGATCACCTTTTTAAGTGAGAAACCGTTGGAGAGCTGTGGTGTGAGCACGGGATCAAAAAAGGCCCGGCTTGTAACACGGTCCACATATTCGGTAATGCTTAGTTTTTCACGGTGATTCTTGTAACCGGGCAAACGGCCACCAATAACAATGCGTCGCAGATTTAAACGACGACAAAGGTCTTTTCTGGCCTCATAAAGGCGTGTTGCCAGTTTCATGCCACGAAACTCGGGATGAACCATGATCTCCATACCATACAAAGTATCACCGTCGGTGTCATGCGTTCCGATATTGCCGAAATCACATATTTCATCCCATGACATGTTCATGTCAAAATCATCAGAATCAATGATCAGGCTACCCGAAGAAGCAACCAGGCGACCGTCGATCTCGATCACAATCTGTCCATCAGGAAATATCTTTAGTTGGTTTTCAATGTTCTCCCGCGACCATACGTCCATCCCGGGAAAACAAATCTTCTGCATGGCGATCAGTTGATCAAAATCCTCTATCCTGAGATTCCTAACGGTGAGTTGAAACTCATATTCGTGAAGATCAATTTTTTCCATCTTAGTAGCTTTCCCTTATATCGGTAATTTCTCCATCCTTAAAATCATCAGACAATAGCAAGCGCGCCAGTTTTTTACCTGCAAGGGCAGGTGGCACAAGCTGCCCGCTCTCTTTCAATTCAATAAATTTTTTCTTGTGAATGAAGTCCCGTTCATCTGTCCCCCTTATGGTGGTTTGCATCCCTGTATCAATAATTCCGGGTGCCACCGACATGGTTTCCACAGGATACTCTTCATTCTTCTGTTCTTCTGAAATACAAAGGCCAAACATTTCCAGACCTGCCTTGCCCGTACAATAACAACTCCAGCCGTAATAAGGGTTTTGTGCAGCACCGGAAGAAATATTCAGAATCCGCTTTTGCACCTGCATGCGCTGCGAAAGACCGATAAATGCTGAACTGATCAGCATAGGTGCCAGCAGATTTACGCGCATGTGGACATCCAGGGCATCTGCATCAAGACCCTCCACCCGGCTCACAGGTTGTATCAAACCTGCATTATTGATCAGGTAAACACCCGAGACTTTTTCCATATCGATCTTGTCGAAAACACGCTGCATGAGATCCGGAATATCATGGCTGAATGCCAGATCAAAAAGAAAAAAGTCAATGGAACAATTTTTGGCAACGGCAATTTTCTTTAACTGATCACTCTCGCTCCTTGAAATACAAAGCAAATGATGTTCTTCGTTCACCAGCTCCAGGGCGATACCCTCACCCAATCCTTTACTGGCACCGGTAATGATAAAATATTTCATGTGAAAATTATTTGTCAAAAGGTGAAATGTTAAATTGTCAAAAAGTCAAAAAGTCAAAAGGTCAAAAGGTCAATAAGTTAGAATGTAGGTTTAGCTTGTACCCTTTCTTTGCGCATTTTGCGTGTCTTTTTCTTTGCGCTCTTCGCGAGGCACAATAAATCCCACGGCAGGGCCGCAAAATTATAATCGCAAAAACCGCAAAGGAGTGGTATTTATTTTTTTCACAACAGAGGACATAATGAACGCAAAGTTTTTATCTCTGGACAGGTCAAGCCCTGTCCCTGCTTTCTTTTCTGCTTACTTCTTATTAACTACTTTCTCCCCCTCTCTCCCTCGCTCCCTCTCTTCCTGCTAAATACTACCTATTACCTACTGCCTACTACCTACTACCTACTACCTACTTCGACACTCCCGGTTCACTCCGTCTTCCCACTGACCTGATTGACCCGGTGGTGGGATGAAATTGGATTTCCAGCTGATCGGCCGGAAGGTGGGTGACAATGCCAAACTGGTTGATAAGCATCCTGTATTCAGCTCTTTTTTCTTCGCCCACTAACAAAACAATCTCAGCATATTCGGGAATACGATAATGAAAGCCCGCCGGGGTTTTTCGCCGGGGATCAACCGGTCGATTCAACTGCTGCCCCAATAGATCAGCAGCTCCGCTTCGATCGTATGCAAGACGCACAGGCTTGCTGTCATTGGCTGCCTGATGACTGACGCCTTCATCTGATGAAAAATAAAACAATGTGTGCATCTCCTGAACATCATGTTTGACCGGCCGGTGGTAAAACCGCAATTTCTGCGAATGTGTATGTGTAATACCTGTAAACAGGTTCAGGTAATCCGTTTCCAGCTTGTCCATCTCTGTATACATATACCGGAGAGCTTCACTGGAATAGTCGATTTCCTGGAACCCACTGATGAGATCAAACTTTTTCTCGCGGATTTCAAAAATCAGTTCAGCCAGTTCGGCAGCCCGCTGTGCCGGACTTTTTTCCACCCAGCTCCGCCTTAGCCTCTGTCGCTGAATGGTGATAGTATCTAACCTTACATCTTCAATAATGGTATCTACCCTTTCTGTCATCGAGCTGGTAAGGAAGTAATTGAATGTGGTTTCAGGGCCAAAAAAGCCATAGTCTTTCCCTTCTGCCCGGAAAGTAGTGTGCTCAGATTCAACCAACCCGGTGCTTACTGCATAGATAATACCGGCCTCATTCAGCGTAATAAACAAACCCTGCTGTTCTCCGGCAGGGAAAGACACCTGGTAAATATGCTCCGGATCCGGTTCGGCGAAGTGATTAAATGAAACCGACTTAATGGCATATTGATGCGACGGTTCAAGAATCACTCCATCAAGTCCCAAATATTGTTCTGCATATCTTGCATATGGTCCCGGAACCCGCGTGGTTTTCAATACCTCAACATCAACGGCTACAACCGTTCGGGGCAGGGCATAATAAGCCATTACACCGGAAGTACCCGTTTCAGCAAGGCTTACATGCGCGGTGGTGGTTATAAACGGTTGCTGGCTTTTGCAGGCCGACAGCAGAAAGGCAATGATCAGCAAAGCCGGAAAAATGATTCTTTGCATAGAGTTTTCTGTTTTGGTTATCGCAGGAAATCAAGGCTTGCATTCTTGTCGAATTCCAGTGTTGGTGCGCCCGACTTGAATACTTTAACCGTTTTCGTTCCGATATATTCAATATCTTCGTCTTCAATACGCAGCATGGTCCCCTCTTTCAATCCCACAACGATCATGTCAGGATTTGCAACCAGGAATTCCCGTATCCTGTCTTCTCTGCTTTCACCATTGTGGTTGGGAATGATGGCATCGGTATAATGCGGGTTGATCTGGAATGACACCAACCCGAGGGCCTCAAAACTCCGGGGCTGAATGATCGGCATGTCATTGGTGGTCTTCAGAGAAGGACAGGCTGCATTACTTCCTGCACTCCAGCCCATATATGGCGTACCTGCTTCCGCCTTTCTGCGTATGGCATCCATGATTCCGGTTTCATGCATCATGTGAACCAGATGAAATGTGTTACCCCCGCCTACCGCTATGGCTTCTGCCTCTTCCACAGCTTTCACGGGATCTTCCGCCCGGTGCACCGACTTGATTTCATAACCAAGCTTATTGAATACATTCTCCACTTTGGCGGTATATTCATCGTATGATATACTTACTCCTGCATAAGGAACAAACAGGACTTCCTTAACTGTATCACCAAGAAAATTCTTGATGTATGGTTTGGTATAGTCCATGTACTCTTCCCCGTAATTTGTTGAATTGCTGATTAACAAAAGTCTTTTTGCCATGTTAAGTCTGTTTATGATGTTTTATGTTTATATTACTCAAATCTTTTCACCTGTTTTTTTTTCAAAGTTATAATAAAAAAAATTGCTGAACGAATGCACACCTTTGTTTTTCATAATCTTTAGCAAACAGGATGCTCCTAAATACAAAGAATAAGATTATTTTTGATGCCGAAAAACCATTATAGTTCTGAACCGATGTTTGAGTTAGCAGAAAAGATAGGAGAAGGCAATTTCAGGGAATGTTTTGCCGTGAAAGGTGACCCCGGACTTTGCGTAAAAAGACTTAAACCGGATCTGGGATTCTTACAACGCCTGCAAGTTTGGTTGTTGCGCCGACGCATGAACCACGAAGAACTGGATACATATAACAGCCTGCCCGGTGAACTCAAACCATTTTTCAATCCAATCCTGCAAGCCGAAAAAGAATACCTTGTCACTGCCCGGCCAACAGATTTCGACGGAAGCCATTCAAAACCGGTGCGCGATTACGGGAAAATCAATAACCCGGAATTTTGGCATGATGTTGAACACATCGTATCCTTACTTGACAAACACAAAATCTGGTTTTTTGATACCTTCCAGGTAGGGTCGAATATTTTTGTGCAACGCCTGTCAGAATCAACATGGAGACCTATCATCGTGGACTACAAACATCTCGGATGGAAGGCTTTCCCTATGCAATTCAACCTGTTGCTTGCCTCAGAAAAAAGGAAAAAATTCTACCGCAGTTACCGGCGATTCGAACAAAATTTCCGAGGCTGATGATGGTTCTCCAAAGATTCCTCCGTCACTTTCAACAAAACTGATATTTTTTGCAAAAAACCTGATCCCGTTATTATTCCAAACAACACCGGGATCAGGTTCAACAGGAAATATAAGGGGTATATCAGGCGATCTTTTCGATCATATCGGCAACGCGGCTGGCATAGCCAAACTCGTTGTCGTACCATGAAACCACCTTCACGAAGGTACCGTTGATCACTTGTGTAAGCAGTGAATCAAAAACGGAGGAGTGCGGATTGCCAATAATATCCGTTGACACGATCGGGTCGGTGCAATACTCAAGGATTCCCTTCATGGGGCCTTCTGCGGCCTTCTTCACTGCGTTGTTTATGTCTTCCTTTGTAACTTCCCTTGCCAGCTCTACAGTAAGGTCTACCACCGACCCATCCGGAGTAGGCACACGCATGGCGTAGCCATCCATCTTGCCTTTCAGCTCAGGAATAACCAGGCCCACCGCCTTGGCAGCACCGGTCGTGGTTGGAATGATCGACATGGCCGCTGCCCTTGCACGACGCAAATCCTTGTGCGGAGCATCCAGAATAATCTGGTCATTGGTGTAAGCGTGTATGGTATTCATCAATCCCTGCTTGATGCCAAAGGTGTCGTTCAACACTTTTGCCACCGGAGCCAGGCAGTTGGTGGTACATGAAGCGTTGGAGAAAATCTGATGCTCAGGCTTAATGTCATGATCGTTTACACCCAGAACAACTGTGGCGTCAACGTCATCAGCGGTTTTTGAGGGTACACAAAGTATCACCTTGCGGGCCCCAGCCTGTATATGCTTGCTGATCTTTTCCCTGTCGCGGAAAACACCCGTAGCCTCCACAACAACATCAATATCCAATTCACCCCATGGCAGATTGGCAGGATCTTTCTGATCGTAAACCTTGATCTCCTTCCCGCCAACAATCAAAACACCCTCACCGGCAGAAACCTCAACCGGAAACTTGCCGTGCACAGAATCATATTTCAGAAGATGTGCAAGTGTTGCACTGTTTGTCAGGTCATTCACCGCAACCACTTCCACATTCTCCCTGTCCAGAACCGCTTTCAGCGTCAATCTGCCAATGCGGCCAAATCCGTTAATCGCTACTTTAATCTTCTTCATAATCTCAAACAATTTAAATTTTCAAAAAAGAGCGTAAAGATAATAAATTGTGTTGAATTGGAATGCTTCATTTCAACAATATTACAATATCATAACAATCATCAGTGTCAAAGTTGTTCAGCCTGACAGGCATCCATGCCGGAGAGCAAAATCATCAGTGCCGGTCGGCTAAAAAAAGTTGCCAATGATCTATTTTCCGGATATCCGCCGTACCCACGAAAAAGTCAGACTCACTAGGTTCCCGCTGTAACGGCCTGACCAATACCGGTAAACGTTCTTTGCCCAAAAACTGCCATAGTCGAACCGGTGCTGCCAAAAATCCACATCTGCCCAAAAGGGATGTCTCGCTTCCGGATAGTACCCAACCACGCAAAAAAGGGATGGTTCTTTCACGCATGGCTGTCTGTACAAGTATTTTCAGCTCTTTGTGACCCGGAACAGCATATTCCCACAATAAATACTGATAGTCAGATACCTTGCGTAAAACTAAATAGGCTGTCATCACATCATCATGCAACAAACAGGCAAAAATATACGCTTCGGTCAGATAGGCATAACGCCAACGGAAATAGCGTTCATCCCTTATGTTGCAAATCTTATCAGTCGGACGGCAGTTTTCATAACACAGGGCCATCTCAGCAGCTCTCACACTGCTTGATATATCAATATGCCACCCTTTGTCGCTAATCAGAGACGATCCCTCGCTTGCCTCTTTTGGTGTTTTTGTTTTGATGAAGAAATAATTTGGAAGGGATGTCCGCAAAGCAAAACGTTTGATGCCGTTGGTCGCTTGCCAGTGCTGTTTCAGGTAGCCCGGGGTGGAAAACTTATTGGATGAAAGATTGTAAATCAAACCACGCCCGCTGAATGATTGGTCAATATCATCAAAAAATATATGGTTAAGCTTAGTAAGAACTCCCTGTCGTCTGTAACCGGGATGTACAATGGCATCGGCCGGAGTAAAACCTTTTAACTCTGTGTTTTTGCCAAAAACAAAATTCTGTGGAACAAAACCCCTGAATCCCACAACCATGTTGTTATGCATGGCGAGATAAACCCAGGGTGTTTCAGCGAAGGGGTTGTTTTCGTACCGCCAGGCAAAAAGCTCCCGTTGCCCGCGCTCATCAAGATGCGACCATAACATCTGCAGCAGTCGGATGGCCTCTTCTTTGTATTCAGGGGTATACTTTACATATCTCATCAGCTAATGATATCCATTAGCCAAGCATCACCGGCATCACCAGCATCAGGATATCCTCTTCAGGAGTCTCATTGTCAACGGGGGTGATTAATCCAGCCCGGTTAGGCTCAGACATTTCCAGCATTACCTGCTTGGTATCCAGGTTGTTCAACATTTCCAGCATAAACTTGCTGTTGAACCCGATTTCCAGATCGTTGCCTTCGTAATGGCAGGCCAGTCTTTCCTGGGCTTCGTTGCTGTAATCCAGGTCTTCAGCCGACAGGTTCAGCTCGCTTCCTGCAATCTTCAGTTTTACCTGGTATGTGGTTTGATTAGAGAAGATGGATACCCTTCTGATGGAATTAAGGAATGGCTGCCGGTCAATGGTCATTTTATTGGGATTATTCGTTGGAATAACCGCTGAATAGTTGGGATACTTGCCTTCGATGAGCCTGCACGTGAGGATGATATTTTTGAAGGTAAAGCGGGCGTTTTCTTTGCTGTACTGAATTTGTACGGGCATTTCGTCCTGCAGGAGAATATGCCGCAATTGGTTCAGGGGTTTTTTGGGAAAAATAAAACTGGCGGTTTCCGGTGCCTTCACATCTGTCCGCTTGTACCGAACCAGTTTATGGGCATCGGTAGCCACGAAGATGACCCCTTCGTCTGACAATTCACAATAAACACCTGCCATAACCGGACGCAAGTCATCATTACTGGCGGCAAAGATGGTTTTCACGATGGCCTCATGAAGAACATCAGATTGCATGCTTACCTCGGCAGGATCCTCCAGCTCCGGTACTTCCGGATATTCTTCACCATTCTGGCCTGCAAGCCGGTATTTTCCCTCTCCGGCCGTAAGCGTAACACCAAAATTACCAGGATCAATATCCAGCGTAACCGGAATGTCGGCAAAAGTTTTAAGGGTTTCAAGCAAAATTTTGGCAGGGATGGCCACATTGCCTTCCCCCTCAGCCATGTCAACATTGATGCGGGCTGTCATGGTGGTTTCCAGGTCGGAGGCCGACATTTTTAACTCCGAATCAGTCAGTTCAAACAAGAAGTTGTCCAGAATTGGAAGGGTATTATTGGTGCTTAACACCCCGCTAATTGACTGCAACTGCCTGAGCAATAGTGAGCTGGATACAATGAATTTCATATGCCTGTTGTTTTTAATTGGATAGCAAATATAGCGTTTTATTGAAAATGATCTTTAAATTCAGCCTGTTTTTTCCCCCTTTTGTCAAATTTTTTCCATTTATTCAGGGTGTTTGACATAAAACCATGAGAGGTCACGCATAATCGGATGAAACACGTGATACTGTGCCAGTGTATAATCACCGCCATTGACCCGCAGGTAAAACCGGTTCGGGTCGTAATCACGCCTTTCGGATAAAAGGGTGCCGTCGGCAGGTGGCAGGCGTTTGTAAAATGACAGAAACGTATCATTCCCCTCCGTGTCAGTGACAACCATCTCGATAAAGGGATCACCGGTATGCAAATCTTCCGGAGGGTGAGCGGCCGATTCGGGCAAAATGCGCTGATAATAAAGATGACCGAATGCTCTAGCATACCGGCTGAGCCTCATACTGTCAATAGTTTCAGGTGCCACCGGCCTGCCATCATCATCCGTGAGCAAATAATCCGACTCTCCCCTCAAATGAAGGGCGAAAGAACGATGATCATTATCCTGAAAACTGGTGGTAACCGATTGCAGCATACCGGGAGGCAATGCCAGAACCACAGGGCTTCTCCAGAAATGTTCCTTAGGAATAAAGACACTGCTGATACCACCTGCGACCCCGGGCAGGTGCACCTCATAAGGCGTACTCTCCCGTATGTTTTTCATAAATGTACCTTGCCCTCCTTCACTGTCGCGTCCAACCATCAAGCTCAATATGGATTTTTTCCGGGGCAAAAGGCTGATGTCTCCCGGTAAACGAATCCAGTGAGAAGCAACAAACACTTCTACCCTAACCCCCTCCTCCAGCAATTGCTGTGCAACAACTTCACGGTTTTCCAAAGATACCGGACGCCGCACATCCATCCTTGCCATGGTAGAAAGCAGATCCCTGACAAGGCGCATGTTGGCCGGTATTCCATCATTCACCATCCACCGGTTGTGATCATCAAGATACAAAACAAGCTCCACCCCATCACCGTTTTCCATGACCACCTTCACGATTTCATGGTCCCTGTCAACACGGAATAAACCCGAAGCAGCTCTGCGTTCTGAACAACCCTGCAAAACGACCGAAAGCGTAAAAGCCATGATCAAAAAACCTGTCAATCTCAATTGCCACTCTTTTCTCATCGGCTGTATTTCCTTTTTCGCAATAGTACCCTGAGGGCACCGAATATCATTACCACCAGAACCGGCAATCCTGTATTCAGAATTTGAATGGAAGACCGGTGCTGGTTTACACGGCGCTCGTCCAGCAAGCGAAGGCGAATCTCGCGGGCGCGCGCCTCTAAAATCCCCGAATCATCTGTAAGATAATTTACTGCATTTAGAATAAAATCCTTGTTTCCGAATGTATGTCCTGTAACCCTGTCGTATCCCAGAGGCAGTGGCCTGCCGTCTCTGCCAAACTGATTTTTGATCACACTGCCGTCGGCCATCAGGATGATGGCAGCAGGCTCTCCGGTATCTCGTACAACAAAGCCTTCAGGCAAATTCACATCCGGTTTGATACGGTTTCTGAATAACGATTCAAAGCGGCCTTCCAGCAAGACAGCCAAGGTTTGCGGCGGCCCGGTAAACAATGCCTCATCTGCACCATATTGCAGAATTTCCAGGCTGATTAGTACAGGTACGGGCATCACCCGACTGTAACGGGAAGTCTGCAGCAGGATGTGTTTGTTTACCCCGGGTGCTTCAACCGTGTCAATGCTGCTGACAAATTCAGTGCGGATAACGTTGAGGTTTTTCACAATTTTATGTTCTGCCACCGGGGTGATCACCGGGAAATAATACCATGGCAACACGTTGATTTGCGGACTTCCCGCGACCATTCCGGTAGTAAAAGGATGGGGTGCCGCATTCAAATCTTTAATAAGTACGGGGTTTAAACGCGCCCCGTATCTGAAGAAAAAATCATCCATATTGATGTCCCAGGCCAGGCCAATGGTCTCAGGTGCATATGCCAGACTGTCCATGTCGGCGAATACCGGATCTACCAGCCACAACATGGAACCTCCACCCATGAGAAATTGATCCAGCAGAAATTTCTCTTTTTCGGTAAAAGGCTCCCGCGGACCGGCAACTATCAATGTGCGAAAGTCACGGATATTCTCAAAGTCCTCACCTATATTTACCCGCTCTACCTCATAATACTGGCGGAGTTCACGGGTGATGGAAAACAAATAGTCCGGATCCAATGTTCCGTGGCCCGCCAGAAAAGCAATCCGTTCTTTTTCAGCAATGCTAAGGCGATGAATAGCTGAGATGAGGTTGTATTCAAGTGCCGTGGAAGAAAGATGAAGAATTTCCCTGATGGGCAACCCGATATGATCCTGCAACAGGTGCAGGGGGATCTCCTTTTCCTTGAAAGAGACCAGTGCACCGGGGAAAATAACCCTTTGGGAGGTCCCGTCGCCGGCGCGCATCTGGATCTGGGCCGGCTCAAGTCCTTTTTCTGAAAGCATGCGGTAATATTGTCTGAGTGCTTCCGGATCATCGCCTGTTTGGGCGGCAATATCAATAAACTCAAACTGAACCCTGTCCGAATATGCGCGGAATTCGTCCAGCATCTCACGGACATCATTGCGCAGTCTGCGGAACTCTGCCGGCAGATTCCCATCAAGATATACCCTGAAATATACGATATCGTCGAGATTACGCAGCACTTTTTTGGTTGCGGCAGTAATGGAAAAACGTTTTTCACTGGTGAGATCCCACCGTCCATACTGCATATTGCCCGCAATATTGATAACAATTACGCCTGCTGCCACAATGATGAAGCGTCGCCATGCATGCCCGGCATGGGTATGTATGGTGATCTGTATTTGTGCCAGTGTCAGGAAAAGTGCGATTACGCCCAGAAAGTACAAAACATCGCGACTGTCTATCACACCCCTTCCCATGGATGAATAATGGGAAAACAAGCCCAGGTCCCTGATAAAAAGGTTCATTTGCCCCGGCATTTCCAGCGTATGAAGCATCTCAAATCCGATGAAAAAGAAACCCGACAGAAAGAAAGCAATGATAAAAGCAACAATCTGGTTTTCCGTAAGAGATGAAGCAAATAAGCCAATGGCAACAAACACCATTCCCAAAAAGAGCAGTCCTGCATAAGAGCCCCAAACACCGCCCATATCGACACCGGGGGGTTGGGCAAAGACAGATACCGTGATAACATATATTAATGTGGGAGCAACCGATACGGTCATCAGAACGATGCCGGCCAGGTATTTGGCCAGTACTACCTCAAAACCGGTCACGGGCTTGGTAAGCAACATTTCGATGGTACCGCTGCGCTTTTCATCGGCAAAGAACCGCATGGTGATGGCCGGTATCAGAAAAATAAACACGAAGGGGGCCAATACAAACAACCCTTCCGGATTCGCATAACCCGCTTCAATAATATTAAAGTCGGCAGGAAATATCCAGAGAAACAGCCCTATGATCAGCAAAAAGGCTGCAATCACAACATAAGCGATAAGGCTATTAAAGAAGCCATTCAGCTCCCTGACAAACAGTGCCCACATATCTTCCGGTTATTCTTTAAAAAAATCAACAGTAACAGAATCATTCACCCGGATGCCAAGCAGCGAACTGGCCTTGCCCTGGTTAATGGCTATCTCAAGCAGTCCGGTGGTACCAAACAACACAACCTGTTCACCCGGTGTAACATCCGAATAAGACTCGTGTATTTCAGTAATGCCGTCACCAGGCATGCGCCAACTGATACGGAAACTCATCCCCTTTGCCTTTTCCCTGAACAGATCCCTGTCAATATTTACAAAAGCATTTCCGTAACCATCAATAAAAATAACTTTGCCGACAATTTTATCAGGGTATACCACGGGGTTAAACATGAATTTTTCCTTAAAATTCCTGTATGGTTGCCCCAGTTCAACCAGCGGTTTCCCCGAAGCAATCATGGCAGCTGCTTTTACAAAAACATCACGTGTGGAGAACGTAAAATAATCGGAATCTTGTATAATGTTAAGTTCCAAAGCTTCTACAGGGTCATTTTGAAAAAGCAGTGAAAAAATGCCATTGTCGGCTCCGATAAAAAATTGCCCCTTGTGCTGCACGGCAATGTGTGGGCTATCCATCCCCCCTTCTGTGTTTATGGCTATGAGATGGATGGTGCCTTCCGGGAAACAGGGCCATGCATTGCTCAGTACAAAGCTGGCCTGCATAATGTCATAACAATCGATCCGGTGGGTAATGTCAATAATCACCGCATCAGGATGCTGTTTGAGTAAAGCACCTTTCACCGAACCGGCATAATGATTCCCGGTGCCCCAGTCGCTGATAATCGTGAATATGGTTCTTTCCCGCCTTCCAGGCATTTTGTTGCATTTTTTAAAAACCACTTCCGTGGGAAAAGCATACAAAGAAATTCACCCACTTTCCCATGAATTAATTGACAAAATTATTGTTATTTTGCAATTCAATCAAAAGTAATCATTTGATGGGAGAAAAAACAATAAATATGGGGGGAATTCACCCTCCCGACATATTTGGACTGCAGGAAGAAAAACTCAAATTACTGAAAAACATATTTCCAAAGCTAAGGATCATATCCAGAGGGGAAGATTTAATTGTAATTGGTGACCCCAAAGAAGTTGCTTTTTTTGAAGCAAAGTTTGCCGCGATGTCTGCTCACTTTGAGCGTTTCGGAAAACTCACGGAGGAAAATATCCTGGAGATCATGGCACAACAGAACGGATTTCTGCCTGTAGCCGGTGAAGATGATAAAGCCGATGAATTGCTTTTGTACGGCCGAAACGGCATGGCCATAAAAGCACGATCGCCCAATCAGCGACGCATGGTATCAAGTTTCAAAAAGCATGATATGCTTTTTGCCATTGGTCCTGCAGGTACAGGCAAGACCTATACCGCGGTGGCCCTTGCCGTAAGAGCACTGAAAAACAAGGAAGTGAAGCGGATCATCCTGGCAAGACCGGCGGTGGAAGCAGGAGAAAACCTCGGTTTTCTGCCCGGTGATCTGAAAGACAAACTAGACCCCTATCTCAGGCCATTGTATGATGCCCTGCGCGATATGATACCACCCTCCCGGCTAGCTACATACCTGGAAGACGGAACCATCGAGATTGCACCTCTGGCCTTTATGAGGGGAAGAACTTTGGACAACGCATTTGCCATTCTGGATGAAGCACAAAATGCCACCGAAAGCCAGCTGAAAATGTTCCTGACCCGCATGGGAAAGTCGGCAAAATTTATCATCACCGGTGATATCACTCAAATCGACCTGCCCCGCCACCAGGTGCCCGGGCTTTTGAGAGCTGTAAAAATCCTCAACCATATCAAAGGGATAGATTTTGTATTCCTCAATGAACGGGATGTGGTTCGCCATGATCTGGTCACACGTATCATCGAAGCATACGAAGATTCCGTGAAAAAGGATGCCGGTGAAAAAAGCGAAGACAAAAAGGACACGAAAAACCGGCAATCACCCGATTAAAAAAACAACAAAACGCATTGAAAAAGCGAAGCAAACATTATTTCCACACCAAAAAAAATCAACATGATGCAGGCACTTATTGAAACTCGTTTTGCATTACCCGGACAAACGGCCTATTATAAAGGTAAAATCAGAGATGTTTACACGATTGAAAACCAGTGGATGCTGATGGTAGTCACCGACCGTATTTCGGCATTTGACGTAGTGTTGCCCAGAGGAATCCCATATAAGGGACAGGTGCTCAACCAGATTGCTGCAAAATTCCTGGATGCTACCGCTGACATTGTCCCTAACTGGAAAATTGCCACTCCTGATCCAATGGTTACCGCCGGCACCTTTTGTGAGCCTTTTAAGGTGGAAATGGTAATCAGAGGCTACTTGTGCGGCCATGCCTGGCGCGAATATAAAAAAGGCAAACGCAGCCTCTGTGGTGTGCCGATGCCCGATGGTATGTCAGAAAACCAAGCCTTCCCGGAACCCATCATTACCCCAACAACCAAAGCTGCCATTGGTCATGATGAAGACATTTCCCGCGAAGAAATACTGAAGCAGGGACTGGTGAACATCCGGGATTATGAAGCCCTTGAGCATTATACCAGGGCCTTGTTTGAAAGGGGAAGCAAAATGGCCCGACAGAAAGGCCTCATCCTCGTGGATACAAAATACGAGTTTGGAAAAGCAAACGGAAAAATATACCTGATCGATGAAATCCATACACCAGACTCATCAAGATATTTTTATCTGGATGGATATGAACAAAGACTCGCCAAAGGTGAACCCCAAAGACAACTATCCAAAGAGTTTGTAAGGGAATGGCTTATGGAACAAGGCTTTACCGGACAGGAAAACCAGGCCGCCCCCCCTATGCCCGATCATTTTATTGAACAGGTTTCCAACAGGTATATCGAACTGTTTGAACAAATCACCGGTGAAAAATTTATCAAGACGCCGGCAGATGACCTCCACCTGCGAATCGAAAATAATTGTATCCGGTTTTTGGAAGGAAGAAGCATGCCCGGCATGTGATGTGAACCGTCCCGATTTTTGTATGCAAAAACTTTAGCCCTATTTCAGGACGAGACACCTCTCTTCCTCATTTCGTCGTTTCCCCGCATCCTCGCTT
>REEA01000151.1 GCA_007695305.1 Bacteroidia bacterium
AAACAAATGAACCAGCATTGCTTAAATTCTGACGTACACTGCCGACACTGTGAACTAAAATCACCCCTTTTCTGCCACCTTACAGATGAAGAACTGGATCACGTGGCCAACAACAAACTGATGGTTGTTTTCAAAGAAGGGGAAACCATTTGCAAACAGGGAACACACATGTCGCATGTGATCTCCGTTACCACAGGACTGGCAAAACTATACCTGGAGAGCTCTGAAATTCATAACAGCATCATCCGGATCGTGAAACCAACAAACTTCATCGGGGGGCCGGGCATCTATCTGGATCAAATGCATCATTATACGGTAAAGGCACTCACCGATACGGCCGTTTGTTTTATTGACCTCAACCTGTTCAGGGAATTAATAGATAAGAACCGGCAGTTTGCCCACGGACTCATGCGCGACATGAGCAAAAGCATCCTGTCTGTTTACAACAGACTTTCATTACTCACAATCAAACATATGCCGGGCCGCATGGCCGATACACTGATCTATCTCTTCGACGAGGTTTTTGAGCAACCAACATTTACCGTGGCTTTGTCAAAAAAAGACCTGGCTGAACTATCAGGTATGGCTAAAGATAGTGCCGTGAAAATATTGAGGGAATTTCATAACAACGGGTTCATCGGTTATGAGAATAATCACATGATACTCATGGACAAAGAAGCACTCCAAAGGATCAGCCAAACAGGGTGATGAAAACATGCATAGAACCAGGACTTTCCAGGCAATCCTTAAATGGTTATCTTTGAAGGTTAAAATTTTTTGTTATGCTGATCAAGAAGCTATTATTCTGTGTTTTTTTTCTAATCCTGATTCCAACCCGGGCACTCCCTTCAGCAACTGGTTCGATTTATTTCCCTCCCCTTTCGGACAATACCTGGGAAACCCTTTCCACAGACTCTCTCGGCTGGGATCAACAACACATTGACTCACTCCTTCATTTTCTGGAAGAGCAAAACAGTAACGCATTCATCCTGCTTAAAGATGGAAAAATTGTCATCGAAGAATATTTTGGTGATTTTCAACAGGATGATCCCTGGTACTGGGCCTCCGCAGGCAAAACCATTACTGCCTTCCTCATTGGGATGGGGCAGGAGCAAGCACTCTTATCCATTGATGACACAGTATCAGCATGGCTCGGAGACAACTGGACGTATTGCCCGCCCGAAAAGGAAGAAATGATCACCATCAGACACCAGCTGTCCATGACCACCGGCCTGGATGATGCAGTTGATGATGCAAACTGTACACTGGACAGCTGCCTGGTATATCTTGCCGATGCCGGTGAGCGCTGGGCATATCACAATGCACCCTATACCTTGCTGGCAGATGTGCTGGAAGCAGCCTCCAATCAAACAATCAACCAGTTTGCCGTGCAGAATTTGCATATGCAGACAGGCATCAGCGGACTTTTTATTGAATCGGGATACAACAACGTATTTTTCAGTCATGCGCGCAGCATGGCCAGGTTTGGACTGCTTATGTTAGCCGGCGGAAAATGGGACGACACGCCGGTGCTGGCCGATTCCGTTTACTTTCAACAGATGATCAGTTCGTCCCAGGATATGAATGAAGCCTATGGCTATCTCTGGTGGCTGAATGGAAAATCTTCATTTATGCTGCCCTCATCACAATATGTTTTTCCCGGGTATTTATGTCCTGACGCACCGCCTGACATGTATGCCGCATACGGGTTGAACGGACAGATCATCAATGTGGCTCCCGGTCAAAATCTTGTCTGGATCAGGATGGGCAATGCCCCCGCATCGGGGCAAATTTCGTCTGTTTTCAATAATAACATATGGATTTATCTTAATGATATTATGGAGCAGCCGAGCAATGATGACGGCTTCGCCGGTGGCTCGGGTACAGCCGAAGACCCCTGGCTCGTCGCCGATGCGGATCACCTGGATATGCTCCGGCAATACCTGGGAACAGCCCACGCCGACAAACATTTCAGACAGATTGCCCATATCGACCTGGATCAACCCCCGTATAATCAAGGACAGGGATGGCAACCCATTGGCACTGCTGCCAACGCGTTTCACGGCCATTACGACGGAGACGGCCATGTGATCAGCGGCCTGACCATCAACCGGCCGGCCAGCAACAACGTTGGCTTGTGGGCTTTCGTGGGTGAAAACGGAACGTTGACAAACCTTGGCTTACAGGATGCGGATGTTGCCGGCGGCAATTACGTGGTGGGTACCATGGTTGCTTTCAACAGGGGCACACTCACGGAAGTATATGCCACAGGCAGCGTCAGCGGTGGATACCGTGTTGGCGGCCTGGTGGGCGAAAACAGCCCCGGAACAGTGGCTTATGCCCATGCTGATGTGGATGTAACTGCCAACGACGGCCGTATCGGCGGATTGGTGGGCTTCAATGTGAACGGCACGGTTACAGACAGCTACGCCAGCGGCAATGTCACTGCCGGATGGTATGTAGGCGGACTGGTGGGCAGGAACCTCAATGGGTCCATCCTGCGATCCTATGCTACAGGCAATATCACAGGAAGCAATTCGGTGGGCGGCCTGGTGGGCGATACGGAAGGCGGCACAGTGACAAACAGCTATGCAACAGGATCTGCAACCGCCGGCGGTGCAGTGGGCGGCCTGATCGGGTACCTCTGGCAAACCAACGTTAGCAATACCTATTCAACAGGCAGTGTGAGCGGAACAAGCTGGGGCGTAGGCGGACTGATCGGGTACCGGTTCGGAGGCCAGGTAAACAACAGCTACTGGAACACTGAGACATCCGGACAGAACAACAGCGACGGCGGAACGGGCAAAACCACCCTCGAAATGGTAATGCAGGAAACTTTCGCAGGCTGGAATTTCCAGCAAACATGGGACATCGTCCAGGAAGCAAGCTACCCCTTCCTGGCATGGCAGCAGGAAGCCGGCAGCCACAACTATCCCTTTCAATATACAATCACCCTGAACGCTGCTCCCGAAACGGGTGGCACTCCCCAGGCAGAGCCCGATCTTGAATCCTATGTGGTGGGCAGTGAAATAATTCTTGATGCCGGCACAAACGAAGGCTATCTCTTTCTGAACTGGACCAATGAACAGGGAGAAGAAGTCAGCCAGGAGGAAAACTTCACCTTCTATATGCCCCCGCATCATGTGGAACTCATCGCCCATTATATGGAGTTGACACCGACCTTTACCCTTTCCTTCAATGTAATGGACCATCTCGGCAATCCCCTGCAACAAGCAGTGATTACGCTGAACGATGTGCAGCACCAGCCGGGGGTGCATGTTTTTGAAGAGCTGGAGCCCGGGGTTTATACCTATATGGTGATGGCAGACGGGTTCTTTGACACCGGCGGTGAGGTAGAGATTTCAGACTATGATAAGGAAGTTACCGTGGTCATGGATCCCGATGATACATCACTCACTGATGAGGCTGCTCCACTACTGAATGTGTATCCAAACCCCGCATCAGATATGGTGTATATCGACCTGTGGAGTGCCTCCGGTGTTCAACCTTATCTATACCTGAAAAATACTGACGGATCCACCATCATGAAAGTACAAACTACCTGCAGCGGCCGTTGCACGTTCAGCATTCCCCTGTATGACTTGCCGGCCGGGCAGTATGTGATTGTGGTTCAAACACCTGTCACCACCGAAAAAAGAACAATCATGGTAGTCCGTTAACCACCTCTCCGGTACAAATATCTGCATCCCACCTAAACAAAAGCACACATTTTCAGTTATATCATGTGAAAAACCCATCCCGGAAGCGTTATTTGTAACCGGGCTGGATGGACTTGGGCAAAGTGCAGGAGCAATCTTTCGACCTATAGCATTTATAAATTGATCTTTGCGTGCTTAAAGATATTTTGCGGTTTTTGCGTGAAACTATTTTTCCTCGCAAAGGGTGCAAAAGTTCAAAACACGCAAAAGGCGCAAAGGAAAGAAAAAGATGCAAAAAATGAACCGGTGAACTTTGATGACCCTGAATCTATTGACATTTCAACTTTTCACACATTAATAAACAAATAATGAAAAAAGAGATTATCGAACGACTTGGTATTGAGCCGGTTAACCCCGGTGTTTGCACCGGTTTGCATTGGATGGATACCAAAGGCAAAGAGCTCATATCTGTGTCACCTATAAACAACAAGGAAATTGCGCGGGTTACCATGGCGAGCCTTGAAGATTATGAATCGGTTGTACAGAAAGCGCAGGAAGCATTTTTGGTTTGGCGTGAGACGCCTGCTCCCAAGCGTGGAGAAGTGGTGCGTCAGATTGGCAATGCGCTGCGGGAAAGCAAGGAAGATTTGGGCTACCTGGTGAGTCTGGAGATGGGTAAGATTTACCAGGAGGGCCTTGGCGAGGTACAGGAAATGATTGACATTTGTGATTTTGCCGTTGGTCAGAGCCGTTTGCTGAATGGTTTTACCATGCATTCGGAAAGAAAGCAGCACCGGATGTACGATCAATACCATCCGCTCGGGATCGTGGGCCTGATCACCTCCTTTAACTTTCCGGTGGCTGTTTGGGCATGGAATGCGATGCTGGCGGCAGTATGCGGCGATGTGGTAATATGGAAGCCAAGCTCCAAAACGCCCCTTACTGCTATTGCCACACAGAAGATCATTGCCCGCGTGTTGAAGGAAAACGACGTTCCGGAGGGTGTATTCAACCTGGTTACTGCCAGTTCGGGTGTGCTTGGCGACAATTTCGTGGCCGACCGTCGCATCCCGCTCTTTTCCATCACCGGTTCCACAGAGGTAGGCAAACGCCTTGCCGGCGTCATCGGTGCACGTCTGGGCCGTTCCATCCTGGAGCTGGGCGGAAACAATGCCGTGATCATCGCACCCACCGCAAACCTTGAAATGGCTGTGAAATCAGTGGTGTTCGGGGCCGTGGGTACCGCAGGCCAGCGATGTACCACCACCAGGCGCCTGATCGTCCATGAAAGTATTTACGACACAGTGGTGGAGAAACTGAAAACGGCCTACGAAAGTGTCTCCGGGAAAATCGGCAACCCACTGCGAGAAGATACCATTGTGGGTCCGCTGGTCAGCGAAAATGCAGTGGAAGACTTCCTCAATGCCATCAGTAAAGTGCAGAAAGAAGGGGGCAGGGTTTTATTTGGAGGCCGGACCTACGATTGTGAAAATCGTGACTTCTGTCATTACGTTGTGCCTGCACTCGTGGAAGCTGAAAATCACTTTGAAATGGTGCAGCGCGAAACCTTCGTTCCCATCCTCTATATCATGAAATATAAAACCATTGAAGAAGCCATTGCTTTGAACAACGGCGTGCCCCAGGGCTTGTCATCTTCCATTTTTACCGAAAATCTGCGCGAATCAGAGCAGTTTTTGTCCGAAACCGGTTCCGACTGCGGCATTGCCAACGTGAACATTGGCACCTCCGGAGCGGAGATTGGCGGTGCCTTCGGCGGTGAAAAAGATACCGGCGGCGGAAGAGAGTCCGGCTCCGACTCATGGAAAAGCTATATGCGCCGGCAAACCAATACCATTAACTACAGTACCGATCTGCCGCTGGCCCAGGGCATCCAGTTCGGCTTCTAATAAAACAATCCCCGCCGGGCAGGTTAATGCCGGTAAAAGATAAACGGTTTCGGGTGGTCCATACAGTGATTATAAACTGTTGACCACCCGTTCCATTATTTTCTCAACCTCTCCGGCCAGCCCGCCAAGCTCCTCATTTTGTACCGCACTCATGGCAGCCACAGGATTCATGGCCGCCACTTCCACAGAACCGTCGTCATGCTCCTGGACAATCACGTTACAGGGCAATAAAATCCCGATTTTATCTTCGGCCTGAAATGCTTTATACGCAAAATGAGGGTTGCAGGCTCCCAAAATCCGGTACTTCCTGAAGTCAACGTCCAGCTTCTGTTTCAGCGTGCCTTGCACGTCGATTTCTGTCAAAACACCGAAGCCCTCCTGTTTCAATGCTTCAGTAACTTCTGCAATGGCCTCATCGAAACCCTTGTCATTGAAAATTTTGCTAAAATAGTAAGTCATGGTAAGATGGAGTTAATGTGTGTAAAGATCTTGGGCTATGTGCCGTGTGGCTTTAAAATTCGATTATGCGTCTGGTGCGGATAAAAGTATGCAAAATGGATTATTTGCGGTTACAGTCCACATGGCTTTTTCAATCTCCTTCTTTGGTGCTTTCTGTGTTTTTTCTGAAACCCGTTGAACAAAACAACAAGTTTCTCTTTGTCAAAACAACAGAAAACCCTGTAAATATTGGATTCGAATTCAACACGTACTTCGTAAAGCCCTGCATATCCAGTCATTGGTGAAAGGAACTTAACAGATACTTTTTCTGCCTTTTTTATCAATTCCAACACATATTTGATTTTCATTTTCACCTTAACCTGAAGAGGTGCGTAAAAATCAAAGAAATAATTTTCATAAAAAATCAATACTGTCCGACAAAAGTTGATGAAAACGATCCAAAACACTTAACATATTTTGTTCTGATTAAAATCAATCATAGAATAGGGATGTTTTTCTTTTTGCCACTAAAACACGAAAACACGAAATCCACACGGAATGCAAGTACCTGATTTAGTGTTATTTTGTGTTTTAGTGCTTCTGTGGCAGAAAAAGATCGAAATTTATTCGGACAGCAGTGATAATAAATAATCTCTCGGACCATTCAACAAAGTTATCTCAAAAGATAACAAAAAGCAAATATTTAGGAAATTTACATTGGAATAGCGGTCTGTTATGCACCATGAAAAAATGCCAATTAATATCAGAAATAGTTCCGACATTATTTTTTCAAAATTTATGTTCACCAAAAAGCCGCTAAAAATCAAAATAAATCCAATCACTGGTAAAGTCCAACTTATTGAAGGAAAAATCGGATTTTATCTCACTGAAATTTGGCCTGTATTATTCATGCTTTTAATTCAGGTCAGATGCGAGGCGTCGAAAGCCGCC
>REEA01000069.1 GCA_007695305.1 Bacteroidia bacterium
CCAAACCGATGACAACGGTCTCAACTTCGCGGCATCCTACACCGCCAACTTCCAGGAAGATCCTGATGTCACCATCAACTACCTGGCAACAACCGGCGGCAGCGTTGACCCCGAAGATGAATCACTGCCTCCCGCAACGGGAGAAGCCCAGGGCTCAACAGCCACACCCCACCCGGGTTACCACTTTGTAAACTGGACCAACGACGCAGGGGATGTAGTGGGAACAGAACTGCACTTTGTCCCCCAAACCGATGACGACGGCCTCAACTTCGAAGCAACCTACGCTGCCAACTTCCAGTTGACGGATTACACGCTCACCATCGAAACATACCCTTACAATCAGGCAGGTGAGATTGACATTTACCCCCATCAAACCTATTATCATATTCACGATGTGGTATACCTTGAGGCAACCCCCGCCCAGTGGTATATCTTTCTTGGCTGGGAGGGAGATATCCATGTGCTGGATGATCCCGCCAGCAATATGCCGGTACTCACATTCCAGGACAGCGACATTATACTTACGGCAAAATTCCAAAGGATCACATACCAGGTTGATCTGATCGCCGAACCTGAAGCGGGAGGAATGGTAAGCGGGGGAGGCATTTATTCCCATGGCAGCCAGGTACATATTTCTGCCTCCGAAAACCCGGGTTACATTTTCGTTCATTGGAAAGAGAGCGACTCGATTATCACACAAAACAGGGAGTACACATTTATTGCCGTGGACAACCGGACACTGGTTGCCTTTTTCCGACACACCGGCGACAACGACGAGCTGTTTATCCCCAACGCCTTCATGCCATCCAGCCAGTATCCTGAAAACAGGGTTTTCAAACCGGTCTTCAGGGAAATGCCTGAGCGCTATTCATTGTCGGTATATAACAGGTGGGGAGAGCGGGTTTTCCGAACCGACAACCCTGAAAAAGGCTGGGACGGCCTGTTTAACAACACGGAGGCGCCACAGGGCACCTATACCTATAAAATAAGGTATAAAATGTTAACCGGCGCTGAAAAGGAAGTGTACGGCATATTGTTTTTGACAAGATAAAAGGATCAGATATGAGAAAATATATCTTCATAATGATCGTATGCATCATCGTAACAGCGGGCAAAGCTACTGCCCAGGATGCCATTTTTTCGCAATACGATGTTTCGTCCCTATACCTTAACCCGGCATTTGCCGGACTGGATTTTGGATCAAGGGTAACACTCAGCTACCGGAACCATCCCTTCCCGGACATGGTTGGTTATTCATCCATATTTGCCTCTTTTGACACTTATCAGCCAAAGCTTTATGGTGGTCTGGGACTCTTGGTGCTGAGTGACAATCAGGGTGCCCTTTACCTGCGGAATCATATCGCGGGGTTGTATGCCTATCATCTTCGGGCTGATGAAAATCTGTATATAAACTTTGGGGTACAGGCCGGTTATTATCGTCAGGATGTGAGGTGGGACAAGCTTGATTTCACCAACCCCAATCAGGAGCCCCCTGATCAAAGCTGGAGACACTCCGCCAATTTCGCTGCCGGCATCCTGGTGTACAACGATGTTTTCTGGAGTGGGGTCGCAGTACACCATCTCACCCAACCCGGCGAGAGTATTTTTGAGAGCCAGAAACTTCAGCGAAAGTTTACCGCACACATCGGCTTTTTCCTGGAGCCGGGAGGCCCCGGAGGCCGCGGTGGCAATGAACCGGAATACTTCATTTCACCGGGCCTGCTCTACCAGCAGCAAGGGGAGCACCGGCGTGCAAACATTGGACTGCATGGCGGCATCGACAGATTTTTGGCCGGTGCATGGCTACGCCATGATTTCAGCAGACCCAATGCCATGATTTTCCTGTTAGGGCTAAGATTCGGAGATTACCGCTTTGGCTATAGCTACGACCATTCGTTCTCAGGCTATTCCGATCTGCTTCATGCCATCCATGAATTAACCCTTACCATTAGTTTTGCAGGCCCTGAAGACAGGGGCGGGCGGCGGGTGATCCGTCACCCGGGCTTATAGCCGGATCTCATTTGTTTTCCCAACAGCAGCAAAAGAGCAACTGAAAACCCTCAGGAGGTTTTATTGCCTTTCCTAAGCACCCCCTATTTGCATCTCCCGCACTCTGAATGTAGGCGCGGTAAAAGACCTGCTCATGTCAAGGTCATCGGCCATCATGTCGATGCTGTTTAGTATATCATGGGCACTGCCCCCGATGGTAAGTCCCTGCACCGGGTGGACAATGCGTCCGTTCTCAATCCAGAACCCGCTGGCACCACCGCTGTAGTTTCCATTAACGGGGTTGATGCCATAACCGGTAACGCCTTTGAGCAACAAGCCGCGTTGTGTGTTGGCAATGATGTCGGCGGCTTTATCAGGACCCGGCTTCAGGTAAAGGTTATGAGTGCCGATGGAGGGCAGGCTGGTAAATCCGCCCCTGGAGGCATTGCCGGTACTTTCCACACCGGCGCGGTTGGCGGCGTAAGTGTTATACAGAAAACCACGCAGCACCCCCTGCTCTACCAGTGCGCGGGTGGCTGTGGGCACCCCTTCGCCGTCAAACGGCTTGCTGCCAAGACCGCCGGGTCGCAAACCGTCGTCAATGATGGTCAGCAGCTCCGACGCAAAGCGTTCATCCATGCTGTCTTTCAGAAAGCTTGCACCCTGCAGCACACGCTCACCATTGATGGCGGCGATGATGCCACCTACCAGCGACCTTGCAACCGCCGGATCGAAAATGACGGCCGCCCTTTGTGTGGGCACCATCCGGGGATCAAGCATCTCATAGGCCTTTTTGGCAGCCTCCATTCCTATCTTCTCAAGCGACTCCAGATCATCGAAAAACCGCCGCGCACATGACTCCCATCCGGTGTGCCTTTGCTCACCCTTTTCTGCTACCACACTCACCCCAACAGAACAAACAGACGACTGATAGGTCTTCAGCATCCCTTTGGAGTTGGCAATAAGGACCTCCGTTTCACCTTCTCCAAAGGACGCCCCTGAACTGTGGGTGATCCTGGGGTCTTTCATCGCATGGGCCTCCAGCTCCAGGGCCATGTCAATTTTTTTATCCATGGCAATGTTCGCAATGGATGCATCATAGAGTCCGGCCACCTCCTTGTGTGGTTCGACGGAGGGTAAACTGTTGTGGTCATCGGGAGTGGTAAGTCTGGCAAAGGCAATGGCACGCTCCAGCGTATCGCTCAACGCTCTGTCGCTAAAGTCGTTGCAGTGACTGAAGCCCATGCCCCCGTCAACAATTACCCGAAATCCTACTCCACCTGACGCTGCCTCCTGAACGGTCTCAATGTCTTCGTTTCGAACCCGGACAGACAGGTTCCGGCTGTTTTGGATAAACACTTCCACCTCGCTGGCACCCATGCGGCGTCCGCGTCCTATCAGCCTGTTTGCTAATTCCTGGTTATTCATATGTTTAAAATTTGTCGAAATGTCAAAATGTCAAAATGTCAAAATGTCGAAATGTCGAAATGTCAAATAGTCTATTAACTATCAACTGCTTACTGCTTACTTCTTACTGTCACCCCTCTCTCTTTCTCTTTTTCTTTCCCTCTCCCCCTCTCTCTTTCACTCATTCCCTCCTTCTCTCAAGTCCCTTAAGTCTCTTAAGTCTCATCTCCCATCTCCCATAATCATCCCCCTGTTGCGGGTTTGCTTGTCAGCCGCGGCTTCCTCCCACATTGATACCCCGGATACGAACGGTGGGTTGCCCCGCCGTTACCTCTGCCATCTGTCCCTTGCCACAGATCCCCGGCCCAAAGGCAAGATCATTGGCAACGGCATCAATATTGGAGATCACCCCCAGGCAGGAGCCTATCAGCGTGGCTCCCTTGATGGGATAAGTCTTGCGGCCGTTTTCAATCATATATGCTTCCCTGCAGGTAAAGTTGAATATTCCGGTGACAGGGTTCACGCTACCGCCGCTCAGGCTCTGCACATATATGCCCGCACTGGTGTCTGCAAGGATATCTTCAGGTGTGTCTTTACCCGGTTCAATAAAGGTATTTGTCATTCTTGGGATGGGAAAATGGCGGAATGATTCGCGCCGTCCGTTTCCGGTGCGCGGCAGGTCCAGCTGTCTGGCACTGAGGATGTCTGTCATATATCCCTGTAATACACCCTTGTCGATGAGCACGTTACGCTGTGCCTGGGTGCCCTCGTCATCAAAGTTGATGGTGCCCCTGAAGTTGGGCAGGGTACCGTCATCAACCATGGTGAATACGTCGGTTGCCACTTTTTCTCCCATTTTTCCGGTAAAGGCACCGATGCCCCTGGCAATATTGTCGGCTTCCAGCGGATGGCCCACCGCTTCATGAATCAATACCCCGCCAAAACCGTTTTCCATAACCACATCCATGGTGCCCGCCGGTGCATCGCGCGCGTCAAGCATGGCAATTGACTCCCTGGCAGCACGTTGTGCCACCGCCTCCGGTGTGTCTTTTTCAAAAAGCTCAAAGCCCGAATGCTCACTGATCCGCTCACGCGACATATGCCGGTTTACGCCATCATCGCTCATGGTTTGAACAATGAAAAACAACAGCGGCAACTCATCGCGCAGATAAAGACCTTCACTGTTGGCAATCACACGGCCACGAACCTGGTCGTTGTAGTCGATGAGTGCCATTCTGATGCGCGGATCATAATCAAGGGCAGCCTGGTTGGCCCGCTCCATGATCTCAATCCGCTTGCTGTCGGCAATATCCTCAAGAGGCCTTTTCACTGTAACGAAAGAATGGCGGGTAGCAGGCCTGACCTCTACCGGACTAATGGCCTTGCCGTTACGGGCAACGTAAGACGCCACTTCAGCGGCACGCAGCAAGTTCTCTTCGGTGACCTCCTCGGTATAGGCATAACCGGTCTTGTCGCCGGCAATCACCCGTACACCCGCGCCCTGACTAATCCCGTAGAGCCCACTCTTGAAGCTTGATTCCTCCATCACGATCTGACGGGAATGGCGGGTCTCAATATACACATCGGCAAAATCGCCACCCTGCTGTAAAGCCTTCGCAATTACTTTGTTCAGGACCGCCTTGTCCATGTCAAGCCCGGGACCCGAAAGCTCCATTGGCCGGCTGCACGACGCCAGGTTCGATAATAAAGGGGGCGCTACCGCGATGGCAATGCCACTCTTCAAACCCAACTCCAGAAACCTGCGGCGGGGCATCATGCCTGCAGAAAAATCTTTGCTGTTCATATTTTTCGTGTTTTTGTGAAATATATGTAAGAGAAAATAATCCGTTTTATATATATTGGCGTTAAAAATATGAATTATTTTTTAATTGACCGCTGACCTCTGCCTTATTGTTATAAATTTTATCTTTGCTGTAATTTGCTAAGGATGAAAATGTAAATAAATGTTACCATGAGTAAACTAGATGCTAAGTTGTTGATTGTTGACGATGATGAAGATGTCCTGCTTGCGGCTAAACTGTTTCTAAAACAGCACATTAAGGTAGTACACACCGATCCCAACCCTGACAACATCCCCATGTTGCTGAAAAATGACAACTATGATCTGATGTTGCTGGATATGAATTTTTCGCGTGATGCCACCAGCGGCAAGGAAGGTTTTCACTGGTTGAACAAGATCCTTGAAATAGACCCCAGCATTGCCGTAATCCTGATCACGGCCTATGGCGACATAGAGCTTGCCGTGCAAGGTGTGAAGGAAGGTGCCACCAACTTTTTGCTCAAGCCGTGGGACAACAAAAAGCTGCTGGCCACCATAAGCACCACCCTGGAGGCACATCGCTCAAAGAAAGAGTTGCAGGACCTGCGTTCCAAGCAGCGGTTTTTGATGGAACAGGGCGACCAGCCATACAGCCAGATCATCGGTGAGTCAGAACCCATGCTATCTGTATTGAACACCGTCGCGAAAGTAGCGGTTACCGATGCCAACGTGCTTATTCTTGGTGAAAACGGCACCGGGAAAGAGGTGATCGCCAGGGCACTGCACCGCGCTTCAAGGCGGAAAGATGAAGTATTTATCAGTGTTGACCTGGGTGCCATCAGCGAAACCCTGTTTGAAAGCGAATTGTTCGGATACAAAAAAGGTGCTTTTACCGATGCCAAAGAAGACCGTGCCGGTCGGTTTGAAGCAGCAAACAAAGGGTCTATATTCCTTGATGAAATCGGGAACCTGAGCTTTCCGCTCCAGTCAAAGCTCCTTAGCGTGATCCAGAACAGAAACGTGGTCAGGCTCGGTTCGGTAAAAGAAATCCCCGTTGATGTCAGACTCATCTGTGCCACCAATATGCCACTCTACCAAATGGTGGAGGAAGGAAAATTCCGGCAGGACCTCCTCTACCGCATCAATACTGTAGAGATCAACCTGCCACCGCTGCGCGATAGAAAGGATGACATCCCCTTGCTGGTCAATCACTTTCTTGATATTTATTGCAAAAAGTACAAAATGCCCAACAAACGCTTGCATGCCAACACCCTCAAACGGCTGGAGAAACATCACTGGCCGGGAAATATCCGGGAGCTGCAGCACGCGGTTGAACGCGCCGTTATCATGAGCGATTCCAATATCTTGCAACCCAACGATTTCTTTATATCACAACAGCAAGACAAGTCAGAACAGGAGATCTCTGAGTCGGCAACCAACCTGGAAGCCACCGAAAAAATGCTGGTCAGAAAAGTGGTTGACAAACACGGTGGAAATATCAGCAAAGCCGCCAAAGAATTGGGCATTACACGCGCCTCATTATACCGTCGAATAGAAAAATATGAACTTTAGAAACTTTCGGCTCAATGTTGTCGGCAGGATCTTGCTGATCGTAGCTCTGGTGGTGCTGCTATTGTTGATGGTAAATAATAACGAACTGGTTTTCGTTTCTGTTTTTCTGGTTGCACTCATCATTTTTCTGATATTTAGCCTGGTAAGATATGTTGAAAAAACAAACAGGAAACTGTCTGTTTTTCTAGACTCCATCCGCCACAGCGATTTTTCCACCTCCTTTTCCGACAAAGGTTTGGGTAAGAGCTTTGACAAACTCAACGCAGCATTCAATGAAGTAATCGCAGAGTTCCACAAAACAAGAGCCGCCAAAGAAGAGCACTTCAACTACCTGCAAACCGTTGTGCAACACGTCAGCAATGCCATTATCGTGTATAAAAAAGATGGCTCCGTGAACATGATCAATAACGCCTTTAAAAGAATGTTCAGGGTGAGTAACCTTCGCTTCATTTACGAGCTGGAAGAAATCGACAAGAATTTTTCAGAAATTCTCCAACGGATCAAAGCGGGAGAAAGTGAACTCGTAAAGGTGTTTTATGACAATGAATTGTTGCAGCTGTCTATAAGGGCTACCGAATTTCGCATGCAGGGCGATGACTTTGTGCTTGTTTCTTTGCAGAATATCCATACAGAGCTGGAAGCCAAAGAGATGGACTCATGGCAAAAACTCATCCGCGTACTTACACACGAAATCATGAACTCTATCACACCCATCGTTTCTTTGTCATCCACCGTGAAAGGCTTACTCATCGATGAAGAAAATGGGCAGATCAACAGAGACATCGATGAGGAGGATGTGGACAGCGCCTGGAGCGCACTGAACACCATTGAGCGAAGAAGCCAGGGGCTGCTGAACTTCGTACAGGTGTACCGAAACCTTACACGCATACCCAAACCAAGCTTCCGCCATTTTGACATCAGTGAGCTGTTCAAAAATATCGAACAATTGTTGCTGCCGAAGGTGCAGGATCGTGCAATCAATTGTGTCTACAGGGTAGTACCTCCCGGACTGAAACTAACTGCCGACCCCGACCTCATCGAACAAGTCCTCATCAATTTGGTGATCAACTCCATACATGCCGTTCAGGAAGCCGAGAAACCAAAAATAGAAGTGCTGGCAACCACCGAAAGTGTCAACCACATTTCTATTTCTGTTACCGACAACGGTCATGGTATTAAACCCGACAATCTTGAACAAATCTTTGTGCCCTTTTTTACCTCAAAAAAAGAAGGTTCAGGCATCGGGCTTAGCCTTGCACGCGAGATCATGCGCCTCCATAAAGGGAATATCACCGTCAAATCCAAACCCACGGTGGCAACCAGGTTTACCCTCCACTTCTGATTATTGTTCGCTATCGAACGCTTTCTGTTGTAAAGTGAACACCGCATCTTCATAATAAGGTTGCGGCGAGATATGTATATTGCTGTTTGTCAGAACATTTTGACAGATGGCATGTGTTTCGCTGTGTTTTCCATAAAAAATACGGGCTAATATCTTTTTTTGTGGGCTTTGCGTGAAATATTTTATTCCTCGCAAAGGCCGCAAAAGTTAAATCACGCAAAAAGCGCAAAGAAAGGCTGTATTATTCATTCACAGCAGCTGTGAGAGGATTTGCGGCGATAAACGGAATGCCCTGAAGGGCAGCTTAAAAACAACCACAAAGAGCTAAACAACAAACAATTACAAAATTATAAAATGATGAAAAACCTTCTCACTGTTTTGATCGTTCAGTCGATGCTGCTGGTGGTAAGCCTCAGCCATACCACAGCCCAAAGTGCATGGACATTGCAGGACTGCATCGACCACGCCCTGGAGCACAATCTGGATTTACGCCGGCAACACCTGCAGACCGACAGGGCCGGCCATGATGTGCGACAAAGCTACATGCAGACCCTTCCGGGCATTAACGCCGGCACCTCCATGGGATACAGTTTCGGCCGCAGCATTGATGCCGTCACCAATGAGTTTTTCACTGAGCGTATTGCATCCCAACGCATGAGCGCATCGGCCAGCATGACCCTTTTTGCCGGCTTCAGCACCATCAACAATATCCGGTACACCCTTGCACGGTACACCGCTTTGCGCCTGGATTCAGAAGCGACAAAAAACGACCTTATCCTGACCATCGCCGGTGCATACCTGCAAATTCTATATTTCGAAGACATGCTGGAAGTAGCAAGTCAGCAGTATGAGCTGGCAGAGCAACAGCTTGAACGCGCCCGCATATTATACGAAGGAGGAACCATTTCGCGGGGAAGGCTGCTGGAGATGGAGGCCATGGTGGCGGAAGAAGAAGTACGCCTGACCAATGCAAACAACCAGCTGGATTTGTCCTATCTCGAAATGATCTATTTGCTGGAGCTTGACCCGGAGGAGGGTTTTTTGGTGGTACGCCCCGAAGAAATAGATGTTGAAGGCTTGCCACCCTTGTACGAGCCCGGATATATCCTGGAGAAGGCATTAAACGTAGAGCCTGCCGTGAGGGCCGCACAAAAACGCATCACGATGGCCGAAAAAGGTCTTTCCATCACCCGCGGTCAACAGCTCCCAACTGTTGTGCTGGGTACGTCCCTGGGAAGCGCCTATTCCGAAGCCGTCACGCAAATGGTTGGCAATAACCAGGCAAACACCATGTTGGATCAATTGGCTGTTCGCCACCCTGATATCAATAAGCGTGATAACAATGATGCAGTGGCGTGGGAAGTGGTTCCCTACCGCGACCAAATTAGAGAAAACTATTTCCGGAACATCCATCTTTCCGTCAACATTCCTGTCTTCAACCAATGGGAAAGAAGAACCAGGATACAATATGCCCGCATTGACCTGGAACAGTCCCGCCTTCAATACGAGCGCGCCAAAAACAACCTCGGCCAGATTATTCACCATGCCCATGCTGACGCACTGGCTGCCTACAAGGATTACATGAGCAACACCAAAGCCCTGGAAGCAGCGAGAGAGTCATTTAAGTATTCCGAACAGGGGTTCACGCTGGGCCTGGTCAGCACCCTTGAGCTGAATGAATCCAGGATACGCTTGAACAGGGCAGAAGTGAGCGCGCTGCAATCCATGTATGAGTTCGTTTTCAAGATGAAAGTACTTGAGTTCTACCAGGGAGAAGGCTTTGTGTTGTAAATCACGGTGATCGCCTGACTGACCAAGACACAGGAAAAGAGACCAAAAGCGCCGAATCCACTAAAGGCTAAGGAAATAAAGCACTTCCGCGGTAAAACCATCAGGGTCCTCGGCATGCAACCAGTGGCTTGCTTTAGGCAATGTGCGGATCTTTGCCTGCGGAAAAAGCTTTTCAATGAGGGCAATGTCTTCATCCTGCACATAGTCAGATCGACCCCCGCGAATAAACAGTACGGGTTTTTCAAATGGACCGGCTGTTTCCACTGCCTTGAAAACCTCGTTCAGGTTTTCGCTGATGGCTTCCAGGTTTACACGCCAGCCCAGACTTCCCCTGTCTTTCCAGTACAGGTTTTTTTGCAGGAAGTGTCGCAAACGGGCATTGGATATTCGTTCCTTCATCGCCCCGGCCACCTCCTGTCGCCCGTCAAAAGAAGACAGGTCCAGCTGCAAAAGGGTGTCAATAATACCTGAATGTATGTCGCCCCGCTCACTGAGCGCCGGACTCATGTCGGCAACAATCAGTTTTTGCACCCGTTCCGGATAGTCAACCGCGAACTGCATGGATGTCTTCCCGCCCATGGAGTGCCCCAGCAGGCAGGTTTGTTCCAGCTCCCGTGCATCCAGGAACTCCAGCAAGTCATCGACCATTGCCGGGTAGTTATGAATGTTGCTGTGTCCCGACCGGCCATGGTTGCGCTGGTCAGGCACCAGAACATGGTATCCCTCTTCAGCGATATTCCGTGCAATGCTATGCCAGTTATCAGACATGCCAAAAAGTCCGTGAAGGATTACCAGGGGCTGATCTCCCCTTTCGCCGAATTCTCTGTAATACAACTGCACAATTTAAAGCTTATACCTTGTTTGAAATGTATGCTCCCGCAGGCAATGGGATTTCCTGCTGTTTATTCGCCGTTGCCGTCAAGGCAGCGCAAATACAGTTGAATGGTATTCTGCAGACCAAAATACAGGGCGTCGGATATCAGGGCATGACCAATGGACACCTCCAGCAGGTGAGGCACATTTTCTGCAAAAAACCTCAGGTTGTCAAGGTTCAGGTCGTGGCCGGCATTTACACCAAGTCCGGCTTGATGGGCCGCTTCAGCAGCTTTGGCAAAGGGTGCCACGGCGCCGGCCTTGTCTTCAGGGAAGAGCGCCGCATAAGGTTCGGTATAAAGCTCGATCCTGTCGGTGCCCACATCGGCAGCACGGGTGATCATCTCCGGATCGGTTTCGATGAAGATGGAGGTGCGAATGCCGTGGGCCTTCAACTCTGCAATGACATCAGTGAGCAGCTCCTTGTGCCGAACGGTGTTCCAGCCAGCATTGGAGGTAAGGGCATTGGGTGGATCCGGCACCAGGGTTACCTGCTCCGGCTTTACCCGTGTAACCAGGTCAAGAAACTTGCGGGTAGGATAGCCCTCAATGTTGAATTCCGTGAAAACCACCGGGCGGAGATCAAGCACATCCTGATAACGAATATGCCGCTCATCGGGTCTGGGATGCACGGTGATCCCCTGGGCACCAAAACGCTCGCAATCAACCGCTGCTTTCACCACGTCAGGAATATTACCACCCCGTGCATTACGAATGGTGGCAATTTTATTGATATTCACACTCAATCGTACCATGATGCTTTTTTTGGCAAAGCTATGAAATATTATGCAAAGGGTTAAAATATCAAAAACCGGAAAAGTCAAAAAGAAAATAATTATTACCTTCACAAAAAAAAGGAAGAAAGATATGCGTGCCAAAGAGATCATTAGCACCCTGGTAATGCCGCTCAAGCCCTCCGATCCGGGCTCACTGGCCCTGACATGGATGGAGGATCTTGGCATTATGCATTTACCGGTGGTTGAAAACAGCAACCTGCTGGGAATGGTAAAAAGCAGCGATATCTACAATCTTGACGATCTCGATCAACCACTCTCTTTGCAAAACATCCCGTTTATAAGATCATTTGTTTACGCTGATTTCCACATTTATGAAGTGTTGCGACTGGCCGCCGCGGAAAATCTGTCAGTGATACCGGTACTCGACCAACACAACCAATACCTGGGGTGCACCACCCGGGCGGAGATCATTCAGGGGATGGCCGACTTTACATCGGTCACGCAACCAGGTGGCATTCTGGTTCTTGAGATCAACACCCAACAATACTCATTAAGTGAGATTTCCAGGCTCATTGAAACCAACGACGCGAAGGTGCTGAGCTCGGCCGTGACCTCAGCCGCCGACAGCACCAAGCTGGAGGTCACCATAAAAGTGAACGTAATGAACCTGGCGTCGATCATACAAACACTGAATCGTTTTGACTATATCATCAAGGCCTCCTTTGCCGAAGAAAGCCAGTACGACGCCCTCCTGAGCGAACGCTTTGAATCACTGATGAAGTTTTTGGACACATAAAACCGGGTTGCTTTCCCATTACCTGCGATAAGCGTAAAAACAGAATGCCATTAACTGGAAAACCGGCAATCAGAATGTATGAACAAATATGAGGGTCCTGTTAAATATCCTGATACTTCTTTTTATTCCGGGGCTATCCGGAGCAACAACCGGCACATCCGGGAACAGCCACGAGTATCAAAACGGCACTCAGGGTTCGTTTTCCGGTATATCCGTGGTCTCCGGCCCTTCGGCAGTGTTTATCATTGATCAGATTGACCTGAAGGGCAACATCCTCACCCGCAACAAAACCATCATGCGGGAGCTCCCGTTTCAAACCGGCGACACACTGGACCTGCACACCCTGGAACAAAAAGCAGAAGCAGGCAGGCTAAACCTGATGAATACCGGGTTGTTTAACTTCGTTAAAGCACACATTACCACAACAGAACAAGCTTTTGCCACCGTCACCTATTCTTTTGTTGAACGCTGGAACATCTGGCCGCTGCCTGTGATTGAGCTGGACGAACCAAACCTGAACCAGTGGCTGGAAAGCCCCTCATTCTCAACCATCAATTATGGCATGGATCTTTTGATGATGAATCTTACCGGTCGTAACGAACGCACCAGGATCCTTGTAAAAGCGGGAAATGTTCAAAGCCTGGGCCTGAGTGTTCAAACGCCGCTTCTTGGCAAACATCAGGCTTTCAGAACAGCACTCGTTTTCAACATGAACCGTACTAAACGCCGGGCCTATGCCACAGAAGACAATCAGCAGTTATATTACAGGGATCCGGATGACTTCATTTCCAACGAATACCGTATAGGTACATCCCTAAGCTGGCGCCCGGGTTATTATAACACCCAAATCGTTCGTTTTTACTACCATTACCACGATTATGCCGACACCCTTACCATCCTGAACCCCCGTTTTGGCCCCAACGGGGAAAGCCGCTTTTCCTTTTTTAGCCTCTCTTATATATTCCGGCGCGATCGCCGCGACATTGCTGCCTATCCGCTGGACGGATACCTGGCAGAGGCGGGCATCACCAAGAAAGGGCTCTGGTTCCCCAAAGATTCCGAAATGGATGTAACCACCCTGGAAGGCACGATCAGGCACTATATTCCCCTGCGCAACCGTTGGTATGCAGCGTGGAGTATGACAGGGAAGTGGAGTGAAGGCACCACCTTGTCATATTTTGACCAGGAAGGCCTGGGCTTTACCCATGCTCTGGTGAGAGGCTATGAAAGCTACCTTATCAGCGGACAAAAGTATGTGGTGGCCAAATCCAACATCAAATACAACCTGTTGCCGGAACGGGAGTCCACAATCGGCTTTATCAGAAATGAAAAATTTTCCCGCATTCATTATGCATTGTATGCTAATATTTTTTTGGATGCAGGCATGATCAGTGACCGACACACCGGCAACAACGAAACACTGGCCAACAGGTGGCTGGCCGGTGCCGGGGCAGGACTGGATTTTCACACCTACTATGATACCGTGCTGCGTGCTGAGTTTACCATAAACCGGCATGGCCGGGGCGGTGTGTTTTTCCACCTGTCTGCACCCATTTAAACCGATTGAAAACATTTGGGTTATTGGAGCTTAGGAAGTCAAAAAAAACTTTTATATTTACCCCCTTTTTTAATAATAATTTTCAACCTCAAACCCTGTCCTGTCATGATGAAAACCAGGCCGCGTTTATCTTTCTGGCAAATATGGAATATGAGTTTTGGCTTTCTGGGTATCCAGTTTGGCTTTGCCCTTCAGAATGCCAATGTTAGCCGCATATTTGAAACTTTGGGGGCCCAGGTGGAAGCTATTCCCATCCTTTGGATCGCCGCACCTGTAACAGGTCTGATCGTACAACCCATCGTTGGATATATGAGCGATAACACATGGACCCGGCTGGGTCGCCGAAGGCCATACTTTCTTTTTGGGGCCATCGGTGCGTCCATTGCCCTGATCCTTCTGCCAACAGCACCCCTCTTGTGGATTGCCGTTGGTATTTTCTGGATATTGGGTGCCAGCATTGATATGTGTATGGAGCCTTTCCGTGCATTTGTAGGCGATATGCTGCCCCCCGATCAACGCAACAGAGGCTTTGCCATGCAAAGTTTCTTTATCGGAACCGGCTCCGTTGTCGCTTCCATGCTGCCATGGGTGCTTACCAACCTTGCCGGTGTGGCCAACGTGGCACCCGAAGGACAAGTGCCGCCTTCGGTGAGGATTGCTTTTCTCCTTGGCGGGATGGTGTTCTTTTTTGCCGTGCTCTGGACCGTGCTGAGAACACGCGAATACACCCCAAAACAACTCAGAGAATTCGAAGAGCTGGAAAAAGGAAGAGAACGGGTGGAACAAGACCACAAAGCCGGGGAACTGCTGCCATATACCCGCTTCAGTAAACCCTCCATGCTGTGGATATTACTGGGCGCAGTGCTCACATTCCTGGTTTACCGGTATGAGTTTATCCGCAACGACCTCTACATCCTTACCTTTGGGTTTATGATTTTCGGTGTGATACAGTTTATCGCCGGTAAGCTGATCAAAAATCACAAAACGGAAAATGGATTTGTAACAGTGATCAACGACCTTTTCCGCATGCCCAAAACCATGGGTCAGCTGGCCGTGGTTCAGTTCTTCTCATGGGTGGGGCTGTTTACCCTCTGGACGTTCGGCACACCCGGTGTCACCAGTCACCATTACGACATGAAGCTTTATCCCAATCATGTTGAAATCCTGGTGGCTGCCGCCGACAGGATGGAACAGGAGCCCCACGAAGCCTGGGAACGCCGCCTGCCGGCCATCCGTGAAGACATTGACCACTACAATGAAGCCGTCGCGGAAGGCGCCGAACAGGTGGTCGCCTCCATGCGTGTCGTGCGCTTCTTCCAGCAACATGCCGACAAAATCAACCTGGACGAAGAGGCGCGCGCCCGGTTGCTGCATATCGACAGGGAGTACAACACAGGGGCAAACTGGGTAGGCGTATCTTTTGCCGTCTACAATGGCTTTGCCGCACTCATCGCATTTTTGCTGCCGGTGATCGCCCGCAGAACAAACCGAAGATATACCCATGCCTTCGCCCTGCTGATGGGCTCAGCCGGATATCTCAGCATCCTGATAGTACCCAATCCCTACTGGATCATCCTGTCTATGGTAGGCGTCGGAATCGCCTGGGCCAGCATCCTCGCCATGCCCTATGCCATCCTTACCGGCTCACTGCCATCACATAAAATGGGAACCTATATGGGGCTGTTCAATATCTTTATTGTGGTACCCCAGATCGTGGCCGCCAGCATACTGGGATCATTCATCAGTATTGTGGCTCCCGGACAACCCATTTTTGGCCTGGTGTTTGGCGGAATATCCCTTGCCATAGCCGCCATCATGATGATCTTTGTGGTGCATGACCCCGATGAAAAATTGATCAAAAAAACCATCGAAGCCCTTCAAAAAGGAGAATAATACATGGAAAAACCCATCACAGGAATAATTGACGAACAGTAGCTTGTTCATTGAACGCCGGGGCAAGGCATATAAAGGATCTTTTGTGAAAACAACATAAGGAGGGAATACAAAAAGAACACTTCATAATTATCAAAAAAATAATCACTATGGAAAGAAGCAGCGGAATTTTGCTACACATCACCTCCCTCCCGGGAAAATACGGCATAGGCACCATGGGAAAGCAAGCCAGGAGCTTTGTTGACTTCCTTGTGGCCGCCGGACAGAAGCTCTGGCAAATACTGCCACTGGGACATACCGGATACGGCGATTCTCCCTACCAGTGCTTTTCCGCTTTCGCGGGAAACCCTCTCATCATCGATTTGGATAAGCTTTGCGAACAAGGACTCCTCCTGACCGAAGAACTGCCGGTAAATGAAATCTTTCCCGATGACAGGGTTGACTATGGAAAGGTGTTCCAATACAAATATGCACTGCTTGGAAAAGCCTATCAGCGCTTCAATGCTTCAAAGGACAAAACCATGAAGCAGGAGTTTGAAAGCTTTTGCATCAGTAATGCCGGATGGCTCGACGACTATGCCTTCTTTATGGCTCTGAAAATTCATCATGATGGAAAATCATGGACTGAGTGGGACAAGCAGATCAAACTGCGCAGAAAAGATGCCCTTGAGCGTTACCGGGAGCATCTGTCTGACGAAATCAACTTTTATCGCTTTTTGCAGTTTCTCTTCTATCAGCAGTGGCTGGAACTGAAAGCATATGCCAACAGCAACAATATTGAGGTGATTGGTGACCTTCCGCTTTATGTGGCTTTTGACAGTGCTGACGCATGGGCCAACCCCGAAATTTTTGATTTTGATAAAACCCTCAATCCGCGAACTGTAGCCGGTGTGCCACCCGACTATTTCAGCGAAACCGGCCAGCTGTGGGGAAACCCGATCTATGACTGGAGCTATCTGGAAAGCCGGGGATTCCAATGGTGGATCGACCGCATCAAAGGGAACTTTTTACTATACGACATCCTCCGCATTGATCATTTCAGGGGCCTCGCCGCATATTGGTCAGTACCCGCGGACGAAAAAACCGCTATCAAGGGCAAATGGATCGAAGCACCCGGAGAAGCAATGCTACGTGCCGTTTACGGCGCACTGGGTGAAAAACCGATCATCGCCGAAAACCTGGGTGTCATCACACCGGATGTGGAAGAAATGCGCGAAAAATTCAGGATGCCCGGCATGAAAATCCTGCAGTTCGCCTTCGACTCCGCCGAAGAAAATGAGTTCATCCCCCACTCCTACGACAAAAATAGCGTCGTTTATACCGGCACACACGACAACAATACCACCGTGGGATGGTTCAAACACAGCCCCCAGGAAGACAAAGAGCTGATGCATGACTATTTTTGCCTGGATGAGAAAGACCCTGCATGGTCGTTCATCAGGCTCGCCTGGTCAACAGTATCGAACGTTGCCATTGCACCCCTGCAGGATATCCTCAGGCTGGGCGAAGAAGCCCGGATGAACTTCCCGGGGAAAGCACCGGGATACTGGACCTGGCGATACCAGGATCATAAGCTGACACGCAAACATGCGGAAGACCTGTTGAAAATCACAAAGGTGTACGGGAGGGCATAAGCAACCGGAACCCTGCAGACAATAACCATCCTCATATATAATTCAAAACCGGTTTGTTCACCGGCACACAGGAGCAAACATACATTTGACAAAGATCATGGAACAGACAAACATTCTCAAAAACGCCATCGGAAAACTGGATAAGCTGAAAGAGAAAAAACACATCCTCTCCGGCTTCGACGGCTTCGTTGATGAAATCATTCACGTGGTTGACAAACGGAAAAACCACGGGCAATACGACCGAATTCCCGATATCACCGCATTCTCCGAGCGCATCGCTTCGGTAGCCGGACTAAGCGCCAATATCGAGCTTGTGCCCGTGCAAACAAAGCTGGGTGGAAACGGCCCGATCATGGCCAATGCCATCCTGGCCCAGGAACATGATGTAACATACATCGGGGCGATCGGCAAACACTACATTCATCCTGTTTTCCGGCCATTCGCGGAAAAGTGCCGACGGGTGATCTCCCTTACCGAGCCCGGACATACCGACGCACTGGAGTTTTTCGACGGAAAAATCATGCTCGGGAAAATGAACAACCTGATGGAAGTAAACATGGAAAACCTGCTCAAAAAAATCAATGAGCAGGAATTATCCCAACTACTTGCCGACGTCCAACTGGTTGCTTTCACCAATTGGACCATGCTCTCGAACCTGAACGGGATCATCGGCCGGTTTGGCCAACTGATGAAACCCTTGAAAAAACGCCCGGATGTTTTTATCGACCTGGCCGACCCCAAAAAACGAACCCAGGAAGATATCAGTGAGGTGCTGGACCTGATCTCCGCACTGCCAACCAACACCATCCTGAGCATGAACATGAGCGAATCAACCATTATTGCCTCTGTGCTTGGCATCGAAGAAGAAGACCTCGTGGAACGGGCAAATCAAATCAGGGCAAAGATGGGTATCAGCAGCATCGTGATCCACCCCGTGAAAGGTGCAGCCATTTCCCATGAAAAAGAATCGTTGTGGATAGAAGGGCCATATACCAAAACACCGGTGCTGACAACAGGCGCCGGCGACAATTTTAATGCCGGCTTCTGTAATGCCTGGCTTGGTGGGTTCGACCCCGGCGAGTGCCTGATGCTGGGCGTCTGCACATCCGGCTACTACGTGCGCAATGCAGGGTCCCCGTCCGTTGACGAACTGGCCGGATTTATGAACGATTGGCTGATGGCAGGCTGCGGCAGCATCTGATCAAAAAGAACAACATCAGCCATCATCACAGAATACACCGGACAGCTTGACGGGAAACACACCTGCATCACAGCGGCCAGAGGGTGAAAAAACAGTTCATCATCAATAGAAAAGGGGAAAATACGTTATGATATGGAGTAGTAGCCCGGCACATATTATATGAAAATCACCAGGAACAAACATACGCGTATGCTCAAAGTCTTGCTTTGGATTTTGCCGGCTTTGCTGCTGGCATATGCATGTGCACACGTGGTTGCACCCACCGGAGGCCCCCGCGATGAAGACCCGCCCGGGGTGATCAGAAGCATCCCACCCAACCGTTCAGCAAATTTCACCGATGACCAAATCCGCATCTTTTTTGATGAGTTTGTCACATTGCGGAACATCAGGCAACAACTCCTGATTTCTCCACCCATGGAACAACTGCCGGAAATCAGGATCAGAGGCAGATCCATTATTATCGATATTGAAGAAACACTGCGGCCCAATACCACCTATAACTTCTTTTTCGGCGATGCCATCCGTGACATCACCGAAGGCAACGCCATTCCCAACTTCCAGTTTGTTTTCTCAACAGGAGATTATGTTGACTCCCTCGCCGTCAGCGGTAAAGTAATGAATGCCTTCAACCTAAAGCCGGAACAAGGGGTGTATGTGATGCTTTACGACAATATCTATGACTCCGTTCCCCTTCTGGAAAGACCTGTTTACCTGGCCAAAACCGACGTAGCCGGCCGGTTTACCATCAGCAATATTGCCGATGGCCAATACCTGATGTTTGCCCTTGACGACAAAAACAACAACTTCCGGTATGACTTGCCTGACGAGCGCATTGGCTTCGTGGACTCCCCGGTAAGACCTGTGTATATTCCCGGTTTCGGAAACCAGCCGGAGGGTGACACACTGCCTGCACCTGCCGCTCCGATTCAATACACCATCGCTCTTTTTAAGGAAAAGGATACCGTGCAACGGATGCTTTCTTCAGCACTTACCCGGCGCGGACTGATTACCGTTGCTTTCCGCGTACCTTTCGATTCTGTTTATGTGAGAGAGATCCGCGAGCCCTTTGAAAGTGAGTGGCACATTGCTGAATTCGGCCTTCAGCGCGACACACTGAAGCTTTGGTTTGCCGAGACAGGCAGAGATTCATTGTTCCTGGAAGTTCGCGATGGTGACCGCATCCTGGACACTATACGCAGATCCACCACACCCCGCCGCATCAGAGAGAGGGACGAAGAAGAGCCGCAACTGTTAAACATTGCACCCGACTTCCGACGCCCCCGGGCGGTGCCGTTCTTCCGACCGCTGGCCTTCAGAAGCGATCATCCCATCAAAACCATAGACACAACAAAGATCAGCGTTTTCATTCACGATAGCGTACCCCTGCCGCACACGTTTCGTTTTTCTGACCATGTGCGCCGCAAAATCGAAATGGATCCGCCCCTGCAAGAAGAAACAAACTACCGGATCACCCTCCTGCCAGGTGCCATCACAGATATTTTCGGACTTACCCACGACACCCTCACAACACGGTTTTCTACCACATCACAAGAAAACTACGGCAACATCTTTATGGAGATGGATATGCCTGCCAATGGCCTGCAATACGTGCTGCAACTGCTTGATATCAATGAAAATGTTCTGCAGGAAAAAGTCATCCATTCGGAAGGCACCTATGTGTTCCGGCACCTGAGTGCCGGCAGATACCGGATGCGACTCATAGAAGACCTTAACCACAACGGGCAATGGGATACCGGACACTACCTCAGGGGCATCCAACCGGAGCCCGTACACATGCTGCCCGACACCATACAGGTAAGAGAAAACTGGGATATCGAACGCTCATGGGGCATCCCATAAAAAAACCCGGCCTGCCTTCGCGACAGACCGGGAAACCAAAACAACTACTTACAGGATTATGGAAATTTTTTTGAAAAGCGGCGATGGAAACAGCCGATTATTTAATATGGTTGAAAGCCTCCGAAATCTCAGCGGGAACTTCTTCTTCCTGCTCGGGCTTCATCAATGATGAAATGTCGAATACACGGCTGGAAACATTGCTTTTGAATTCGTTTCCAAGATTAAAGGGAGCGGGATCTTCTTTTTCCTCTACAACGGAAATGGTAAAGGTGCGACCCAAAGCATCGCGAAATGAAAGCGTGCGCTGCTTGGAACCGGCAGTTACAAAAGTTGCAGTGAAAAGGATCAGGGCGGCGGTGATAATCATTCTTGTTTTCATGTTTCAGAGGGTTTTATTTTTTTTATTTGTTTTTTCAGTTTCACCCAACAAACATCCAATAGCGTGCCAAATGTTTTATAAAACTGTTTTTCAGTGTTTTATAAACAGGGCTGCCTTTTTTGCCCGCCGGAACCTGTCCGCCGGCGAACACTTTGTATTCGTTAACGGACGCTCCGGAAAGAATAAAAGTTGCAACACCTTAAGGTCTCTGCCCGGATGACCCGGAAAGCGTATATGATATGTGTATCATCCGGTGTGAAACGCTGCAGTATGTCTCCGGACCTGACCGGCCACCCCCCTTTCTATAAAAAAAAGAGAAGTAATCGCAGTAAATGGGCTGCATAATGCTTTATGCAAAAAGAGGCAGATGTTCATGACCGTACATTTATCATGGGAAAAATACCCATTATGGTTGGGATAGCATTTGGATGTATTTTTAAACCTCTGCATAACTGCTAGTTATAATACATGGTATATGATTTGGTAATCTTTTTTTGATCATATCATACCTCTTTATCATACGCTTTATGCTTAAGAACTTATTTGTTGTGGCCATCAGGACCTTTGTACGTCAACGGCTGAGTACGCTGATCAACATTTTCGGGCTTGCCGTCGGATTGTGCTGCAGCATATTTATTGCCATGTATGCCATAGACGAATACGGTTACGACCGTTTTCACGAAAATGCGGATCGTATGTACCGTTTCAATAACCGGCTTGGGACCTATAACGAACTCATTCCCCTTGGACCCTATTTGCTGGAAAGTCATATCAGGGGAAATGTTCCCGGTATAGAAGACATAACACGCATAAGGCCGGGAGACGTTATGCACCTTTGGCTGACCGACAAAGAGCGTATTCATGTGGGCGAAGATATCATCCTGGCTGACACGAACTTTTTTTCCTTTTTTTCCTTCCCGTTGATTGACGGGCAGCCTCACCGGGTATTGGAAGACCCCAACAGCATGGTTATTTCCCGCACGGCGGCTAAAAAGCTGTTCGGAGATAATGACCCTGTGGGACATACCTTGTACCTGCAGGGTGATCACCCTGTTCATATTACCGGTGTTATGGAAGATTTTCCGCGCCAAAGCCACTTTTCGGCCTCATATATCCTCAACCATGAAATCACCCGCCGCTTTTTGCCGGATTTTATCTTTAACTACTGGGGGAGCTTTGGTTACTATTATTACCTTTTGCTGGAACAAGAAGCCGAACCGGATCAGGTGGCAGGGTTAATCAACATGATTGTTCAGGAAGCAGCTGAAAATATAGCGGAAGGGACAGCGTTTGATTTGCAACCCTTCCTTGACATCCGCCTGAGATCGGAACGCATCGCCTGGGATATAAATGCTCATGGCAACCACAGCCTGCTGATGGGACTGATTGCCATTGCCATCATCATACTTCTGATTGCCTCGGTTAATTATATCAATCTCTATACAGCCCAGTCGGCAGGCAGAAAAAAGGAGGTGGGTGTCAGGAAAGTGATGGGGGCCACCCATAAACAAATATTCTGGCAAAGCATGGTGGAATCATGGGTAACAGTCCTTGTATCCTTTGTTCTCGCCATGGTACTTGTGGAGATACTGACACCTCTTGTTCAGGAACTTAGCGGCAAACCCCTGGCTATTACCATGCTTGCTTCCCGTCACATGCTGCCATGGGTAATACTGCTCCTGGCAGGTGTTACTTTCCTGGCCGGGGTTTATCCTGCCTTCATCCTGGGGCGGTTCGAACCAGCAAGTATCCTGCGCGGAGGACAAGCCGGGTTGGGCATCACCGGAAGGCACGGACAATTTATCAACCTGAGGGTGCGACAAGCCCTCATTGTCTTTCAGTTTTTCTGCACTACAGCCCTGATCATCATCAGCCTGTCGGTGAACCGTCAGCTGGACTATATGCTCTCGGCCGATCCGGGATATGTTTCCGGTGATTTGATGCTGATTCATAATCCGCAAATTGACGGACAGGCAGACCGGTTTTACCGTCTTAAAAACAATATGGAGCAATATCACTCCATTGAGGTGGTAAGCGCAGGGATGAACATTCCTACCGAACGTGTCGGCAACTTTACCGGCCTCATGATTGCGGGTGAAGACAATGAAATTCATTGCGGTCATATCAATGTTCATGAAGACTATTTTCAGGCTGTTGGCGCCCGGTTGCTGGCCGGCAGGCTGTTTCAGTCCGGATATGGCACCGAGCGGGAAAACGTGGTTATCAACCGTTCGGCAGCCGCTGCCCTTGGGTTTCAGAGGCCGGAAGACATAGTGGGCGAAGAAGTGTTCAGCTATATCAACGAAAATAACATGCGCATCATCGGTGTGATTGAGGACATTCACTATTACTCCCTGCATGAAATCATCATCCCTTTAATGTACACCACCGGGGATTATCAGCCTTCATACGGAAACATACTGGTGAGATCGGGCCGGGGACAACTGCACCAAGCCATCACTGATGCGGCAAGCGTATGGGATGAAGAGCTGCTGGATTATCCATTTGATTTTACGATTATTGAAGAAAAAGGCAAAGCCCTTTATATCAGGGAGGAACAAACACGACAACTGCTGCATGCCTTCATGGTGCTGGCCATCATTATCTCTTTGCTGGGTCTGTTTGCCCTTGCTTCCTACGTGATGGTGTCGCGTACGCGGGAGATCGCCGTAAGGAAGGTGTTTGGTGCCGGTAACAGGCAGATCCTGACAATGTTTGCCAACGAGTTCAGTCTCCTGATCATGATCAGCGCGCTGCTTGCCTGGCCCGCAGCCTGGCTCGTAACAGACCACTGGCTCGACAATTTCGCTTACCGTCTGGATATTCATTACGGGTATTTCTTTCTGGCAACAGCCATATCGCTCGTGGCATCATGGATAACCATCGCATACCACGGTATCAGGGCAGCAAAAACCAACGCAGCCAATGCGTTGAAGTATGAGTAGGGGGGTTAATTATACGAAATACTGTTCGTATGCAAAAAAACAGCTGCTTCTTGGAACGACGGCAGCATCATCGAGCGCATCCCTTTGACTGTCGCTGATGATGACTGGATTAGGTCTGCCCGGTTGCAAAAAAAAGCCGAAGCAAGAGATAAAGAGGCTGCAAAAAGGCTGAAAGAGATTGCATCATATTTCTCTAATCCAGTTCATCCAGCAGCGAACCCTCCCTGTCCCTTTCCGACCGTTGACGATATTCATTGAAGCGATAGGTAAAACCAAGGAAAAGCACGCGGCTCTGGGTGCGGCGCGACAGGTCGGAAGTAAATGACTCGCCATAGGTAAACATGTCGAAGCCACGTGATTTAAATACGTCGTTGAGCCGCAGGGAGATACTTCCGTTTCCGTTAAGCACGTTGGCACGCAAGCCCAGGTCGAGGTAATACATGGCGTCTTGAATGCCCTGGCCGCCGTGCTGCTGGCAACCACCACCAGTGATTCGACCGGCTGTTACCTCGGCGCTGCGGTAGTGAAAGCGAGATTGCAGCTCCAGCTTCTTCCATACTGTCCAGGTTGAACTGGCCTGCAACATCCAGGAGTCGCCGCTGTGATCCCAGTCGGGCAGGCGATCGTCCTTCAACTGTACAAAGAAGTAACTGGCACTGCCCGAAAAACGCCACCAGGATGCCAGCGGATAATTGGCCACCGCCTCGAGCCCATAGGAAATACCCGACTGCAGGTTGTTGAATGTCGTGTGTGTTTGCGGATTGTCGCCGCCAAACAATGTCATTTCACGCGATATGATGTCGTCAGTTTGCCGGTAAAACAAGGTGGCACCCATGCTTTTGCGGTTCTGGCTGCGCTGATATCCCAGTTCATAAGAGTGAATGTATTCAGGCTGCAACTCCGGGTTTCCAAAACTGATGTTCATCGGGTCGCTGTAATTCACAAACGGGTTCAGCAGTGCAACGCCCGGACGGTTTACACGCTTGCCATAGCTCAGAAACCATGAGTTGACTTCACTGGCCATGTACCTGGCGTGAATGCTTGGAAACAGGTTAAACAATGAACGATCGAAGGCATCATCAGTGGTTTTCTGCAAAGCATCAACATTATGCAGCTCGGCTCGCAGGCCGGCCTGAAACTGCAACGCGCCCACCGCATAACCCATCATACCATATATTGAATGAATGGCCTCATTGTAAACAAAGAAGTTGGTGTAATCTTCGTTGATGGTTTGCAAGCCGCTTTCAATATCTACATCAAAAAACTTAAAATCATCGTCCAGATCACGGGAAATGCTCTTGAGCCCCACTTCAAAGCGTCCTCTTTCATTGAATGGATGGACATAATCGGCTTGCAGGCTGATGACCATGCCCGGTGCACTGGCCTGGAGGTGATAGCGTTCATTGCCAATATCGGCAGGTGATGCTTCAACGGATATATCTCTGGATGTGTCGCCACTGGAGGCGGCAACAAAAGCGTCGAGCATCAACTCCCGGCCGGGCTTATCAAAAGTGCGTTTGTAAAACATAACGTATTCGCGGCCGAAGCCTTCAAAGCGCCGCTCCATAGAGGTGTTCAGGTCGTAACCGGCCGGCAGGAAGAGATTTACCTCAGAATAGTTACGCGGGCGGGTATCGCGAAGGTTGAACGCCACGCTGACCATCAGTGTGTTGTATGGGTTTATCGCCAGGTCAGCTCCAAACCTGAAGTTATTGAAGTACCCGGTGCGAAAGAAATCCTCATGCTGGTGTAATTGCCGCAGGGTGTCGCCATCAAGGGTAATGCGGTTCCTGTCGCTGATGTTGTATCCCTCCATGCCATGAATCCTGAAGTCGTAGTTGCCAAAAAGATTCAAGCGATCAACCCTGTGGTTGAGGTGCACCGAGCCGTTATACTTGTCGCCTGTGCCCATATTCAGGCTCAGCATGCCATTGGTGCCTTGCTGGCGCTGCCTTTTCATCACGATGTTGATGATGCCCGAGGTGCCGTCGGGGTCATGGCGCGCCGACGGGTTGGTGATCACCTCCACCCTGTCAATCATGGTGGCCGGTATCTGGTCAATGCTTTCGAGGTACGACGGCCGGCCATCCACCAGTATGGTCACATTGGAGCTGCCACGCAGGTTAATCCTTCCTTCAGCATCAACCGCCACCGAGGGGATGGTTTCCATGATATCAAGCGCCGAACCGCCTGTTGCAGTCATGTCGCGGTCAACGTTAAAAATCGTTTTATCCAGACTAAACAATAGCATGTCGCGATCGGCCGTAACGGTCACCGCATCCATCATCTCGCTGCCCGGCCTGATCCGGACAACACCCAGGTCAACTTCCGGACTGTCGCGGCTTACCCTTATGCCCTCAACCACATGCTTCTCAAAACCGATGAAGGTAAAATGTACATCATATTCCCCGAAAGGGATCTGATCAATGCGAAAAGTGCCATCAATATCAGAAATGCCACCGGTTAGCATCTGCTCACTGCCTTTCGGGTAAACCACAACATTCACATATTCGAGCGGTTGTGCACTAACCGACTCCACAATTCGCCCTTTAATTTCACCGCTGGCCACTGATGAGGCCGCGGCTTCAGCGGAATTGAAAACAATGGAGGCGGCAATCAAAAGAATGGTTACGGGTAAAACCATGAAAATTGGTTTGCAGTCTGATCGGAACAAAGTGTAGGGAAAGTTCATCTGCTATTGTGTTTATATATCTCAATATCTGTGAATTGAAGATGCTTGCATAGGTATTTCAACCATGATCAATAAAACATGGAATTGAATTGATTGCCAGTATTTTGGGTTAGACTGTTCAACATGCATTTTGTTTAATAAAAGTAAAACATTTTGATAAATCCTTATATTGATGATGCACAAACCATTACAAGCGCAGGAGTAAATCAAAACGGACAATAATGGATCATTCATTATTACTGCTGTCCGAATAAATTTCGATCTTTTTCTGCCACAGAAGCACAAAAACACAAAATAACACTAAATCAGGTACTTGCATTCCGTGTGGATTTCGTGTTTTCGTGTTTTAGTGGCAAAAAGAAAAACATCCCTATTCTATGATTGATTTTAATCAGAACAAAGTATGTTAAGTGTTTTGGATCGTTTTCATCAACTTTTGTCGGACAGTATTGATTCATTATCTTTAATGTTGCAAACATATAAGTATTATTAACAAAAAAATCACACAAGCATTAAAAACTCATTCCGAAATCTTTTTGATATCTTTACCGTACAGCATGATAATAGGTTTTGGCAAGCATGGCGAATGGCCATATCATAGCGTATTAGCCAAGCCATGCTGCTGCTTTTTTAAATTATTTTTTTTAACGTGTTAATCAAGTGCGACACATCAGAAATAAGTCTTATCAGCCGCGCCAACAAAATGTTTTCCTGTCCATACAAACCGTTGTAAATATGAAAAAATCTCCGATTGCCCGACAACGCGTTAAAGTCCTTGCAATGATTACCCTCGCTACAATTACACTCCTTGGGGCATGCACCAATAAGCCTTCTCCTGTTGACCAGGGAGACCCCTGGGCTCAGGTGCTTGAAAAAGGACACGGAACGCTGAAAGCACTTTATGTGCCCGCAGAAGGATTTGCCTATCGCGATGAACATGGCACACTTACCGGCGTGACCGTGGAGCTGATCAAGGAGCTGGCTGACTTTGTCCGCGAGAAATACGGCGCAACCATCGAAGTGGAATTCGAAAAAGAAGAGGACTGGAGAGTGTTTTACACCCGAATTGTCAATGGGGGCGACGGTTTGATCGGCTTCGGGAATGTCACCATCACGGAAGAGCGGAAAAACGAACTGGTTTTCAGTCCACCGTACATGAACAACACCGCTGCCCTCATCACACACCGGGATATGCCTGTACTAAACAGCCTTGATGAGCTGAGCTCTGCATTTGAAGGGATGAAGGCCCTTGCTTTTGAAGGTACGCTGCACGAGAAACGCCTGAGAAAGTTGGTAAATGAACACTTCCCGGCCTCTGAAGTACATTTCGCTGCTTCCAATGATGAGATCGTGGAACGCGTGAGTGAGAACACAACATATTTTGCATATATCGACCTATACAATTACGTCCGCGCTGCCAACAGGGGCGTACCCCTCAAACGGCACCCCATCGGCGATGACTCTGCAGAACAGTTCGGCTATGTGATGCCTTTGGGTACGACCTGGGATGCCATCATTAAACAATATTTCCTGCATAACGATGGCTTGACCGGGTCAAAACGGTACAAGCACATCATGGAAGAACACCTTGGCAAAAACCTGGCAAGATTGCTGCAATAGCCGGACAGATATACCGTTGTTTTTTAACGTAAAGGGCGGAGAAGGTGAATTAGGAGGAGGTGTACGGGGCTATTTGTTCTGGCTTAACCTGTAAGAGGGCGTTTTAAGGCTTTGCAATGACCCCTGGCTCGGTTAAAACAATATCTTTAGTGTAATACCGGGCTTTCCCTTGGCGGTGCACAATCTGGCCGCTGGCTCGATCATCACTTTCGACAAAGGGTATGTTGATTATGCCCAGTATGAGCAATTTACTAAAAACCGCATCTGGTATGTAACCCGCTTAAAAGACAATGCTCTTTATCAAGCCAGGGAAGAGTATGATATACCCCGATGAAGCTGATTCGGCTGTCCTGAAAGATGAGGAAATCATCTTGTACTATGGTGAAGGCAAGAGAGAGGAGCACCGTGCCAGGC
>REEA01000075.1 GCA_007695305.1 Bacteroidia bacterium
TCAGCGAGAAATATTTTTTTTCGCGTCATATGCTTCGCGTCATTTATGGTCATTTAGCGCTTCGCGCTGTCATTTGCATCGCAGATTAAAAACTTTGTGTCCTTCGTGTGCTTTGTGGTGCATTATTTTTTTAACCACAGAGAGCACAAAGGTGCACAAAGGAAGAAGTATTTTACTACTTGTTTTGATTTGTAAAATAATAGTGTAAATTTGCAGTATAAATGCAAATATGTACTATTTATATTTAAGTAAATGATCGAAAGGACATTAAAAAGGGAGCTTCTCAGGCTGGTGTCTAAATTTCCTGTGGTGTCGGTGACGGGTCCCAGGCAATCGGGAAAGACCACACTATTGCGTTCCACTTTTGCGGGATACCGCTATGAAACGCTGGAGGATCCTGACACGATGATTTTTGCCCGGGAAGACCCTCGTAGCTTTTTATCGGCCGGCAATCCAATGATCATTGATGAGATACAACGCGTCCCGGCATTGTTTTCTTATATTCAAACCATAAGCGACCAAAGTAAGGAGAACGGACAGTTTGTCATCTCAGGCTCGCAGAGTTTTTTGCTGAATGAACGCATATCGCAATCGCTGGCCGGCAGGGTTGCCATTATGCATTTGTTGCCATTTTCATACGAGGAAATAGAAAACAGTGGCACCCATTTCCCGAACTTCCATGAGCTCGTTTTTAAAGGCTTTTACCCGCGCTTGTACGATCATGAAATATCGCCCCTGGATTTTTATCCCAATTATATCCAGACGTATGTGGAGCGCGATGTGAGGTTATTACAGAATATTCAGGACTTAAGTCAGTTTATCCGTTTCCTGAAATTGTGCGCCGGCAGAACCGGGCAACTGCTTAATTTATCTTCACTGGCAAATGATGTTGGTGTGAGTGTCAATACGGCCAAAGCCTGGCTGTCGGTATTGGAGGCAAGTTATGTGATTTTTTTATTACGACCTCACCATATGAACTTCAATAAAAGAATCGTAAAAATGCCCAAGCTGTATTTTTACGATACCGGGCTTGCATGTTCTTTACTTGACCTGCAATCGGCTGAGCAATTGAAGTCGCATTATCTTCTGGGGGGGCTGTTTGAAACATTTGTACTTTCTGAATGCATAAAATACAGATTACACCGCGGGCTGCGCAATAATTGTTATTTCTGGCGCGATCATAAAGGAAAGGAAATTGACTGTTTGATGGATCATGGACTGCGAATAACACCTGTTGAAATGAAAGCCGCGGGCACCTATACACCCAATTTTTTTGAAAATATTGATTACTGGAATAAACTGTCGGGCAATACGCCGGAAAATTCTTTTGTGATATATGGCGGGGACAAAAGTTTTCCAACCAGGCGCGGTCAGCTTCTTTCATGGAAAGAAACGGGGAAATCCATGAAAATTTAGCGCTTCGCGCGTCATTTTTTTGAACACGGATGCAAGCAACGCGGATGCTCGCTGATAAAAAACTTTGTGTCCTTAGTGTGCTTTGTGGTGAATTATTTTTTTAACCACAGAGGGCACAAAGGACACAAAGTAAAATGCACAAAGAAAAATCTTTGCGTGCTCTGCAACCCCATCATCCCAATAAAAAACATCTGAGAATAACCAAAAATATGCATATTTGCATTTGGTTTCCGGATGGAAGCGCCCAACAAACCTTTGATCAATCCCAGCCGGAACGTAAATCTTATTTTTTGTCAGCGATGATAGTAACCCACGTATAAATCAATTCTGATCCAATGATGAAAATGTTTTTTTTGTTGAAGAAGCAAATCCTTTTAGCCCTGCTGATTGCGACCTCCCTTTCCGGGCGAGCCCACGACAACGTGATACGTGCCATTTTTGAAAATGCCCTGAATTCTGATGTGGCTTATGAAAACCTGCGTATCCTATGTGAAACCACTGAAGGACGCATATCGGGGACGCCCGAGGCGGCTGCTGCCGTTGAGTTTACCCGGCAGATCATGGCCGGCATGGATCTGGATAGCGTTTATCTCCAGGAGGTGATGGTTCCAAACTGGAAACGGGGAGAACCCGAAGTGGCCCGCATCATATCTTCAAAGCTTGGCACGGCTGAGTTGAGTGTGCTGGCTTTTGGCCTGTCGGTGGGCACCGGTCCCGGCGGACTATTAGCCGATGTTGTTGAACTGCACCACCTGTCGGAGCTGGAAGAGCTCGGCAGGGAGGGCCTTGAAGGGAAAATCGTATTCTTCAACCGCCCTTTCGACCAAAGTCATTACAACACTTTTGCAGGCTACAGTGCCACCGTCGATCAGCGGTTTCGCGGGCCTGCCATGGCCGCCGAATACGGCGCCGTGGCCACGGTGGTAAGGTCTGTCACCAGCGCTGTGCATGACTACCCGCACACGGGTGTCACCCGCTATGTGGAAGGAGGGAAGAATATCCCGGCTCTCGCCCTGAGTCCTGTCGCGGCCAACATACTAAGCGACTGGTTAAAAACTGATCCCGGACTGCAACTTTATCTTCGCAACACCAGTCACCGCCTTCCGGATGTGCTGTCATACAACGTGATAGGAGAGATCAGGGGTAGTACATATCCAAACCAGATTATTACGGTTGGCGGGCACTTGGATGCGTGGGATAACAGCCAGGGTGCCCACGACGACGGTGCCGGCTGCATGCAAAGTATAGACGTGCTGCGTATATTCCTGGAGCTGGGAATACAACCCAAACGGACCGTGCGTGCAGTCATGTTTATGGATGAAGAGATCCGGCAAAGAGGAGGCAACAAATATGCAGCACTGGCCCACGAAAGAGGGGAGGAGCATTATTTTGCCATCGAATCCGACAGGGGCGCTTTTACTCCACGGGGATTTTCCATCGACACCAATGAGGCAAGACTTGCCGCCATGAAAGCTCTGCAACCTTACTTTACACCATACGGCATGCATGAGTTTTTTGCCGGGGGAAGCGGTGTCGACATCGCCCCGCTGAAAAACTACTATGATGATGTGACCCTTGTAGGGCTTGTCACCGACTCGCAACGGTATTTTGATCTGCATCATGCCGCGACCGATACATTTGACCAGGTAAACCGCAGAGAAATGCAGTTAGGCAGTGCTGCCATGGCCGCCATCATCTACCTTGTGGATGCTTTGGATGCACTGGTAACGGAGTAAAATGTGGAAATGTGAAAAGGTCGAAATGTCGAAATGTCGAAATGTCGAAATGTTAAAATGATAAACTGTCTTTGCGGTTTTTGCGTGTTAAGTTTTTACTGAGGAGTTACTGTGATTTTTGACGGGACATCCATATGCAAACAAATACAGTTATATATGTATGTCTGTCAGCAAGTTGCAAATTGGGCAAAATTTTTATCCGGAGGACACGAAAAAAATCTCACCCTGATGCACAAAAGTAAATCCTTCCCATACCCACTTAAACAACTTTTTCCCTATTGATTTGTTATGGTAATGATATAATCATTTTCCACCAAAACAAACCGTGCATGTCTTTAACCGGCAAAAAACGGCAACAGGCCGAAGTCATTTACCTGGTCCTGGCGGCGATGTTCATTACTTCACTGGTAACAAGCAACCTGATATTCCAGAAATTCTTCTCCTGGTCACCTTTCGGCTTGTTTACATTTGAGTTGAGCGTGGGAATCATTGCCTACCCTGTCACATTCCTGGTAACTGATATCATATCTGAGATATACGGCCGCCGAATGGCCAACCGCGTTGTGTTGGCAGGGGTTTTTGCCAGCGGTTTTGCGTTGCTGATCGTGCTGGTTGCTTCCATGGCCAACGCTACCGAGTGGTCACCACTGTCCGATGCTGAATTCGACAAGACATTCAGTTATACCTTTATTGCAGTGAGCGCGTCCCTCGCAGCATACCTGCTTGCACAATTCCTGGATGTGCAGATTTTCCACTTTTGGAAACGGGTGACCAAAGGCAGGCATCTATGGCTGCGCAACAATTTTTCTACATTTGCCAGTCAGCTTGTTGATACTGTGGTTATCATAGGGTTGCTATGTTCTTTTGGGGTAATTGATTGGGAGCTGTTTGTTCCGCTGGTCATAAACGGCTTTTTGTTCAAAGTCCTGTTTGCGGCTGTGGATACCCCCATTGCTTATGTCCTGGTTTATTTCATCCGGCGGTATTTTGGACTGAAAGGCTTTGGCGCGGAGATCAAACTGACAGATGAGGGTTAAAATGTGGAAATGTGAGAAGGTCGAAATGTCGAAATGTCGAAATGTCGAAATGTCGAAATGTCGAAATGTCAAAATGATAAACTGTCTTTGCGGTTTTGCGATTGCATGTTGAATCTTTCTGGACTTTTTCTTTTTTCGGTGTGCTCCGCGTTCCATTAAAAAAATCGGAAAATCTTTAAATTTAATCCTTTCGGAGAATGTGCACCCTTGTGGTTTCAATACCATTGGCGGTAAAAACCCTTAAAAGATAAATCCCGGGCGCGTGATCTTCAACTGCTACCTCGTGCGTGTGACCGCGCGCTGCCGCGGAATAAACAACATCTCCCGAAATGTTGATCAGGTAAACCCTCTCCATAACTGACCCTGTGTGGATATTGAGGCTGCTGCCGGCGGGATTGGGAAAAACAAGCAACCCATACGTATCCGGTTCTGCACTAAGGAGATCATCTTCCTGCAAGATGACGGTAATGACTTTTTCGGGATAAACCAGGGCGCTTCCTTCTGCACTATGGTATCCCGATCTTTCAACCAGGTAATTGATATTGTGATTTAGCGGAATATACTGAAAAACATAATGACCCGGATCATAAGTCTCGCCATCAAGGGTAATGATTGCATCCGTTATTTCATCATCATGCTGGTCGAAGACCTCAAAGGTCAGGGTTGTCACAGAATAATGCGGATAAAAAACGTCTTCCACCACCATGTCAGCGATTACCTCAATCTCACGGCTGGGATCACCCCACCATTCGCCGCCGGCCCATCCTTCTCCAATCAAATCAGAAAAATATTTGTACTGATAAACCCCTGCTTCAAGCATAAAAGTTTTTGAAAATATGCTGGGATCTTCACTGACCATTTCCATTACCAGTTCGGGATCTGAACCCGGCTCGGCCCAATCGGTCATGGAACCTGTGATAAAGATGTGATGCTCGTCAGGATCAAATCCCTGCAATTGACCAAATGCAACGGCATCTGAAATATCCACATGAAAAGTAACAGAAAAAAGCGATTCTCCCCAGGGATAGGGTTCTGAAAGGTAAACACAGTCATTGAAATAGGTTACTTCAACAGTATAATGGCCGTTTTCTTGCGGCGTGATGCTTTGATGGACAGCATCTTCGATGATCTGACCATCGAGATACCACTGGTAAGTGGCTGCCGGGCTACTTACAAGGCTGTCTCCTTCATGGGTTATTTCCGGATCATCGATGATACTTTGCTCCATGAAGGTGATTCGCTCTGATGTTTCCAATGAATCCCGGAATATGATCATTGATTCACATTCGTCCCTCAGGAAATAATCGAGCCAGGGTGTGGCAAAGTCTTCGGTGGTTTCCTGCTGTTCATCGCGGGTAATCGTAATATTGCCCGAAGAACCGGCTTCGCCAAGGTTGCAATTGAAATTGAAGTTTGCAAAATAGCAATGCCCGCCGCCAATGATGCTGATAAAGGTTTTTTCCTCCGACCCCAATGCATCATAAATGGGGATTTGGTGGGTTCCTTCAGGCGTTACGTCATCGGAACTGCCGGAGAAGATCAATGATGGTATGCTGATATTCTGGGCGGCATTGATGGCTGAAGGGTTTGTTTCGGCGGGAGCCAGCCCCAGAAGCGCGGTGATATTGCTGTTGAAACTTGCTGCCAGCACTGCTGCACCACCGCCCATGGAATGTCCCATTACAGCCGAGCGACCATTAAGACCGCCAAACAATGGCGCAGAAGGATCGTCGTGCATTGCCTGGATGGCATCCACCAAAAACGCGATATCGAGCCCGAAATTCAAATGGCTTGGTGCAAGGCCGCCTTCCGTCCGGGGGAAAGCCATGATGTATCCATTTGGTACAAAGTGTGTCCATAAATTCTCATAGGCACTCCATACCATTACAAAACCATGCCCGAAAACAAGCAGGGGAAACTCCCCGTTTGCCAGCTCATCTCCCTCTGACCCCGCTTCAACGGGGAAATAAATTTCCGTAAGAATGGGGCGGTCGTTTCTTTCAGGATCAATAAATGTATGCTGGAAATGGCCGATACCATATTCCTGTGCAGTTAAAGGATGTAAAGAGAATAGCAGAATAAATGAGAGTGTTAGTGGTATGAAATGTTTCATGTGTGTTATAATTTGTTGGAATGTCGGAATGTCGAAATATCAAAATGTCGAAAAGTCGAAATGTTCGGGTTTGCTATTGGTTATTAGCACGTTCGCTTTTCGGATGGCGCATCCTCGTTTCTTCGCATCCTTGCATCTTCTCATTCTCGTTTTTCCGGTGCCCATAATCATTTACCTGTGTGGATAAAATCCTGTCATGGGCGTATCATGTTTTCAACTACTTTAAATGAACTATTATTGCTTTAATTAACAGGTATATGGGACTGATTGTTCAGATATCTGCCGGTTGCCAACAGCAATCTCTTTTGCAAATCTTTGTACAAATATGTATATTTGCACCGCCAGGCAATGCATTTTGGCTAATCTATGGTTCCGTAGCTCAGTTGGATAGAGCAACAGCCTTCTAAGCTGTGGGTCCTTGGTTCGAATCCAAGCGGAATCACTGATAATGATCGCTTTTGAAATCCAAAAGGAATCACAGCATGGGCCGTTTCCTCAGATAGGGAAACGGCCCATGTTTTTCCTGTTTTCCGGATTGGACACCCATTTCACCCCAAAACACGTTTCTTTAA
>REEA01000048.1 GCA_007695305.1 Bacteroidia bacterium
TTTAATCAATTAGATACAACAATTTGTTTGCTTTTTGTGAATAATGCAGGTTAGCACTTTTGCTTTTATATCTGCATAGTTCTTATGTGTTACATGTCCTGATAATTAAAACAAAATAAAAAAGTTCATGTATATTTGCTGATACATAGAACGTCTTTTATCCATTAAATCAAAGAAACATGAAACTTCTTCAGATTGATTTGCGGTGGTTTGGTGATTTGATCCAGACCCACGGTTGGCGCTTTATTGGTGCAGTAGTCCTGCTGATTGTAGGTTTATGGCTCGCCGGGAAATTGAGTCGTATATTCTACAATGTATTGGAAAAAAGAGAGATAGACCCATCATTGCGCAGTTTTTTGAAAAGCATTGTTGGCGTATTACTCAAGGTGCTGGTTGTTTTTACCATACTTGCGCTGGTGGGGGTTCCTATGACTTCTTTCATTGCGGTGCTTGGTGCCGTTGCATTCGCCATAGGTCTGGCCTTGTCGGGCACTTTGCAAAATTTTGCCGGAGGGGTACTTATTCTGATCATAAAGCCTTTCAAGGTAGGAGATTTTATTGAAGCACAGGGGTTTATGGGTACGGTCAAGGATATTCAGGTCTTCCATACTGTTTTGCAGACCCCTGATAATGTGATCATCACAGTGCCAAACGGTGGTTTGTCAACCGGGTCTGTAACCAATTACTCGGTGAATGAAACACGCCGGGCACAGTGGGTGTTTGGTATTGCCTATGGTGATAATGCAGGTAAGGCCAAAGCCATACTGAAAAAAATACTGGACGATGATCCACGGGTGCTTAAGGAGCCGGAACATCTGATATTTCTTTCGGAACTGAATGACAGCTCCGTGGATATCACTGTAAGGGCATGGGCCAAGGCTGCTGACTTCTGGCCTCTCAACTTTGATATCCACGAAAAGGTATATGAGGCATTTGAAAAAGAGGGAATCAATATCCCGTTCCCGCAAATGGACGTGCATCTGCATCAAAAAGCACAGGCCAAAAATTAAGCAGGTCTTATAGATTGTAATTCCCTTTCGGGGAAGGTGTTGAATCCGTTGGCTGATATACTGAATCAGGGTGTTTATGTATTTGTTCCGGTCGCTTTACTATGATAGGAATTTGAAGAACAGCATATTATATCAAAAAGATGATTTCATTTATTCTGAACAATCAGGAAATACACACAGAAGAAAAGTCAGGGACCACGCTGCTTGACTTCATCCGGTATAGGGAGCATCTTACAGGTACGAAAATTGGCTGCCGGGAGGGTGACTGCGGGGCCTGTACGGTGCTGGAGGGGCAGCTTGCCGGCGGAAGGATTGAATACCGTAGCATCGTCTCATGCCTCACTCCCCTTGGGAATGCCCATGGTAAGCATATCGTTACCGTTGAGGGGATCAGTTCAGGTCAATTGAATCCCGTTCAGGAGGCTTTTGTTGAACATAACGGAACCCAATGCGGTTTTTGCACTCCGGGTTTTGTTGTGGCCCTGACAGGTTACACCATGGATTACAAACCCATTGAACCTAAAAAGGCGATCGATTCCATGAGTGGCAATATTTGCCGGTGTACCGGTTACAAGTCCATTGAAAGGGCTGCCATTACGGTGGCCAATGTATTGGCCGACAAAAATCCGGACAATCCGATCGGGTGGTTGGTGAGTAAGGGTTACCTTCCTGCCTATTTTGTAGGCATTCCTGAAAGGCTGGCCGCCATCCGTAAAGATATGGCGACACCTGAAAACGGAGGCTGGATACTGGGAGGTGGCACAGACCTGATGGTGCAACGTCCGGATGACATTGCGGAAACAAATCCCGTACTGCTTTTCGATCGCCAGGACCTGAAAGGGATTCGGGCGGAGAACGGAAGATGCATTGTTGGGGCAGCGGTAACTGCTACTGATATGAAGGAGTCTCTGCTTTTCAGGACCTATTTTCCACGTCTGGATCATTTCATGTACCTGGTTTCTTCGGAGCCAATCAGGAATATGGGTACCATCGGGGGAAATATCGTGAATGCTTCTCCAATAGCCGACCTGGTAGCCTTTTTCCTGGCCCTGGATGCCGATGTACATTTGTACCATACCAAAACGGAGGCAGATCGTGTGCTCCCGTTAAGGAAATTTTTCCTGGATTACAAAAAGATGGATAAAGAACCGGAAGAGATCATACACCATATTTCATTTGCCATTCCCGGCGAACGCACCTATTTTCATTTTGAAAAAGTAAGCCGGCGCATAACGCTGGATATCGCCAGTGTCAATAGTGCCATTTCCATTGAGGCAGACGGCCGGGACATCGTCAAAGCTCATGTATCTGTTGGCGGTGTGGCACCTGTTCCATTGTATCTGCAAAGGACGAGCACTTTTTTGGCCGGGAAACCACTGGAAGAAAAAACCATCATAGATGCGGCCAGGATCATGGATGCAGAGATAGCTCCTATCAGCGACATCCGCGGAAGCAAAGAATATAAAAGGCTGCTGGCCCGCCAGTTGTTTTATGCCCATTTCCTGGAGCTTTTCCCCGGCAAGATACACGCCGAAGAGCTGGTTAACGTCTTTTAACCGCTTATGCCATAAGCTTAGCGCCCATTGAGTCCACTCATGATGACCAAATTATGCACACGATGAAAAATATTGATGCCATTTCACATGTCACCGGAAAGTCGCTCTATGTTGACGACATTCCTGTTCGTACAGGCACCTTGTATGGGGTTGTGTTTCCCTCGCCTGTTGCCCACGGTATAGTAAAGCATCTGGATGTCAGTGCCGCAGAGGAAATGGAAGGAGTTGCTGCCGTTCTTACAGCGGCCGATATTCCCGGAGAAAACCAGATTGGCGGCATCATACCTGACGAACAGTTGTTTGCCGATAAGGAAGTGGTATTCAATGGTCAGCCCATGGCACTGGTGGTTGCCCGGGATGAACACACGGCCAGGAAAGCCTGCAAGAAGATTGTGGCAGACATTGAGCCGTTAGAAGCAGTGACCGACGCCCGGGAGGCCCAAAAAAGAGGCATGTTGCTGGTTCCACCCTCTACCTTCCAAACCGGCGATATACGGAAGGCATGGTCGCTGTGTTCGCATATTATTGAAGGTCAGGCCGAATCAGGAGGGCAGGAGCATTTATATATCGAGACCCAGGGAGCGTATGCCTACCTGATGGAAAACGGAAACGTAAAAATCCGGTCATCCACCCAGGGACCGACCCATGTTCAGAAAGCCTGTGCGGGTGTTTTGGGTATTCCCATGCACAAGGTTGAAGTAGATGTTACCCGCCTGGGCGGAGGTTTTGGCGGCAAAGAAGACCAGGCCACCGCTTATGCCTGTATGGCCGCGCTGGCAGCTGCCAGGCTTGAAAAGCCGGTGAAGGTCATACTGCATCGGATGGATGATATGAAAATGACCGGCAAGCGACATCCTTACAGTGCCGATTTCCGGATTGGACTCAACAAGGAGTTGAAAATCATTGCTTATCAGGCCACATTTTATCAGAACGGGGGTGCCGCCGCCGACCTGTCGCCCGCCATCCTGGATCGCAGCCTGTTCCACTCAACCAACACCTATTTTGTGCCCAATACCGAGGTCACAGCCTACAGCTGCCGCACCCATCTTCCGCCAAATACCGCTTTCCGGGGATTTGGCGGTCCTCAGGGAATGTATATTATGGAGTCGGCCATTGCCAAAGCCGCCGAAGCTTTGAATGTCCCCGCAAGGGTAATCCAGCAAAAAAACTTCCTGAATGAGGGTGATCATTTTCAGTATGGGCAGATCGCCAAAAATGTTCATGTCGGCAAATGTTACCGCCTGGCCGATAAGGAATTCCAAATAGAAAAAATAGCCCGGGAGGTACTCGACTTCAACGGCCGGCACAATTTTGAGAAAAAAGGGCTGGCGGTGATGCCCATTTGTTTTGGGATTTCATTTACAAACAAATCCATGAACCAGGCACGCTCACTGGTGCATATTTACCAGGATGGCAGCGTGGGTGTGAGTACCGGGGCCATAGAGATGGGGCAGGGGGTGAACACCAAAATCCTGCAGGTAGCCGCCCGGACTCTGTCCATTCGTCCGGAAAGGATAAAGCTGGAAACCACCAATACCACCCGTGTCAGCAATACTTCACCTACGGCGGCCAGTTCCGGCGCCGACCTCAACGGCAAAGCCACCGAACTGGCCTGTCAACAGCTCGCGAAGCGGCTCCGGCAGGCGGCTGCAAACATCCTCAACAAAGACCTCAAAGAGATATCCCTGCAGGATGAAAAAGTAATGGCCGGAGAAAAGGAAACCGGACTTGTGTGGGAAAAGCTGGTGAAACAAGCCCATCTCGACCGGGTGTGTCTGTCAGAACAAGGACATTATGCCACGCCAATTGTCCATTTCGACAAAACCACATCAAAAGGGCATCCTTTTGCCTACCACGTGTATGGCGTATCGGTGCATGTGGCTCACCTGGATTGCCTGCGGGGTACATACAGCTTCGACAAGGTATTGATGGTGCACGATTTTGGCAACAGCATGAACCCCGATATCGACTTGGGGCAGGTTGAAGGAGCACTGGCGCAGGGTATGGCCTGGATGACCCTGGAAGAGGTTGCCTATGACAAGGAAGGGAAACTGCTGTCCAACAGCTTGTCAACCTACAAGGTCCCGGATATTTACTGGGCACCGGCCGAAGTAAAATGCATCCCCCTGCCGGTGGCCGGGCCAAAACCTGCCATCCTAAAGTCAAAGGCAGTGGGTGAACCTCCGCTGATGTACGGCATCGGTGCTTATTTTGCCATTCAGCAGGCAATCAGGGCCTTTAACCCGGCATACCTGTGCGATTTTGATGCACCCATGACCACTGAAAAAGTGCTGATGCGGCTATATAAGAACTACCCGGGTCATCCGGAGGCAAAAAAAAGCCGGACAGCCGGGAGTTTGTCAACCGGTTTAACCGGCCGAACAACCGCAGGAACAAAGCATGTTTAAAATTGGCTGATGGAATCAAGAAAGCTCAGGGTAGGCATACTGGTTCAGGGTGAGACGGTTCCTGCATGGGGCTATCACATCATACAGGAAATCATCGCCTCAAAACACCTCGAGCTTGCCCTCATCATCCGTATTCCGGATGCCGGATGCAAGAAACGGCCTTTTTTTTCCCGCTTACGCCATGCAATAGCCCATTCGCTGTTTTCTTTTCACATGGCCTTCGAGCGCTTGTTGTTCAGACCTAAACCCAATGCCTTTGCTGCCATGAATCCGGAACCCTTGTTACGGGGAATACCGGAATTTGTGCCGGAAACGCTTTCCGGCTCCGGAATGTCAGATATTTCTTTGCCGGTTGAGGCATTGAAACATCTTCCTCCGGATGTGATCGTGCAGCTTTATCCGGGAGCTGTTTATGCCAGGCTGGCCGGTTTTGTCCGTTGCGGACTCTGGGCGGTAGGCAGTCATTGTGCCGGTGGTGATCATGACGGTTTGGCCGGGGTGTGGGAGCTGTTGCGCCGGCATGATGTGACAGCGGCCACGATCCATATCCGTCAAAATGACAAAAGTGACCGTCCGGTGGTTTTAAAAAGTGTGTTCCGCACAATGGAAAACAGTATTCGCTGGAACAGAAACACCTATTATTGGAAAGTATCTGTGTTGATGGTCCAAAAGCTGGTGGAACTGAGCCGGACAGGCTGGGGAGCTTTTTTTGAAAGAGCCGTATCTCAGGGATACAAAAATCAAATTTCCGCGCAAGTCCCATCTGAAAAGCCGGGGAATCTGCGGATGGCTGTTCTTGTTATGCAGCTTATTTTTAGCTATTTGAGAAAAAAGATTGATCGGTTCTTTTTCTTTTATCAATGGATACTGCTTTTCAAAAAGGGTCAGGGCGATGATCCCGATGAGCAACCCGGGCTTTCCCAGAGGCTTTATCCGCCGAAGGATCGATTGTGGGCTGATCCCTTCGTGATTCATAAAGACAATAAGTATTATGTTTTTTATGAAGAAATGCTTTTCGGGGAAAAAAAGGGGAGGATTGCCTGCAAAGTATTTGATGGGGAGGAGAATATCAGGGATGCCGGTGTGGTGTTGGCCCTTGAGGGTCATTTGTCTTATCCTTTTGTTTTTGAAGATGGGGGCATGTTCTATATGATTCCTGAAAACAGTGCCGGTCGGGCCATTGATCTGTACCGTTCAGACAAATTTCCAGGACAATGGGAACCGGCTGGCAGGATCATGGGTGATGTTGAGGCTGCTGATGCAACCGTTTTCAAACATAAGGGTACGTATTGGTTGTTTGTGAATATTCGCTCCCATCCGGGTGTTTCCATCAACGATGATGTGTTTCTTTTTTATTCAGATCGTTTGCTGGATGGGCAATGGCATCCCCATCCGCAAAATCCGGTGGTGTCTGATGTTCGTTTTTCCAGGCCGGCCGGTAAGCTTTTCATGCGGGACGGTAGGGTTTACCGGCCGGCCCAGAATGGCGGGAAGCATTACGGCTATGGGGTGCAGATCATGGAGGTGGAACGGTTAGACAAAACCCGGTACTCGGAGACACCGGTAAATTCTATACTTCCCCTTTGGGCTCCTGATGTGAGGGGTATTCATACCCTGAATGCGTCGAAGGGTTTTACCGTGGCCGATGCCCTGGTAAAACGAAAACGCCGGTAAGATCGGCGGGCGACAGCTTCATTGATCATTGGCCAATGCCGGTTGATGATTCAGGAAACCCATTCGGAGAGTTCCAGCCAGCGGACAATATACAATCCGATTTCTTTTCCCTATTCCGATGTGTTGGTAAGATAATTTTTATTGAACCCCTATCGGGGTTCTCCTGATCCGGTGGCGCATTCTCGGTCCCCGGGTT
>REEA01000047.1 GCA_007695305.1 Bacteroidia bacterium
ACAACAGGTCCAGCCCTTTTTGCAAAGAGACTATGTCTTCATGGATATCTGAAATAAGCCCCAGTTTCATTTGCTTATAATTTTGTCAAAAAGTCAAAATGTCGAAATGTCGAAATGTCTTTTAGGTCCAACCCCCTGACTGCTACCTACTATTTACTGCCTACTTTTACCTCCTAAAAACCCTCAAGTCTCCTAAGTCTCTCAAATCTCATAAGTCTCTCAAGTCCCTCAAGTCTCTACCCCTCTCCTCGCGCTCAGTGCATTTTACAAAAACAAATACACCCCAAGTAACAAGCGCAAGTTATTCACTGTTTCGGTTTTCAACGGAACGCCCTTGCTGTTTTCAGAAATATTTACTGTACCAAATGCGGCACCGGTATATTCACATTCGAGTGCAAATCGTGCTTTGCCTGAATTGATGATCAATCGCGGTGAGATTCGGTAAAGTGATCCGATATCTGTTCCGAATCCGGTTACAGCAGTTCCTTCAACCAGGTTGTTGGTTGCGCCCTTATTTTCGGACCTGGCCAGAAAAAGACCAACTTGCAGGGTTTGACCATTGGTGTGCATGTCGACCCAGTAAGTTTGTGTGCGTATGGGTGCATATTCCACAAATCCTTTGGATTCATCAACAATTTTACTAACTCCATACCCCCCAATCTGCAACAAATCAGTGAGGTTTTGCCCCATCAGATATTGGATATTGATGGTAAGGGGCTGAAAAGTTGCCTTTGCAAAACCCATGTATGAAAAACCGGCAACAGTGGCATCAGTGATATAGTTATTGGCTGTAACAAGTTCCGGGACAATTTCTTTGTATGCAATACCTCCGCCGAAAATGAATTGTGGCATTGACTCTTCTTTGTTGAAGTGATAGTGTAACTGCAGGTGCATGTCGGGCATGGCAGCGTTGCGCAGGTAAGAAGAGCTGCGCCCGGCGGGGCCAACGCTGGCAAAGTCTCGTTGCGACAAGGCAGCGGCAATGATTCTGAAATCGCCTGCTTTTTGGGTTACACGTATCTGTGGGTTTCTGGAGAATGGCTGAAAGGGGCATCCGGTATTAAATGAAACAACATGAGGAAAAGAAAATGGCAGCAGCAGGGGGTTCCAGAACTGACCAAACAAAAACTCTGATTGGTTGCGCTCAAATGTCACAAAGGCATGACGTAAGCGGAAGCCGTTGATATCTGACTCTATATTCCCAAAAAAAGCCCCTTCCACGTGACCGGTGGTTTTGAATCCAAAAAAATCAGGTGCTGTGACAGTAAAGTTCAGGCGGGTTTGAATCGACAAGAAGTTAAAGCTTGATGCATCATGAATATCTTTGTTTCCCTCATCATATTCAGGTTTTTTGGGCCAAAGCAGGAAATGTCCTTCCCTGATGGATTCAGTCTGGCGTGTGTCATAAAAAAAATCGCTTTTGATAAAGCCACCAAATTTAATTCCAAAACCGTTGTCTTCTTCTTCATCTGCCATTAAGAAACATGATGGTGTCAATATAGCAAGCAGTAAAAACAATATTCTCTTCATGATGGATCATTTTTTCGATGGTTCGATTAATGTGCTCAGTTTCTGTCGGGTGGAAATAGTTTTCTTAAAAAACTTTGTTTTTCAGGTGGTTTCCCAAAAAGAATGTTCATATTATTTTTGGCTGCATGATTCTCTTCCCAGAGCTCCAAGGCTTTTGCATAGTATTCATATGCTTCTTCCAGTTGATTTTCATGCCGTCTGATGATTCCCAGGTTCGTATAGCTGACAGACAATCTCCGGGGTGTTTCAACCCGGGCTGTTTGTATTTCCTGCACCCGGTTTTGAATGATCGCACTCAGATTATCATGGGTTACAAGTATGCTATCTGAGGAAAAATCCTTTTCGATGACTGCACGGATCTCTTCTTCGGATTGATGGCCGAAAAAAGCCATCCAGTCATTATAATAATCAATACCTCGCAATAAATGTCTTTCTGCCAGCGCAAAAAAACTTTGCCTTATCTCCTGACGTGCTGTATCCGAAAGTGCCAGGGTGAGAAAAACTGAAGCACGGTTATTATGAATCACCCCCATTTCATAAGAATACCTGTAGTGTGGCACGGATGTGTATACTTTTTCTATGCTATCCAGCAGAGTCAAAACCATTTCATAGTCACTACCGGCGGCATAAGTATTGTATCGCGCATACATTAACCGGGCTTCTTTAACGCGGGGGTCAACAGATTTGTTAATGTTACCGTAGTACATCCATGCGATGGTAATACCTGCGGCAGCAAGAATGAGCATTATGCCCACAACTATTTTTGTTCCTTTATTTTTCAGGACAGGTTTCAATATTAAGAATGCACTTTATCAATTAAGAATTTCCTGATTTCAAGAGGTGTTTCACCGGTTAATTTGGAAACAATGATATTGGTTGCAATGGCCAGCGGGGCGCCAATCCAGGCGAAATACCAAGCCCCTAAGTAATAAGTAAAGAAGTCATTGTAGGGTAATGTCCAGCCGGCTCTGGCGCCAACAAGGTAGGTAAGTGCGATCAGTGTTACGATACCACCTACGATTAACCCGGCTTTTGCGCCTGCCCTGTTTGATCCACTCCACCAAATACCGAGCAGAAACAGTGGGAATATGGTACAACCAGCCATTGAAAAGGCAATCGCTACCAGTTGAGCAATCAGCGCGAGGTCAACCATCGCGATAACCGTGATAATGATTGCCATCAGCAAAGTACCCAGGCGGGCCACTCTCATTTGTGTTTTTGGTCTGGCCATGGGGTTAATCACCTTTACATACAGGTCGTGAGCAAAAGCTGAAGATCCTGCCACCAGCAGACCCGATGTAGTGGAAAATGCGGCAGACACACCGCCGGCTGCCAACAGGCCCACAATCAATGGGTTTATATTTCCGAGTTGTGCAGTATAAACCACAATGGCATCAGGTGAAAGCTTTCCAACTTCAGGATTTGCCGACAAAATGGTACCCAGTGCCGAATAGACGGGGGCACTCCAATAGAGTAAGCAGATAAAAAACAGGCCCCAAACCACTGACCAACGGGCATCGCGTGCTTTTGGCACGACATAGAAGCGCTGTATCACGTGCGGAAGGCCCGCTGTTCCAATCATGAGGGAGAACGCGATGGCCATCCACTGAAAGAATGTTTGTCCGGAAGAAGGTGCCCAGGGCATGGCATACTCCGGACTTGGAACAATGGCAAAATGATGGCCCAGTGAATTCATAAGCCCTGATTTTTCAGATATCTGGATTCCCTCAACAATATCCTGCACTGCAGAGCCATATCCTATTTGGGGAACCAGCCAGAAGTAGTCAAACTTATAAGTGAGCAAAAACAGGGGGATCATAAAGGAGCTTATGATGATCACATATTGTATCTGCATATTTTTTGTGACACCGAGCATCCCGGAAATGAGTGTATAGGCCAGTACGACAGAGCCGCCAATAATAACGGCCAGGTTATATTCTATGCCCATCACCCACTTAAACATCAACCCGATTCCACCAAATTGACCAACTGCATAAGCAATGGATATAATAATGGCAATAACGGCTCCTATGGTACGCAATGTCTTCGAATAATATCTGTCGCCGATAAAGTCTGCGGCTGTATATTTTCCATACCGTCTGATTTGTCCTGCCATCAAAATAAGCAGCAGCACATACCCTCCTGTCCAACCCACAACATAGGACAAGCCGTGATAACCGGTTCCATACATCAGGGCAGCCATTCCAAGGAAAGAGGCCGCGCTCATCCAGTTGGATGCAATGGCCATACCGGAGCCTACGCGGGAAATCCCCCGGCCTGCGGCATAATAGTCGGTTGTATCTTTGGCACGGAATAATATGCCCACCAGGATAAACAGTGACAAAATAAAGATCAGAATAATGGCCGGTCCGACCTTAAAACTGCCCTCAAGTTGCGTAACATCATTGGATGCGTTGGCCATCAGGGGAATCAGTGATAATACAAGCAAAGATATCTTTTTCATTTTCTAAGAATTTCCGGGGTTTGTAACATCAATCCATTAGTCAATTTGCTCAAGAAAGTTAAGTTTGGCATGCAACTTATCGGTCCTGTAACAATATATCCAGCATAATCCAATAAAAAATACAAGCAGCAATACAGCTGTATAAAAGTAATGAAAGGGGAACCCCAGAAATATTGTATCGGTGAGGAAAGAGCGGTTATGGATCAGGTATAAATCCATTATGCCCGGAATCATCATCCTGTTCTCTTCTTGCAGCACTTGTAAGTTGTCATCAAGTCCTATGGCCAAAAGTTGCGCCAACAATGTACCTTCTCCGATATCCAGGGCGGGTGCTGCCTTGGAGATGATCAATTCTTTGGTTTGAAGATATTCGTCATCACGCAGAGATGTTATCCGTTCCCTGAGCTCACTGAGATACAGAACATCTTGCTGCAGTTCTGATAATTCATCTTCCGGGTATACTTTGGAAAGTGCCCATCCGGTGCCATCTTTCAATGCGGCATAGTGATCAGGCTGAATGGTTATCTTGCCCATAACCTGAATCATCGATTGTGCTGCGGCCTGGAAGTCTGAGTAGGTAGCTTCTCCTGCTTCAATTTTTTCCCAGGCAGATGAAAACGTGATTAATGCCTCTTCGGGTACCGGTTTTTCAATGACTCTCAACAAAACCTGGAACCCAAAAATAGCTACTGCCCATGCAAGGAACAGTTTAATGATCAGATTCCTGTTTTTTAGGGCTTGCTGCGTGGTTGGTTTAAAAAAACTGATCTTGTAGTCTTCTGTTTCCACGGGATGAGGGATTAGGGTGAATAGCAAATTTTTACAGTAGCGAAGATACAAATATCTTTAATTGAACATTTGATTTTATAAAAAACGTGAAAAAGTTTTTTCAACAACATACAATGACCCAAATCAAAACATAAAGAGTCAAGTTAAACCTGTTTTAACCGGTTAGGAATATGCAGCATTAATCGTTGGTTGATTTTTCTAAATAATGTATTTTTGCCGGGTTATTCACAATTAATAAATACAATTACACCTGAACATGGAATTCATTTCGGATCATTTTGCCAGCGTACATATCCTAAATCAATACTGGCTCACACTGTTACTTGTCATCTCAATGGTTTTGGTTTCACGCACATTTGTTGCGGGCACACGTTACTCACCCATTTTGATCATCGTGGTGTTTGGATTGATTATGGGCTATATACTGGTAAACACCGGCCTTGCCACGCCTGGTTTACCGGAGTTTCCCATTATAGGCCTTACGAGCAGGGTTACCATAACCGCACTAATGGCATCGTTCTTTGTGGGGGGTCAGGAGATACGTAAGCTGATCACAAATAAAAAAATTGACCCGAAAGATATTGTTGTGCCCTCTTCCGAGGAGCTTTTTTTAGGCACGAAGGCCACACAATTCATGTTCCTTGTCAGGGCATTTTTCATTCTGACGGGTATTGAGTCGCTCAGGCGCATGGTGATTGGCTACAGCACCGGGGATGAGATGGATCACTTTTATCCTTTGCTGGGCTATCTTGGGATTGTGGCGTCCATCATCCTCATTGACCACCGTGCAAAAATTACCAACAAGGCTGTTTACATCCGGAAAGGAATCATTGAAACCGGAATTATCCTGATGCTATTGATACTGTCTTTTCATATTTCCCAATTGATCAGGCCCCTGATTGCGCTGCCTGAGATTTTCTTTTCCATGATACTTTCTGTTACTTTGGGGATGCTGCTTGTAAAATGGAAGTTTGGTCCAACCATCCGTTCGCTGTTGTTTGCCGGGATACCGGTGGTACTTGCGGCAAACTTCATGGTCGGGGGGTCGCGCATTGCGGATGCTTTTATGCTTGGCGGCATGAGTTCTATCCTTTCTTTTGGTTTTTTCGGACAGTTATTGTGGATGTTTGGGGGATTAGCCATTTTGATCTGGCTGGGCAAGGCCAACAACATACGCAATCTGGCGCCTGGAATGGCAGGTTCTTTGTCGCACTCCGGTCTCACGGGTGCTTGTACGGCAGGTGACCTTGGTCCTGAAGCAGCTGTCCGCGCGCCTATTATGATCAACATTCCATTTATCGGTCATATTTTTGTGTTTTCCATCCTGGCTGCCAGTGCAACCGCAGGTAAATTGCTTATCCCCTATGCTTTGGCAGTTGCGCTGATAGGTGTACTGCTTACCTACATGGCCTTAAACTCGCTGCGTACAGCCAATGGGCGGGATGCTTCCGAAATACGGGGTCTGATGCTATTCTCGCTGGGATGGCAGCTGGTAGCCGTTTTTGGCGGTTTGCTGATGCTCAGCGTTGCCGGAATGAGCCTTGACAATGCAGTAATGGCAAACTCTTCAGCAATATCCCATTTCGGCCTGTTTGCCGCCATCCAGGAAGGTATGTTTGGCCCTGAAGCCGCCGGAATGATCGCATTTGTATTTGCCATGCCCTTCCTGGTACACCCGCTGGTGTTCGGGATTTTTGGAAGAACCGCCGAAAACCAGGGCGTCATGCCTTCCAAAATTGTTTACATACTGGCACTGATCGGTGTGGCAGGGGTGTTGTACGCAATGGTGAGTTAAAATCCTATCTTCAGGTGCCCAAGCAAACAGCAGAACGGGAGCATGTACGCATCTGGCTGGTTTGATGATGTAGCCTAAATCGTTCGGTTTTGATTTTGTTGTTGGATGCCAATCCATTCTTTCATCAAACTTCGACTAAAAAATATGTATATATGTCAATGTTGTTAACAAGCGTAAAAAGACAGAAATGACAGCTAAAACAACTAATCAATAAATATCACGACAAAGGACAATTATCTTTCAAGATTCCAAACGAAAAAAACATT
>REEA01000045.1 GCA_007695305.1 Bacteroidia bacterium
CGGCGGCTTTCGACGCCTCGCATCTGACCTGAATTAAAAGCATGAATAATACAGGGTATGTAAGCCTGTCATTCGAAACAAATATAAAGTGCCATTTTGTCCGGAAAAAGCTCACCATCAAGGAATGGATTGGCTTTTGATATGGCTTTTTTGTCAATAACATCATATTGATTACCAACTTAATACAGAAGGATTATGCATTTTGATCGTTTAACCATAAAATCACAGGAAGCTATTCAGAAGGCACAGGAAGTGGCCATGGGTTTTCAGCATCAGGCTGTGGAAACAGGGCATATCCTGAAGGGAATTTTTCTGGTGGATGATAATGTTGTACCCTTTTTGCTCAAAAAGAACAATATTTCCATCCAGGTATTGCAGCAGGCTGTGGATCGAATCATTGGGGGTTATCCGAAGGTTGCCGGAGGGGATCCATATCTGGCTGATTCGGGTAAGAAGGCTTTGCAGGCTGCCATGGCGAAACTGAAAGATTTCGGAGATGAATTTATTTCTATTGAGCATTTATTGATTGGTATTTTGTCTGGTTCGGACCAGGTGGCTCAGTTGCTAAAGGACAGCGGTTTAACACTATCGGGGCTGAAAAGTGCAATCAAGGATTTGCGTCAGGGTTCAAAAGTTGATAGTCAGACAGCCGAGGAAAAGTTCAATGCGTTGAATAAATACGCCAACAATTTGAATGATATGGCCTTATCGGGAAAGCTAGATCCGGTTATTGGCAGAGACGAAGAGATTCGTCGCATCTTACAGATTTTGTCGCGGAGAACAAAAAACAATCCTATTCTCATTGGCGAGCCAGGAGTTGGTAAAACTGCCATTGCCGAGGGTCTTGCTCATCGTATCATCAACGGTGACGTTCCGGAAAACCTCAAATCAAAAAAGATATTTTCTCTTGATATGGGTGCACTCATCGCCGGTGCCAAGTACAAAGGTGAATTTGAAGAAAGGATAAAGGCGGTAGTAAAAGAAGTGGTGGCCTCTGAGGGGGAATATGTATTGTTTATTGATGAGATACATACACTGGTTGGAGCGGGTGCTGCCGGAGAGGGTGCCATGGATGCTGCAAACATCCTGAAACCTGCGCTTGCCAGGGGTGAATTACGTGCCATCGGTGCCACCACCCTGAAGGAATATCAGCGCTATTTTGAGAAAGACAAAGCGTTGGAACGCCGGTTTCAGATCGTAGTGGTTGATGAACCGACAAAGGCAGATGCAGTAAGTATCTTGCGGGGATTGAAGGAACGTTATGAGACACATCACCAGGTAAGAATCAAAGATGAAGCGATCATTTCAGCGGTAGACCTCTCCCACCGCTACATATCGGATCGTTTTTTACCGGATAAAGCCATTGACCTGATCGACGAAGCAGCCTCTAAGCTTCGTCTGGAGATGAATTCGGTGCCGGAAGAGCTGGATGAGGTTGAAAGAAGGATCAGGCAGCTGGAAATTGAGCGGGAAGCCATCAAGCGCGAAAAGGATGAAGTCAAACTTGGACTATTGAATCAGGAACTTGCCAATATACAGGAAGAGCGTAACAAACTTAAGGCAAAATGGCAAAGTGAAAAAGCGGTGGTTGATGAAATGCAAAAACAAAAGGCCGCCATTGAGCAATATCGGTTTGAGGCAGAACAGGCTGAGCGGAGTGGTGAATTTGGCCGTGTTGCCGAATTGCGATACGGGCGTATCAAGGAATCCGAACAAAAGCTGGAAGCGCTAAATAACAAACTGGTTGAAATGCAGGCTGATTCAGCGCTGATCAAAGAAGAGGTGAGCGCGGAGGATATCGCCGATGTGGTTTCACGCTGGACCGGTATACCGGTTAGCCGCATGCTGCAGAGCGAGCGTGAAAAGTTACTGTATCTTGAGGATGAATTACATAAACGTGTTGTTGGTCAGGATGAAGCCATTATTGCTGTTTCAGATGCAATACGGCGTAGCCGGGCAGGATTGCATGATCCCAAAAGACCCGTGGGCTCATTTATTTTCATGGGGACGACAGGTGTGGGGAAAACTGAGCTTGCCAGGGCGCTGGCTGCTTTTCTTTTCAACGACGAAAACGCCATGGTACGCATTGACATGTCGGAATATCAGGAAAAACATGCTGTGAGCCGGCTGATTGGCGCGCCTCCCGGATATGTTGGTTATGAAGAAAGCGGCCAGTTGACAGAGGCAGTGCGCAGAAAGCCTTATTCAGTTGTTCTGCTTGACGAAATAGAGAAAGCGCATCCTGATGTGTTCAACATATTGCTGCAGGTTCTGGAAGATGGCAGACTCACTGATAATAAAGGCCGTACGGCCGACTTCAAAAACACCATCATTATTATGACCTCCAATGTAGGCTCATCATTGATCCAGGAGCAAATGGAAAACATGACCGATGCCAACCGCGAGCAGATCATCAGCCAATGCCGTAATGATGTGTTTACCCTTCTGAAACGCTCCATCAGGCCTGAATTTCTCAACCGTATTGATGAGTGCATTATGTTTAAACCACTCACAAGAGAAGAAATCAAAAGTATTGTTCAATTGCAGCTGGCTTTTGTCAGGGAAATGCTTAAGGAAAAGAATATCGACATCAAATTGAGCGCGGATGCCGTGGACTGGATTGCGAATGCCGGTTATGATCCCCAATTCGGTGCAAGACCTTTGAAAAGAATTATTCAGAGGAGCATATTAAACAAACTATCGGTTGAACTGCTCGCCGGTAATATCAAAGAGGGAGATCATGTTTTTATAGAGAAAGAAGGTGATACCCTGACATTCAAAGTCCGCTAAAAATGCTACTTTTGAGAAAAAAAATCACGTGAATACCCCGTTTTACATTGCCAGACGTATGGGTGGTGAGGAGGCAGGCAATCGCTTTACTCCGCTTATCAAGCGAATAGCCATTATCAGTATCAGTCTCGGACTTGCTGTGATGATTGTTTCCATGGCGGTTGTAACAGGATTTCAAAAAGAGATCCGTGACAAAGTGATTGGGTTTGGCGGACATATTCAGATTACCAATTTTGACTACAACATTTCATTTGAAGCCCAGCCAGTTAGCAGCCGGCAGGATTTCCTGGAAGAACTGACGGTCCAGGAGGGAGTTAAACATGTACAAGTGTTTGCAACCAAACCCGGAATCATAAAAACCGATGAAGACATCCACGGTATTATCCTGAAAGGCATCGGGCCTGATTTTGAATGGTCTTTTTTTTCAGACAAGCTTGTTAGTGGTAATACGCTGCATATGACGGAGTCACTTCGCTCAGAAGGAGTGATCATATCACAACTGATTGCCAGACGTATGAAGTTAGAGCTGGGTGATGATCTTTTTATGTACTTTATTCAGGATCCGCCACGGGTAAGGAGATTAAGTATCGAAGGAATATATGATACCGGCCTGGAAGAACTTGACCGATTCTTTGTACTTGGCGACATACGTCATATTCAAAGGTTGAATGACTGGGAGATTGACCAGGTTGGCGGTTTTGAAGTGCTTGTTTCCGGCTTTGACGATATTCAACGTGTATCAGGGAATATCCTGGAAATAATTCCTTATCACCTTGATGTAAAAAGTATCAGAGACCTTTATCCGCAGATTTTTGACTGGCTCTCATTGCTGGATATGAATGTTTATGTGATCATTGTGTTGATGATAATGGTGGCCGGCATTAATATGATAACCACACTTTTGATATCTGTGCTGGAAAAAACCAATACAATAGGCATTTTAAAGGCTCTGGGCGGTTCAAATTTGATGATACGGAAAGTCTTTCTATATCACGCTGGTATGCTCATCACGAAGGGATTGTTTTGGGGTAATGTAACAGGATTGTTTTTTTTAGTGATCCAATCACAGTTTGGTTTAATCACATTATCTCCTGAATCGTACTATGTTACAGAAGTTCCTGTTAATTTAAAAATCAGTCATTTACTCTTATTAAATTCAGGCACATTCGTGATTTCTGTAGGGATGTTGCTGGTACCTTCCTATATCATTTCCCGGATATCACCTGCAAGGGCCATCATTTTCAGATGATCTTGCTCATGAAAAAAAACATCTCTTGGTTTTGGGAAAAAACATCAGCATGTTGTTCAAAGCCGTCAACATGCTGATGTACAATATAAAAAACTACGATTGTCTGTTTCGATGGACTCAGAAAAGGATCAAACCCAGACTGAAGATAAACTGACGTGGCCTCGTATGAAACTCAAAATATTCGCCCCCGATGGTAATGCCTTCCCCAAAGCGGCTCAGGTTATTTTCGTACTTCACGTCCATGAGTAGTCGGCCAAGCTGTACACCAGCCATGATCTGGAATCCTATGGTTGTTTCACGGTAGTCGAAAAAAGCATCCTTGTCGAGATCTGATAAATATACAGAACTCCAGGTATTATCCAGAAGCACAGATGCTACCGGGCCTGCACCAAATTTAAACGGACCCAGGTGCCGGCCCAGTATCAGTGGGAGGGTCAGATGGCTGTATGTGGGGTACAGGGTTTGAAAAGTGGCATCCGGATACCTGTCAAAATCAGAAACAACAACCATAGATCTTCCCGTTTCCGTATACAGCAATTCGGTTCGCAGGAATAACTGAGAAACATTGATGTTCAGGAATATTCCAAAATGAAAACCGGTATAGGCATCCTCAAGTGCTTCAAAATAATGACTAAACTGCTCCGGGGCATTTAGTCTGAGACCTTGTGTGGATGGAAGTGAAGAAAAATTTACTCCTCCGCGAATCCCAAAGTCAGCCGCATAAAGGAAGCTACTGTTTAACAGCACTGCCATTGCGATCAAGAACAGTATTTTTCTCATGACCCAGGTGCATTTAAGCCCTCCACAGCCGGCAAAGAAAATAAAAAACCAATTGCATCAGGCGTTACTCAATATTTTCATTTTCTCTTTAAGAACAGATATCTCATTTTTCGCTTTATCAATTTTTTCTTCAAACTCTGCTTTTAAGATATCGGCCTTTTTAGAAGACGCAAAAAAACCAATATTATTTTCCAAAACTTTTATATCTCCCTCCAGTGTTTTGATTTTACCGGTAATGAGGTTTCTTTCTTTCTGGATAATATTATCGGCATTGGGTGCAGATTTCAGGTTTTCAATTTTTGAACGGAAAGAAAGGGTTGTTTTAGCTTTTTTGCTAATGTTCAAAATTTCGAACTGCTGGTCAATGGCCTTTCTGAATTCGCTTTGAACCCTGTCTTTCTGTTTGATGGGAACATGTCCTATTTCCATCCATTGTCGCTGATAATCCTTCAGGGTTTCAAGATTTTCCTTGTTATCCTCGGAGTATTGGTGTGTTTTTATTTTTTCGATCAGATCCAGTTTCTTTTTCAGGTTTTCATCCTGTTTTTCACCAATGTTGGCAAAGTGTTCAGACTTCTTGTTAAAGAATGTATCGCAAGCCTGTCTGAATCTTTTCCAGATTTTATCGGAAAATTTTGCCGGCACCGGTCCAATCTTTTTCCACTCCTGCTGCAAACTGATCAATGCTTCAGTAGTTGACCTCCAATCTTCACTGTCCTTCAGGGCTTCTGCCTGAAGGCACAAATTGAGTTTCTGATTGTAGTTGTCCTTTTGCTGATCTTTATATTTTCTGAAGAATTCTTTTTTGTTGGAGAAAAAGTTGTCTAAAGCATTCCGGAAACGGTTCCATACTTCATTGTTCACTTTTTTGGGAGCAAAACCAATGGTTTTCCAAACGTTAAACAATTCATTGATTTTTTCGGTTTGCTGTTGCCATTGTCGAGGGGTTTCAGGAATCGTAGCCAGGAGATCCTCAGCCCTGTCACACAACAATAGTTTTGCCGCGTAGTTTTTACTTTGTTCTTCGCGGAGTCCTTCATAATGTTCCTGCCTGCGCTTGTTCAGCTTATCGGTTGCTGCTTTAAAGCGCTCCCAGATTTCATCCTTTTTGTCCTGAGGAACAGGGCCTATTTCTTTCCAGGCTTCATGAAGCTTTTGTAATTGCTGGAAAGATTTCGTAATGGATGTTTCCAGCAATAATTCTTCCGCTTTTTCACAAAGTTCTGTTTTGGCTTCAAGGTTCTTTTTCAGATCCAGATCCTTCAGCTCTTTATTGATATTGACCTTGTCAAAAAACTTTTCCACCAGGAAATGATAATTGTTCCAAAGGGTTCCTTTGGCACCCCTGGGTACCGGACCTACCAAACGCCAGCGGTCCTGCAAAGCATGAAACTGATCATAGGTTTTCTTGAGTTCTTCTTCCGAATCAATTAACTGACGCAATTCTTCCAATATCGCTTCCTTAGCCTGCAAATTCTCCTGCATCTGAACCTCAAGTGCCTTATCAAAGGCTGTTTTTTTCTCTTTATAGACAGCAAATGCAGCGTCAAACCTATCGTTCAGACTATCTGAAATGACCTCTTCACTTTGTTCATCTGCATCCTTCTCAAGTCGCTGCTCATAGGATGCCATATTTTCATTTCTAAGCAGGTTACGGTATGCTAATTTGATAAATCCAATATGTTTTCTTATGTGATTGACATCTTCGCTTGTCACGAGAACCTCCACCGTGTCCACAAGGTCTTCGCGAGTCATTGCGCTGTATTTTTCCAGCAATACATCATTGTCATCATCATCTTCCACAATTCCCTTTATGCCTGCCGTTTGTTCAGGTGCGTGGGTGTCTGCTGCTTCTTTCCCGGAGGTGATCGTATCATCAGGCTCAATCTCTGCCTTTTTCTCAGCAATGGGTTCTTCGGCCGGTTTTTCGTCGGTGACGGGTTGCTCAGCCGGGGTTTCCTCTACGGGTTTTTCCGCGACCGGTTCTTCAACAGGGGTTTCTTCCGCCGGGGTTTCCT
>REEA01000044.1 GCA_007695305.1 Bacteroidia bacterium
AAAGACATGTTTTCTTTCGGATGATGGTTTATTGTACCTCACCATCATGGTGGTGTGTGCCATTTTTGCCCGGCCGCTGATCATGCCTCTGCCCGTGGAGAGAGGGAGGTAGGTGGGAGACTTGAGAGACTTAAGGGACTTGAGAGACTTAAGGGACTTGAGAGACTTAAGGGACTTGAGGGACTTGAGGGACTTGAGGGACTTGAGGGTGAAAGTGAATAGTAAGAAGCAGGCAGTAATCAGTAATAAAGAAAAAATCAGCAAAATGCAAAAAAGAACGAGCCTTATTTTGTGGATAATTTGTTTCATGCTGATGGCTAATACTGTATCAGCGCAGTTTACTTGTGAAACTTTCATCAATGCCAAAGACAGCGACGATGAGGAAGAATTTAACGCCTTTGTGCTGGAGTTTCGGGATCAGGGCGGACACCACAATACGGACATCCTCTACCTGCCAACGGTGGTACATGTGATCATGAGATCACCAGAAGACAGCATATCCATTGACCGCGTCATTGCCCAACTGGTGCACACCAACAAGCACCTTCGCAGGCAAAACCCCGATACCGTTCACACCCGTGAAATGTTCAAGGCAGTGGCCGCTGATACGCACATCGAACTGTGCCTCGCTACCATCAAACCCGACGGTGAGGAGTTTGATGGGGTAGTCTGGCACCTCATTCCTGATTTTGAAATGAACATGACCTTTGAAGTCATGGAGGCGACCATATTTGATCCGGATAAATACTTTAACGTCTGGGCACGACCAATCCCTGAATTTGCCTTTGGTGTTGTTCCATGGCTGAAAACACCGGAATATGACGGAATAGTTGTGGCTCATGAGATGGTCGGCCTGAACCTGGGCGGAGATGACCCTGACATACAGGGAGGGAAAACATTTACGCACGAGGTGGGGCACTATCTGGGATTGTATCATACGTTTCATCAAGCCAATCATGTTACAGGCCTTTGCGAATCACTTGATTGTGATCTGATAACCGACAGGTGCTGCGACACACCGATTCACTGGAGTGAACCGATGGGACCGGGAGATGATTGTTACTTTAATGTTATTACTTGTCCCAACGACTCGCTCATCTACCCGCAAAATGAAAACTACATGTATTACAATCCCGACGAATGCCTCAATATGTTCTCTCTGGATCAGCGAATCCGGATGCGGGCAGCACTCAGCGACATACGTGCGGAATTGTGTTCACCTGAAAACCTTGCGGCAACGGGCGCCAACTGCGACCTTTCCACAATCATCAGACCACCTCAGCAGTCACATCACATTAAAATTTATCCAAACCCTGCCGGCGATTACATTTACATTGACTATGGACATTCTTATCCGGGAAATCAAAAAACGGAAATACGCATTTATGATCAGTTTGGCAAAGAAATACGAACAAAATCAGGTATTGATATTCGCATGGTGAGCCTGGAGGGTTTGCCGCAGGGCTTTTACATACTGCAGCTGAAAGTTGATCATCTGCTGATAAAGGAAACATTTATAAAAAGCCATTAGCAGCAGACCCCCGTAAAGCCTGTGCGTTTTTCCTTTTCACACTTTCACACTTTCTCACTTTCCACATATACCCCGCGTTTGCAGGTTTTTTCAACAAAAAGCATCAGCAATCGACCATTGATAATCGATAATTGAAAATTGAAAACCGGGAAGTGGTTTATTTCAAATACGTTTCAAACAATTGCCAGATGGGGTCACCGGCGGGCAATGGGGCCACAACATGAACGGTTTCGTCGCGGACCGGGTGGGTAAAAGATACAGAACGGGCGTGCAGGTGAATGCTGCCACCGGGGTTGGAGCGGTCATAACCATATTTCAGATCTCCTTTGATGGGACTACCAATGGCTGCCAGCTGCGCACGCACCTGGTGGTGCCTTCCCGTGAGCAGTTCCACTTCCAGCAGAAAATACCGGTCGCTCCCGGCAATCACATTATAAAGCAACTCAGCCCGCTTTGCTCCCCTTGTGCTTTCATGAACCACATAAGATTTATTCTGCTTTTCATTTTTCCTGAGATAATGCACAAGTTTGCCTGATGATGCCGGGGGAGAGACGGCAACCACCGCCAGATACTTTTTGGTAATGGTTTTGTTTTTCAACATCTCATTCATCCGTGTCAAAGCCTTGGAAGTGCGTGCAAAAATGATTGCACCACTCACCGGTCGGTCGATACGGTGCACAACACCCAAAAAAACACGGCCCGGTTTATTATATTTTTCTTTGATATAGGATTTTACGGTCTCTGAAAGGGGACTGTCGCCGGTTTTGTCACCCTGTACAATTTCAGAAGCAAGCTTGCTGATAATGATCAGATGATTGTCTTCAAATAAAACACGGGATCCGGACAAGCCATTGGGTTTATGGATGCCGGTAGTGGCGTCTTCAGAAGTATTGGAATCAATATTGTTCCTTCTCATTGGGAAACTTCAGTTGCTTCACATCGGAAATATAGTTTTCCACGGAGGTTTTTATTTCATCATACAGGTTGTTGTAGCGTCGCAGGAAACGTGGAGAAAAGTCCTTGTTGATCCCAAGCATATCGTGAAGCACCAGCACCTGGCCATCTACCTGGTTGCCGGCACCGATACCAATGGTTGGAATACTGATTTCCCTGGTAACCTTTGCTGCCAAAACAGCGGGTATCTTTTCCAGTACCAGTGCAAAACAGCCTGCCTCAGTGAGAAGGTGCGCATCCTCAACCAGTTTAAGTGCTTCCTCTTCCTGGGTGGCACGTACCACATAGGTGCCAAACTTGTTGATCGACTGGGGTGTGAGACCAAGATGTCCCATCACCGGTATACCTGCAGAGAGGATGCGGTCAACAGACTCGATGATTTCACGTCCCCCTTCCAGTTTCACCGCATTGGCATTTGATTCCTTCATGATCCGGATGGCCGACAACAAAGCCTCCCTGCTGTTGCCCTGGTATGTGCCAAAAGGCAGGTCAACCACAACCAAAGCCCTGGATACTGCCCGCATCACAGAACTGGCATGATAGATCATCTCATTGAGGGTGATGGGGAGGGTGGTTTTGTGTCCCGCCATCACATTGGCAGCCGAATCACCCACCAGGATCACGTCAATACCTGCCCTGTCAACAATGCGGGCCATGGAATAGTCGTAAGCGGTGAGCATGGATATCTTTACCTCCCGAAGCTTCATCTCCTGCAAAACATGGGTGGTAACCTTGGTTACGTTGGGTGCCTTCATGGACTGGAAGTATTTTAATGATGAACTGAAATATGCCTGCTTCTAAGATTTGATGCCGGATACCATGCTCTAATAGCTCAACAAGCAGCTATTTCACTTTGTGAAACAGCATTTAGCCGACTATCGGCAAAGATTGCCGGAAGCTTGTCCGAAAACCAATCAAAACGGCCAAAAGTTGTTGTCGTACCAGATTTTCTCCGTGAGCTGCTTGTTGAGATCCACCAGCAGTTTGTGATGCCCTTTTTCCCAGTTGGCAAGCCATTCAAATAATTCTTTTTCATGTGGGTCGGAAGTTTCCGATGCTCTTTTGGAATAGGCCTCCACCGATTTTGTTTCCATGTCGATAGCTGCAGAAATAGCTGCTGCTTCAAAGCCTGAACCGCTGATGTCCTGCACCATCTCTTCTGTCAGGATGGTGTTGGCAATGGCATCATGGCCGGGGGCTTTTTCCAGCTCATTCCTGTCGAACCGACCCGCCTCGCCATAATGCTTCAACTGCTTCTGCAAAAAGTCAATATGGGTTTGTTCCTCATCTGCCATGACCTGGAAAATTTTACGAACATCCTCGTTTGTGGTTTGAGCGGCAACCTGTTCATAAAGGGATTTTCCCCTGTGTTCCATAATGATGGCTTGCTTCAAAATATCTTTTACGCCTTCTGTACTCATGATATTGTTTTTTTAAATATTTGATTTATAGAGCTTTAATCTGCATAATCCCGGCATCAACACAATGATCATCCATGATGAACATGTTTGTTTCGTAAAAACAAAAATAGGCTTTTTCAGCAAATGAATCACATTATTGCTTTGTTTAATTCAGATCACATGGCCGAATCTCCGGTTCAATAATAACGGGATAAGGAAAACAAACAAGGAAAAAACGTATTTTTGCAGACAAAGCATGTGTTTATGAACTGGATAACAGAGAGGCTGGTGAGCGAGTTGTTTGCCGGGTGGTATGGTGAAACTCCGCACAAGATCACTCCGATGCCGGCCGGGGGCTCCAACCGGCAATATTTTCGCATCTGGGCAAAAAATTATACGGTTGTTGGTGCATTCAACCCGGATGCACGCGAAAATGAAGCATTCTTTCAGCTCACAAACCATTTCCTCAGCCTGGGGCTGCCGGTGCCAAAGGTACTGGCCCGGGATACTGAAACCAACTGTTACCTGATTACCGATCTGGGTGATACCAGGTTGTTTTCACTGCTGCCTCACAAAGAAAATGTTGATTTCGACAAGCATATCATGTCGCTGTATCATCGCACAATCGATTATCTGGTACTCTTTCAGACAGAAGGTGCAAAAAAAATCGACTTCTCCGTATGCTACCCGCGGCACGCTTTTGACGAACAGTCCATGACCTGGGATCTCAACTACTTCAAATACTATTTTTTGAAAATTACCGGTATCCATTTCGACGAACAGGAGTTGGAAGAGGACTTTCGACGGTTTATTCAACTTTTGAGCAAATCTCCTGCCATGTATTTCATGTACCGCGACTTTCAGTCGAGGAATATCATGATCAGGGAAGACAACCCATGGTTCATAGATTACCAGGGCGGCCGAAAAGGCCCCCTGGAATACGATATTGCTTCACTCCTCTTTGATGCCAAAGCCAATATACCTTTTCACCGGCGCGAAGAGCTTCTGGCCTATTACATGGAAAAAGCCGGTAAAGAAGTATCTCTTGACAGAAAAGCATTCAGGAGATCTTTTTATGGTTTTGTTGTGATGCGCATTTTACAGGCACTGGGCACCTATGGATTTCGCGGCGGGGTAGAAAAGAAAAAGTTTTTTCTCCAAAGTTTGCCTTATGCCCTGAAGAATCTTGCCTGGCTTGAAGAAAACCAATTGTTCCCAAAAGAGACCCCATACTTAAGCCGGATTTTGAAGACAATTGTGCAGGAAAAGCCGACTCTTGGGGACGACAGCCGGGTTGAAATTCTGGCTCCACCTGATGATACGCTAACGGTACGTATCGGAAGCTTTTCCTATAAAAACGGCATCCCCGCAGACAATTCAGGAAATGGCGGAGGCTTTGTTTTTGATTGCCGTGCCCTCCAAAACCCAGGCAGGGAAGAGCGATTCAAATCGCTCACGGGAAAACACCATGACGTGATTCACTTTCTAAACAATGTGCCCGGGGTGGCAGCTTTTTTAAACAGCACCAAAAGCCTTGTAGAACCCGCCGTGGAAACCTATTTGGAACGTGGCTTCACCAGCCTGACCATCTCCTTTGGATGTACCGGCGGCCAGCATCGTTCGGTTTATTGTGCTGAAAAACTGGCCGGGTTCCTGAGGAATAAGTATGAAATAAACGTGATTGTGCAACATTTTGAAGAAGCAAACTGGCCCGGACGATTCAGTTCGTGATCACTGAATCTCAATATCATACTATGACCAAAAATTGATCCTTCCCATGGTAGGAACATAAACATAAAATCCATGACGGTTGAGATTCCACACCGGCAGTTTAAACCATAGAAAAAGCCCTGTATGAAAGCCATGATTTTTGCCGCAGGTATGGGTACACGACTCGATCCCTTAACGCGAACAATCCCAAAAGCCCTGGTAGCAATATGCGGCAAGCCCATGCTGTTGCATGTAGCTGAAAAACTCATGGCCGCCGGTATAACCGAAATCGTGGTAAACGTGCACCATCACGCAGACAAAATGAAAGCCTGCATCCAAAGCTTGAATTACCCGGGTGTGCAATTCCACATATCCGACGAAACAGATAATCTGCTGGACACAGGTGGCGGTTTGTTGCATGCCGCATCCCTTTTGCAGGGCGATCAGCCGGTGATACTGCACAATACCGATGTTGTTTCCGATGCAGATCTCCTTAAGATGCTGCATTTCCACATGTCCAATAATGCATTGGTAACCCTGGCAGTTAGCAGAAGAAAAACATCCAGATACTTCCTGTGGCATCAAAACCGGCTTGCCGGTTGGGAAAATACGGAAACAGGCGAAAGAATTCTCACGGGCCGGACACCGTCGGGAAAAACCGAAAAGCTGGCATTCAGCGGAATTCATGTGGTAGACCCCCGTATTTTTAAACTGATCACGGAAAGCGGCACTTTCTCCATCAACACAACATACTTGCGCCTGGCTAAAGAACACAAGATTCTGGCTTTTGAACATGATCCCCGTTTTTGGGCCGATATGGGTTCTCGCGAAAAATTGCGAAAAGCGGAGCAAATGATCATACAAAATCCCAGTCGTTTTAAACCCGAAAGCATCATGTGAAACGCACATGACGGATTGTCCGGCTTTTTTGGGGAAATTAGGATTTAGCCCGTGAGTGAGTTTTGAGCAGACAGCAGGCAGAAAACAGTAAGCAGCAAATCGATACAACCCTGATGAATGCTATCTGTGCAAATCTGTGAAAACAATTTGTGTATTTATGGATCTCTTTGCGTGCTTAAAACATTTTCCGTCCTTTGCACAGAGCATTTTTGTTCACACAAAAACCACAAAGGAGCGTACGAAAGCATAACACAACTTCTAATTTCTAACTTTTATCTTTTAACTTTTAACTTTTAACTTTTATCTTTTAACTTTTATCTTTTAAC
>REEA01000043.1 GCA_007695305.1 Bacteroidia bacterium
CATCACAAAAGTTTGACATTGACGATCTGCACAGGATCGCTGCCATTTGCCGGGAACACCGGGTCAAGTCATATCTCACGGTAAACACGATCATTTATGATGAAGAGATGGACAGCATGCATGAGCTGGTTGACCAGGCAAAGCATGCCGGCGTTACGGCCATTATTGCTTCCGATATATCAGTGATGCGTTATGCCCTGGAGAAAGAGGTACGTGTGCATATCAGCACCCAGTGCAACATCACCAACCTGGAAGCGGTAAAGTTTTATGCACAGTATGGTGATGTGATGGTTCTTGCCAGAGAGCTCAGGCTGGAGCAGGTTCATCATATCTCACAGGGAATACACAAGGACGGGGTCAAGGGTCCGGGCGGCGAGCCGGTACAACTGGAGATGTTCGTACACGGAGCTTTGTGCATGGCGGTGAGTGGCAAATGTTACCTGAGTCTTGACAACATGAATTATTCTGCGAACCGCGGGGCGTGTTTACAGCTCTGCCGCCGCTCCTACCTGGTTACCGACAAGGAAGAAGGTTATGAGCTGGAGGTGGATCACGACTACATCATGTCGCCGAAGGACCTTTGCACCATCGGTTTCATTGACAAGATCATGCGCGCGGGGGTCAGCATTTTCAAAATAGAAGGTCGCGGGCGCGGACCCGACTATGTGAAAACGGTAACGGAATGTTATCGGGAAGCTGTACAAGCCTTTGTTGACGGCAGTTACAATAGGGAGAAAGTCGACGATTGGACAGAACGTCTGCGCCGGGTATTCAACCGCGGCTTCTGGGATGGCTATTACCTTGGGCGTACCATGGGTGAATGGTCGGAACGTTACGGCTCACAAGCCACACAGCGAAAACAATATCTTGGGAAGATAAGCAATTACTTTGGGAAGTTAAAGGTGGCGGAGATCACCATGGAAACCCACGCCTTCGGGGTGAATGACCCCTTGATGGTCACCGGGCCAACTACAGGTGTTGTGGAATTTACACCCCGGGAGATCAGGGTGGATCTGCATCCGGTAAACATTGCTGAGAAAGGAGATACATGCTCTGTAAAAGTCCCCGGCATGGTCAGACGCGGCGACAAGGTCTTCAAACTGATCTCCAGGGAAGAACTGTTCTGATATTTTGTTGCACAAACTGATCTCCCGACAAACACCTTCAAATATAAAATCTATGGGCAATTTCGGACACTATCTATTCAGGGCACAGGCGCTTGATGAAAAGGACAACCTTTCCGGTTTCAGGAAACGTTTTTATATTCCGGAAAACACCATATACGTAGACGGCAACTCACTCGGACTGCTCAGCATGGATGCAGAGCAATCGTTGCAGCGGGTGCTGAATGAATGGAAAAACATGGGCATCAGGGGTTGGCTGGAAGCTGACCGGCCGTGGTTCTATTTTGCCGAAGAGATTGGTGAGATGGCTGCTCCATTGGTTGGTGCATCTGCCGGTGAGTTGATCTTTACCGGTACCACCACCGTAAACATCCATTCCCTGATCAGCACATTTTACCGCCCGGAAGGAAAACGAAACAAGATACTGGCCGATGAGCTGAACTTTCCATCTGACATTTACGCCCTTAAGGGACAGATCAAACAAAGGGGTCTTAACCCGGATGAGGTGCTGTTGCTGGCAACGTCAGAAAATGGAAAAACGCTGGAAGAAGATACAATTATCGAAATGATGACCGATGATGTGGCCCTGGTGTACCTCCCTTCTGTTTTATACGCCAGCGGACAGTTGCTTGACATGCAAAGGCTAACGGAGGCCGCACATTCACGGGGTATCCCGATCGGTTTTGACTGCAGCCACTCCACCGGGGTTGTGCCCCATCATTTTGGTCGCTGGGGCGTTGACTTTGCCACCTTCTGCAGTTATAAATATCTCAATGGCGGACCGGGCTGCAGTGCCTTCCTGTATGTCAACCAAAAGCATTTTGGGAAAGAGCCGCTCATGGCGGGATGGTTTGGTTATGTAAAAGAGAAACAGTTTGACATGTCGCTGCATTTTGACCATGCAAAAAGTGCCGGCGGCTGGCAAATTTCCTCACCGGGAATCCTGGGTTCTTCCACCATGGAGGGCTCCCTGAAAATCATCAATGAAGCTGGCATTGAAGCCATCCGGCAGAAGTCTCTGCTCCTTACTTCTTTCCTCGTAGAGCTGATGCATGATTTGGATCTTTTTTCCGCCCATGGATTTTCCATCGCTACCCCCCCGCAGGATGAACGTCGCGGTGGCCATATCGCACTGACACATCCTACCGAAGCGCTTAGGATATGCAGTGCATTGAAAAACAGAAATATCATTCCCGATTTCAGGGCTCCCGACACCATACGCATTGCCCCCGTCCCTCTCTACAACAGTTTTGAAGAGGTTTACCTCGTGGTGAAAAACCTGAAAGAGATCATGGACAACCAAGAATATCTGCGTTTCCCAAGAGAAAGAAAAGCCATATCCTGACTCCCTCCCTGCAGGAAACCTTTCATTCTGAAGACTTCTTTGTGTGGAAAAAATGTGGAAAGGTCGAAAAGTCGAAATGTCCAAAGGTCTTTTTCCCTCTTTTGCGGCCTTTGCGTGGAATCAAAAAATGCAGAAAGGTGAAAATGTAAAATTACGTTGTATTGAGGGACACCAAATCCGGAAAAGGATCAAAAGTGAACATTCAAGCGATGTGTCCGTTGGTTTTATGTTACAACTATTATTTAAAAACCAAAAAACAATTTATCTCAAAATGAAAACAAAAAAATGGACATTGCTGCTGGCATTGCTTGTTTCACCATTCTTTTTTGCAGCATGCAGCGATGATGACGACAACAACAACGGTATGAGCAACCATTTTACCTATGATGGCAACACATATAGCCTGGCCGGAGGAATAATGCTCAATTTCGGTCAACAATGGGATCATGACACGTACAATATGGACCTCTTTTTACATTCAGACGGCTTGGCGTTTGATCCTAGCGTCCCCAGATTTACAGGTACAGGAGACGGGGTTGCAATTGAATTTTTCTCACCCGGGGAAGATGAACTTGTACCCGGCACATATACTTTTGATCCCGACGACACCGCAGAGCCTTTCACTATCGGAACGTTGGCCGAAATCGTACTGGATTTTGATGCTGCCACCGAGGAGGGAACTTTTATCGAGATCGTAGGTGGTAATGTTGAAGTATCCAAATCAGGATCAAACTATCAGATCACCCTCAATTTGGTTGCCGAAGACGGGAATGAAGTAACCGGATATTACAGCGGCTCCTTTACCTGGTTTGATCTCAGCGACTGGGATTTCCTGAAAAACGAAGCCGTCAGACCGCTGACCGGTTTCAAATCATTACGCTAACCATAAATACGCGCATCAGAGCACGCCTTTTTTCAAAGCGTATTGACATATTTGCGGTTTTTGCGCGGAAAACTTTTCCCGCAAAAACCGCAATTCTTTTAAGGACACAAATGTCAATGGGAAAATATCGAATGACCGTAATGCCAAAGGAGTTCACTTTCCCTTCGCTCTTTTGTTTTTGCTATCTTTGGAAAAGAAAGCATTTTCATTTTTCAGACATTCGTGCCTGAAATGCGCACACCATGTTCTGCAAAGGACAAACGAACAATGCTCAAGGCATGCAGGAAGCATTTGAAAGACATATCAGCGGGAATGACCTCCTAAAGAAAGGCGAACGAGTGTTGCTGGCTGTTAGCGGGGGGATGGACTCCATGGTGATGGTGGAGTTGTTTCGCAAGAGCGGTTATTCGTTCGACCTGGCCCACTGCAACTTTTTGCTGAGGGACAAAGATTCCGATGCTGATGAAGCGTTTGTGAAAGCCTGTGCACAGCAGTTAAGACGGCAATTTTTTTGTGAACGTTTCCATACCGCCTCTTACGCCGCCGAGCATGGCATCTCTGTGCAAATGGCAGCCCGAACCCTGCGATACCGGTGGTTGGAAAGTATCCGCAAAGAGCAAGGCTATGATGCCATCGCCACGGCACACCACCTGGATGACGCCATCGAGACCCTTTTCATTAACCTTGCCCGCGGAACCGGCATCAGCGGCCTGACAGGAATCCCGCTGAAAACCAATCATGTGATCAGACCCTTGTTGTTTGCTTCTCGCAAAGACATTGAACACTATGCAAATGACCATGGGTTGGAGTTCCGGGAGGACCTTTCCAACAAAGAACTGAAATACACCAGGAACAAGATCAGACATCAGGTTATTGGTGTACTGAATGAAATCAATCCGGGGTTTAGCGGCACCATGCAATCCTTTTTTGAACGGATGGAAGCTTCGGAAACCATTTACCGGATGACGACTGAGGCTAAAAAGATAGCCTGTGTAAAACAACTCGGTGAAGAGACGCATGTTTCCATCCAGGCTCTCAGCAAGCTGCCTGTCCCCCATGTTTTTTTACACGAGTTTTTGAAGGAGTATGGATTCACGCAAGATGTTTGCCGGCAAATGATTGTTTGCATGCACGGCCGGCCGGGGAAAACCTTTTCGTCGGAAACGCATACGGCTGTGAAAGACAGGGAGGCATTCATCGTTTTTCCGGATAAGAGCACCACAGAAATCGCTTCCGTGGAGTTTGACAAAAACACCAGGGAGGTGCAGGTGGGAAAACAACGCTTCATCTGCGAAAGCGGCCCCATGGATGACCAAATATCTTTGCCCGACGGACCTGAAACGTTGCTGGCAGACTTTGACAAGTTGTGCTTCCCCTTGGTTGTCAGGCCCTGGAAGCCAGGCGAAAAAATGGTGCCTCTTGGAATGTCAGGACAAAAAAAGATCAGTGATATCCTTACGGAAGAAAAAATCCCCTTGCACAGAAAACAACAGGTCCTTGTTCTGACATCAGCCGGACAAATTGCCTGGCTCCCGGGAATCAGGGCCGACAACCGTTTCAAAATCACAAAACAAACTAAAAACTACTTTCAGATGCAGATCATCTGAATGACTTATTTCCCAAGATAAAAATCAGCACACTGCTCCCATTCCGTTAACTTATACAAAAAACCCTATATTTTCCTCTCTTTATGTTAACTTTGCAGGCCAATACCTTTCTGCAAGGTTTAACTTGTTTTAACAGCCTGAAAACAAACCATTCACAGCAATGGACGTTGCACTTACAAAATATTACCAAATGAAACATAAAAGTTTTTTCGGCGCATTACTCGCGTTGTTCCTTTTCTCAATGTCTGCTGGTCAGTCAATGGCCCAGATTTTTGATCCTGTTGACTGGCATTTTGAGCACGAGCAGTTAGCAGATGACCTTCATGAAATCCGGATGACTGCCACCATAGATGCGGGATGGTATATTTACGGCACCGACCTGGCACCGGGCGGGCCAATTCCCACGGCATTTTTCTTTGACGACGCTGAAGGCTTTGAATTTGTTGGAGAACTGATGTATCCGGAAGCGGTTGTGAAGTATGATCCAAACTTTGAAATGGATATCCCCATGTATGGGGGCTCGGTCTCTTTTCGCCAGCAGGTGAGGGTAACATCAACGCAAGCGGTACGTATTACCGGTGAGTTGCAATATATGGCTTGTGATGATGCCCGTTGTCTTCCTCCCGACTATGTCAATTTTTCTTTCGATTTGCCGGGTGCAGGAGCCAGGGTCGTTGAAGCGCCAACACCCGTAGAGCGGGCAGAACAAGTTGCAGAGGAAGTAGTGCCGGAGGAACCGGACGCTGCTCCCCTGCTGGAAGCGCAGTTGCCTTATGAAACGGATGACGGGGACGTGGAAGCATTAACCGAACCCACATTTTACGCACCCCGCGAGCAGGAAGAAAGTGGTCTTGGCTGGACATTCATCCTGGGTTTTCTGGGTGGACTGCTGGCCTTGCTTACGCCGTGCGTATTTCCCATGATCCCTCTCACTGTCAGCTTTTTCCTGCGTAATGCCGATAACAGGGCAAGGGCATTCAGAGATGCCATGGTGTACGGGTTTACCATCATTTTCAGTTATGTTGTGCTCGGGTTGGCCATATCCATCATTTTTGGGCCTGCAACGCTCAATGCCCTGGCAACCAGCCCCGGCTTTAACATATTCTTTTTTGCCCTGCTGGTATTCTTTGCTGCCTCTTTCTTTGGGGCCTTTGAGCTTACCATGCCGGCGTCGTGGTCCAGTGCCCTTGACAGCAAGGCAGACAAAACCGGTGGACTGATCGGTGTGTTTCTCATGGGTATTACCTTCGTACTTGTTTCATTTTCGTGCACGGGACCCATTGTGGGAACCCTTCTGGTGGAAGCCGCCGTTGACGGAAATGTGTTTGCACCGGCCATCGGGATGCTGGGTTTCAGTCTGGCGCTGGCAATCCCTTTCAGCCTCTTTGCCGTTTTTCCAACCGCTTTGAAGTCCTTACCCAAATCCGGTGGTTGGATGAATTCGGTCAAAGTCGTGCTCGGTTTCATCGTGCTGGCATTTTCGCTGAAGTTTCTCTCTGTTGCCGATGCAGTTGGACAGTGGGGTATTCTTGACAGGGAAGTGTTCCTGGTGCTTTGGATCGCCATTTTCTTCCTGATGGGACTTTATCTGATCGGCAAGATCAGGTTTGCCCACGACTCAGAGCTGAAATATCTTTCGGTGCCACGCCTTGTGCTGGCCATCATTACCTTTGCCTTTGTCTTTTACCTGATACCGGGACTGTGGGGTGCGCCCCTGCGTGCCATCAGCTCCTTTTTGCCCTCGCAGGTAACACAAGACTTTGACCTGACACGTTTGACCGTTCAGGCACCGGCCGGTGACGACACCATTTATATTGGTGAAAGTGTGCAGGAAGGCCCCCATGGACTGATGGCATTT
>REEA01000133.1 GCA_007695305.1 Bacteroidia bacterium
TCTGAGCTTTTTGATCATATTCTCTGTGTTCTGGACAAAAGTGTGCAGCATCAGCAGGGTAAACTGCTTGTCGCCTTTGGTAATTTTGAGCAGGCCGGAAAAATCTGTCGCTTTTGTTTCTTGATTCTTTTCAAACAGTTGAATGCTTTGGATTTGAGTATCCACGTTGAAAGGGTTTCCGGTAAACCTTTGGATTTTCTTATAAATTGTTTCTTCAGTGTAGGGCTTTAACAGGATTGAATCCATCCCCGCCCTTAAATAATACACCAGCTGCTTTCTAAGGGCATTGGCAGTCATGGCAACAATGGTGGTTTTATGCTTTTCCCCTGAATTTTCTTCCTTTTCCCTTATTTGTTTTGTAACCTCTATCCCGCTTTTATCCGGCATGTTGATATCCAGAAAGATCATGTTATAGCGTCCGGGCTTAAAATACGCCAAAGCCTGTTCTCCCGACTCGGCAAAATCTGCCTTTATCCTGAATTTTTTCAGAATGACCTTTCCAAGCAGTAAATTTACCGGGTCATCATCTACAAAAAGAATGCGAAGGCTTTTGGGAACGATTTTGCCCGTTTTTTCCGGCACTAACTTGCTTTCAGAAACAGAATCAGTCGATTTTTCAAATTCAAGTGTAAAAGAAAAAGTCGATCCTATTCCTGGCGTACTCTCAACGGTAAGCTCACCGCCCATGGATTCAACAAGGTCCTTGCTGATGGTTAAACCCAGGCCACATCCCTGGAAATTCCGGTTAAGATGGTTGTTGACCTGCTGAAATGGTTTGAAGATCTCTTTTATCTTACCAGGAGCTATTCCAATACCGGTATCGGTTACTTCAAAACAAATTTTGGCATTATTTTTATCTTCATTTACCAATTTAGCCACCAACATTATTTCTCCTTTTTTGGTGAACTTGATGGCATTATTTGCCAGGTTGATCAAGACTTGTTTTAGCTTTTCGGCATCACCCAGCAAATTGTAATCATTTAAGAAATCAGTTTTATAATAAAAATTTAATCCTTTTTTTAAGTATCTTGCTTCCAGCATTTTGTCAATATCCTCAAATACATTGTTTACCGTAAACGGCATTTCGTCCAGCTCTATGGTTCCCGATTCTATTTTGGAAAGCACCAGGATGTCATCAAGAATAGAAAGCAGGTGACGCGAAGAATTGTTAACAATATCTACATAATCTGATTGCTTTTTGGTAAGACGCGTCCCTTTAAGCTGTTCAGCAAAACCAATTACGGCACTCAGGGGCGTTCTGATTTCATGAGACATCCTGGCCACGAAGATATCTTTGGCTTTGTTTGCCTCTTCAGCTTCTGTCATTGAGTCCTTTAGCTTATTCTCTACAACTTTAGTTTCGGTAATGTTTTGCAGTATCACAGCACATAAAACTTCACTATCCCCGTTTTTGTAGGGAATCATACGAATGGAAAAAGAATTGTTCTTTATGGAAAACTCGCTGCTTACCGGTGTTTGCTGAAAAGCAATACTTAGCAAGGGTTCAATGATGGTTTTTGTTTCAGGAGGAAAATAACTCAGAAACCCGGCATCTTCACCGGACTCATTATGCCAGCGTTGGATAAACGTTTCGTGCCCCAGCTTGCATCGTACACGCATTTCTTCATCAATAAGAAACATTTCCAAACCGGGAATGTTCTTTGACAAAACGGCAAGGTCTTTCATATCTGTATTTGGCTTTTTTTGCTCAACATTTTTCACAAGTTTATTGGGATTCATGCATTTTTCTGTTATGAAAAAAAACAGTGTTGAGGTTTTTCCACAAACTGAAAAAAGCAACATTTTCCTTTAAAACCACACAGCCCTGTATTTCAGACTCTTGGAGAATATGTCGCCATCAAAGAAAATTATGGTACAATAATAGATTGTGAAAGGTAAACAAAAAACAAGACATATGCAAACCGGCAAAATATTAGTAACCACTGACCTAACTGAGATATCAGACATAGCAGCCGAATATGCTGCTGACTTAGCCGTACAACTTAACATCAAAGAGGTAGTGCTCCTAAATCTACTGATTCCGTCACATATCCAAATCACTGCTGCATCGGGCGGAGCATATTACTTACCATACCATGTAACACACAAGCTAAATGATGTACTTTTCAACAAACGTAAAGACCTTGTTGAGAAACAGGCGAAAAAATGTTCAAAACCGGGTGTTACGATTAAACCGGTCGTGGAAGTCAACCACAACACATCAGACATTAACCACTTCATGATTGAATACCAGGCAGATTTACTGGTAACAGGCAGCCGTGATAAGTTTAGTTTTATGGAAATATTGCTGGGTTCGGAAACAGAAAAGATGATCAGGAAAATAGACTACCCCATGATTGTTCTTACCGATGAACCCATCTCTTCAACTATTGACAGTATAGTTCTTGCTATAGATGTGGAACTTGAGGATAAACAACAAAAGGGATTAGAAAGTGTAACTGAATTTGCCGGTTTGCTTAATGCACATTTGCAGTTATTGTATGTTATTACCAACGGCAACATCTCTGCCACTGCAGCCATTGAAAGGCTGCACCAACTGGCAAAAAAGAAAAATATGCACAATTTTTCGATCAACACCATGGAGAATTCAAGCCTGGAATCAGCCATCCGGAATTTTTCAAGGAAGTACAAACCAGATATGATTGCCCTGCTCACCCAGGGGAAAGGTAAGCTGCATAACCTTATTTATGGCAGCGATACTGCAGGGGTGATCAGTGAAACTGATTTGCCGGTTTTTGTGGCCCGAAGTGTATTAGGATAAATAAAACAAAAATCTAGTGTCATGTCAACGCTACTTTAGCCGGTCCAAGTCTTGATCTTTTTGTTGACAATTTTTTTGTTTATGGTTTTTTATGTATTTGTTAGTGCCTGCAAATGAGCGCTTTATCGTTTTATTTGTTTATTGATGGATGAACTGTCAGGTTGATTTTACGTTTTATTTGTATGTTTAACCCCAAAAACCGCAATACCCCCCATCAATGAATACACTTAAAAAAACTGCATTTCTGACCTTGTTTTGCCTTATTTTCCCTGGTTTTCTCTTAACAGCTAATACAGATTCGGCCCGTCAGCCCGGCACAAATGCTGACTACCCTGATCATGAACAGCTGGGGCAAAGGCTGCAATCCCTCAACCGAAACTACCCCGGTCTTACCAATTTACAGTCTCTTGCCAAAACCGAAGGCAACAAAGACATCTGGCTGCTCACCATCGGCAGGGGCGACATCGCCAGCAAACCGGCCATCGCGGTGGTTGGCGGCGTTATGGGAGACCACCTGCTGGGGAGCGAGCTGGCCCTGCAGTTTGCAGAGCGCGTACTGGCTTCTTCATCAGAAGAGAAAGTGAAAAACCTGCTGGACTCAATGAGTTTTTACGTGTTCCCCGACATGTCGCCCGATGCCAGGCAGCAGTACTTTCGGCCGTTGAGGTATGAAAGGCTTGGCAATGCCAACCCCACCGACCTGGACCGTGATGGCCGCGTTGGTGAGGATGGGTATGACGACCTTAACAACGATGGGATGATCACCATGATGCGCATCAAAGATCCAACCGGAAACTGGATGAAGCATCCTGAAGATGACAGAATCATGGTAAAAGCGCGGCCGGAAAAAGGAGAAAAAGGCGAATACCTGCTTTTTTCAGAAGGGATTGACAACGACAAGGATGGTCAGTTCAATGAAGATGGTGAGGAAGGGGTGTTCTTCAACCGCAACTTTTCGTTTAAATACCCTGTGTTTGAACGAGGTGCCGGCGAGCACGCCGTATCGGAAACGGAAACCCGTGCCATTGCTGATTTTCTTTTTGATGCCAAAAACGTTTTTGCCGTCATCAGCTTCAGCGAGGCCAATAACCTTACCGTGCCCCTCACCTACAATGAAAGGGATGCCGCTGCCCGCATCCACACCGGGTGGAAGGAGAACGACATCGCCATCAACAAGAAAATAAGTCATCTGTATAACAAGCATCTTGGCGAACATGCGCCTGCGGCAGCTCCGGGCAGTGATGGTGACTTTTTCCAGTGGGCCTATTTTCACTACGGCCGGTACAGTTTTTCAACACAGGGCTGGCAGGTGCCCCGCCCCGACAAGAATGACGAAGATGAATACGCGTCAGAGGAGCTTGCCTTCCTGCGCTGGGCAGAAGAAAATCAACTCGAAAATGTGTTTGTCCCCTGGACAGCCGTTGAGCACCCTGACTTTCCGGATAAACTGGTGGAGGTAGGAGGCGTTGCCCCCTTTGTGATGAAAAATCCGCCTTACTACATGGTCGACTCTATCGCAGAAATGCATACTGCTTTCATCCTGGATGTCGCCAGCCTTCGTCCGCAGATCGACATCATGAATCTAAAAATCGAAAACCTCGGGCGCAACCTAAACCGCGTTACGCTGGATGTAATCAACCCGGGCTCCTTCCCAACCGCATCCCAGACCGGTGAGCAGCTCAGATGGATGCAGAAAACCGTATTGCGGGTCAACCTTGACGGTGGCCAGGCATTGGTCAGCGGAAAGCCGGTGGAAGTGATGGGCGCCATTGGTGGCCGCAGTTCAGAAAGCAGGAGCTGGCTCATTCGCGGAAGCGGCAGCCTCACCATCAGGGCGGGCTCAGAAGCTTCCGGGTTTAAAGAGGTAAAAGTGGATCTCTGATAAGACCAATCAACCGGAGCCCCGAATAAAGCAATTGCTCTTTTGAGATAGGCTTCGTTTCACAGAGACAGATATTAGCAACCAAATCATCAAAATACAAAACAATGCTCATGAACAGAATTCTCATAACACTCGCATTCTTCTTATTTTTGATCCCGACCGATGCCCGGGAGCCAGACGGACGCGCCATCGGCAACTTTTTTAAGGCCTCCGGCACCCCTGTAAACCCAAAGGTGCAGATCAGCTGGAACCGTTATTACACCAACGAGGGGCTGCACGAAATATACAAACAACTTGAAAGTGCGCATCCGCACCTGCTTAGGCTCGGAACTATTGGCCAGAGCTTTGAAGGACGAGAGTTGTGGTTGCTTACCGTTACCAACCTGGACAACAAGCCACACCAGGAAAAACCTGCTTTCTGGATAGATGGCAACATACACGCTAACGAGATACAGACAGCTGAGGTATCGGTTTACACGGCCTGGTACCTGGTGGAGAACTACGGAAAAAACGATTTTATCACCAATTTGCTTGACGAGAAGGTGTTTTATATCCTTCCGGTGATGAATCCTGACGGGCGGGAATACTACATGAACCAACCCAATACCATGAGCAGCCCCCGCAGCGGGACGATCCCCCTGGATGATGACGGGGATGGCATGGTGGGGGAGGATGGCTTCGACGACCTCAATGGCGACGGCCACATCACCCAGATGCGCCGGCGCAACCCATATGGTAATTGGAAGACAGACCCCAACGACCCGCGCAGAATGGTGCAAGCTGGTCGCGGTGAGTTTGGTGAGTGGGAGCTGCTGGGATGGGAAGGCATTGACCGCGACGGCGATGGCAGGCTCAATGAAGACCAGGATGTGGGCTACTACGATCCCAATCGCGACTGGGGCTGGAACTGGCAGCCCGATTACGTGCAGCGGGGAGCATACCTTTATCCGTTCTCGCTGCCCGAAACGAGGGCTGTGCGCGATTTTGTGATCGCACATCCCAACATTGCCGGCTCCATTACTCACCACAACACTGGCGGCATGCTGCTGCGGGGACCCGGTGCAGCTGAAGATGCGCAATACTACCTGCCGCAGGATGTGCGCGTGTATGACGCCCTGGGCGAGCTGGGCGAAAAAATCATTCCGGGCTATGACTACCTCGTCCTTTACCAGGACCTATATACTGTCTATGGTGGCCAGATTGACTGGTTTCACATGATGCGCGGGATATTTACCTTTACCTCCGAAATGTTTTCACGGTATTACCTGTTTCATGAAAAACAACGGGGGTGGGGCGGAGGCTTTGCTGAAGATTTTTTTACTTTTGACCGTTACCTGTTATTTGAAGATGCTTTCGTGCCATGGGAAGACTATGATCATCCGCAGTTTGGGGCGATCCAGATCGGCGGCTTTAAAAAGAACTACATCAGGAACAACCCCGGCTTTTTGCTCGAACAGGAGCTGCACCGGCTGACGGCCTTTACCCTTTTTCATGCCTACCATACCCCGAAACTTGAAATCGTGGAGCTCACCTCCGAGGACCTGGGCGGTGGCCAGCGCGAAGTGACCGCAGTAATAGCCAATACGCGACTCATACCCACCCACGCCGGAATAGATCTGAGGTTTAACATTGAACGCCCAAATTATATTTCGCTGGAAGGTGCTGAAGTGCTGGCCGGCATGCGGGTCATCAACCGCGATCTGAATGTAGTGGAAGAACAACAGCATAACCCCGCAGTTATTGAAGTGGACAACATTCCCGGCATGGGCACGGTGACCGTGAAGTGGATCGTGCACGGCCGCGGTTCTCTTTCGGTGAAAGTGGATAGCGCAAAAGGGGGCGTTGTGAGAAGAAGCCTGTGATAAAGCTCGAAGCTGAAAGGATACATCGCCTTGCAAGCAGAAAACCATCCCACCCATTTCAAAAAGATAGAGCTTTTGCCAATTAACCCGTGACAGTGCTTGTGTTTGCAATGTTGGTCAACTTACGATTTGCTGTGTTGGGGGTTTGTCGCCTTTGAGGTTATGGATTAAGATAAACGTGTCATTTCACAAATAACAGTTCCCGGTACTTGGGCAATGTCCACATTTCGTCATCAATCAGAACTTCCAGCTTGTCAACATGATAGCGTATTT
>REEA01000042.1 GCA_007695305.1 Bacteroidia bacterium
GCTTTTTTCAAGTGCTTTTACTTCAGGCCATCTGCTTCGTTGCGAAAGCCTTGAAATAGAATACTATGTCGGCGGCTTTCGACGCCTCGCATCTGACCTGAATTAAAAGCATGAATAATACAGGTTAAGAGAAACCCGCTCAAACTTAGCTTTCGTCTGGAAGTGTGTCTACGGCTTTTTCAATACGATCAATCACTTCCTTTTTCCCGATCATAGCCATGATTTCTTTTACATCGGGGCCACGGCCGGCACCAACAAGTGCCAGTCGCAGACCGGGCATCAGTTTACCCGGATTCAGGGCATTCTCTTCCATGAAAGATTGAATGACCCGGTCAATGGAATTCACATCAAACTGTTCCATTGTTTCCAGCGTGCGGGCCAGTTTTCGCATCAGTGCTGAAGTGTCTCCCTTCCACTTCTTTTTCACGAAGCCAGGCTCATAATCATGGGGGGCTTCAAAAAAGAAATCAGATTGTTCCCACAATTCATGTATGAAGTCAGCCCTTTCGCGAACCAATGCAACAATCTGGTGCAGTGTTTCCCGGTCTGCATGATGTCCCTTATCTTTCAAAACTTTTTCAAATCCATCTGCAATATCTGTAACCGGCTTTTTTTGAAGATACTGATGATTGAACCATCGGGCCTTATCAGGGTCGAAACGCGCGCCTGCTTTTCCTACTCTTTCGAGCGAAAAAGTATCAATGAGCTCCTGCATGCTGAATAATTCCTGTTCGGTGCCCGGGTTCCATCCGAGCAAAGCAAGAATATTGATAAAGGCTTCCGGGAAATAACCATCTTCCCTGTAACCCCTGGATATGCTGCCTGATTCAGGGTCTGTCCATTGCAATGGGAAAACAGGAAAGCCAAGCCTGTCTCCGTCTCTTTTGCTGAGCTTGCCGTGTCCGTCGGGTTTCAGCAAAAGGGGAAGGTGAGCAAAGGCCGGCATGTTGTCAGACCAGCCAAGATACCGGTATAGCAAAACGTGCAGCGGAGCCGAAGGTAACCATTCTTCTCCCCTGATAACATGGGTGATCTTCATCAGGTAGTCATCCACCACGTTGGCCAAATGGTAGGTTGGCATACCGTCGCTTTTGAATAAAACCTTATCGTCGAGCAGGTGACTGTTTACCCTGACTGTGCCACGTATCAGGTCATTTACCACAACTTCTTCGTCTTCAGGTGTTTTGACACGTATAACAAAGGGTTCACCCGATTCAATGCGTTGTTTCACTTCAGTTTCCGGCATGGTGAGGGAGTTTTTCATTTCCCCCCGTGTCCGGCAGTCATATTGCGGATTACCGCTTTTTTCTTTTTCAATCCGCTTTCGCATTTCATCAAGCTCCTCCGGCGTATCGAACGCATAATAGGCATTTCCGCCATCTACCAATTGCATGGCATATTGCTTGTACAGCGCTTTCCTTTCCGATTGGCGATATGGGCCATATGGGCCATCCTTTCCCGGCCCCTCGTCCCATGGCAATCCACACCAGGTTAAAGCATCCATAATGTATGCTTCGGCTCCCGGTATGTACCTGGTTTGATCGGTATCTTCGATGCGCAATAAAAAACTGCCCTTGTGTTTTTTCGCAAACAGGTAATTATACAGGGCTGTTCGGACACCACCCATGTGCAATGGCCCCGTGGGGCTTGGTGCAAATCTGACGCGTACACTCATGATGCTTTTTTTCTAATTTTGTGAATGATCAAGGGTTGCAAGGTAGTTTTCCCAATCCTCAAGTATTTCTCCTTTGATTACCCTTGGGAATTTGTTCTGCGCCCCCTCTTTGCCTTTTAGGCGCATCCAGTCATAAAAAACCCTTGACGGATAGACCTGTACAACCACATCTTTAATGGCTGCAATTCTTTCTACGCGGTAATCATCATTTAAAACCTTAAGATTTTCATCGATTTTTATACGTAGTGTTTCAATCTCCACATCGCTGTCAGTGGCGATAAACCATTTGTGTGCAAACATGGATCCATGTTTGATACCGGCAACGGTGAATTCACGTATTTCAATGTTCAATTGGTCTTCTGCCATTTTTATGGCCATATTCATGTTTTCTACCGACATATGTTCGCCGCAAAGATTCAGGAAATGTTTCGTGCGGCCGGTAATCACAATTTCATTTCGTTCCAGATCGGTAAATTTAATTACGTCGCCGATTAAATATCGCCAGGCTCCGGCACAGGTACTAATGAGCAGGGCATATTCCTTTCCTTCTTCAACTGCTGAAATGGTCAGCGTGGACGCATCGGGAAGCAGATTCCCATCCATATCAAAGTTTTTTTCATGAAAGGGGATAAACTCAAAAAACAAACCATTATCCAGAGAAAGCTGCATGCCATTGGTGCCCGGCCGGCTCTGGAAAGCGATAAACCCCTCCGATGCCAGGTATGTTTCAATATAAGTGATGGGCTTTCCCAGCAATTTTTCGAACCCTTTCGCATATGGTCCGAATGAAACACCTCCGTGGACAAAAATAGACAGGTTGGGCCATATTTCATGGATGTTGTTCAGGGAATAATGGTCAATGATCTTTTCCAACAGTATTTGCCACCATGCAGGAACACCCACGATCACACCGATATCCCAGTCTTTGGCTTTTGCCACAATTTCATTGAGCTTTGTAGGCCAGTCTCTTTCCTTGGAGATCCGCTTACCCGGTTTATAAAAATGTTGAAACCAGAAGGGGATGTTTTTTGTGGTGATTCCCGAAAGATCTCCCTCGAAATAGGTTCCGTTGTATTGAAGATGTGTGCTGCCTCCCAGCATCAGGATCCCTTTTTCATAGAACGATCTGGGGCAGTTGTAACGGGCCAGCGAAAAAATTTGCTTAACACTGGTCTTTTTTATGGCTCTGAGCATGGTAGCCGTTACCGGTATATGTTTGCTGGAGGCCCCTGATGTTCCCGAGCTAAGTGCAAAGTATCTGACTTTTCCGGGCCAGCAGACATAGGGTTCACCGTTGAGCGTCCGGTACCACCAGTCTTTGAACATGTCGTTATAGTCGTGCATGGGTACCCTCTCTCTGAAGACGGTCACAGGGTCGCGGTTTTTCAGGATTTCATGGAATCCGTATTCTTCTCCAAATGCAGTACTGGATGCTCTTTTCAGTAGTTTTTTCAACTCCTTTTTCTGCACTTTTTCTGCATCGCGGGTTTGAAAAATCGCGGGCATCTTACTGCGGAGTTCAATGGCACGTTTGATGACAGATCCCAGAATAGGCATAAGTGATGTTTTTATAGGCAAAAATAGGAAGGTGTAATCATATGTGCAAGTGAGAGGAAGTGTTTTCCCTATTATCCGTTTTCATCCTGCATCCATTTTTTTACATCTTCCGGTTTGGGAGCTGGTATATCCAGTTTCATTTTTTTTCTCAATCCGCAAAGCTGGTTAAATACCTTATTGGGATTGGCTTCTTTAAGACTTTTCAGGTTGCTGTAACCTGCCTGTGGCAATATTTTTGCCCATTCTTCGGGGATTCCCGCGCTGGTGAATTCATCTTTTTCATCGCTGGCGGTTACGCTGCTTTCCGGACGCATCTGCGGGAAGAAAAGCACATCCTGGATGCTCGGTTTGTTTACGAGGATCATAGCCAGCCTGTCTATTCCAATCCCCAGACCTGCTGTTGGGGGCATCCCTGTTTCGATGGCTCTCAAAAAGTCTTCATCCAGCACCATGGCTTCCGGATCACCCCTTCGGCCGAGCTCCAGCTGCTCTTCAAAACGAGCCCTTTGGTCAATGGGGTCATTCAGCTCGCTGAATGCGTTGCATATCTCCTTACCGTTGCAAATGGCTTCAAAACGCTCTACCAGCCCCTCTTTGCTGCGGTGCTTTTTGGCAAGTGGTGACATTTCAATGGGATAATCGGTTATGAATGTGGGTTGTATCAGGTGAGGCTCACATTTTTCGCCGAAAATTTCGTCAATCAGTTTGCCACGACCCATACTTTCATCGGTCTCCACACCAATTTCATCAGCAAAGGAACGCATGGCTGCTTCGTCCATACCGGAAATATCAGTGCCGGTATAATGCAGAATGGCTTCGTACATGGTGTAGCGCTTCCAGGGACGCCTGAAGTCGATCCGGTGTTCCCCAACCGGAATCAAAGTTGTGCCGTGAAGGTCAAGCACGATTTTTTCAATCATCTCTTCCACCAGGTCCATCATCCACGCATAGTCTTTGTATGCAACATACAGTTCCATCTGGGTAAATTCAGGATTATGGAAACGGCTCATCCCTTCATTTCGAAAATCTTTGGCAAACTCGAAAACGCCATCGTAACCTCCTACAATCAGCCGTTTCAGGTATAATTCGTTGGCAATACGGAGATATAGGGTGGTGTCGAGCTTGTTGTGATATGTTTTGAAAGGGCGGGCCGCTGCACCACCATAGATAGGCTGCAGCACAGGGGTTTCAACCTCCAGGTAGTCACGGTCCAGCAAAAAGTCGCGCATGCTTTGGATCACCCTGGCCCGGCGGCGGAATACATCCTTTACCTCCGGGTTGACAATCAGATCAAGATAGCGCTGCCGATACCGCTGCTCGGGGTCTGTAAATGCATCGTACACCTTACCATCTTTTTCCTTTACCACGGGAAGTGGCCGCAATGATTTGCACAAAATGGTGAACTCCTTCACATGAACGGTGATTTCACCCATACGCGTTGTAAACACAAAACCCTTCACGCCAATGATGTCGCCAATATCGATGAGACGCTTGAATACCGTATTATACATACTTTTGTCTTCACCAGGGCAGATTTCATCACGGTTAAAGTAGAGCTGAATGCGGCCGCTGTCATCCTGCAATTCAGCAAAGGATGCACTGCCCATGATCCTGCGGCTCATGATGCGGCCGGCTAACTGTACCTCTCCAAACAGACTGTCGTCGGCAGGATACTTCTCCAGTATTTCCCCGGCAAGGGCATTTACGTCATATGTTTCAGAAGGGTAGGGGTTAATCCCGAGCTCACGAAGCTGTTGAAGGGCTTCGCGACGAATGGCTTCCTGTTCGCTGATCTTTTGATTCATCTTTTGATTGCATGTTTAGAATGTGCAAAGGTAAGGAAAATGAAACAATGGGTTTGTGTTGATGTCCTGGTTCTATGAAGCAATCGTTCATCAAAGCTTATGCTTAATCAAAAAAGATTTGCATCTTTGATGTGTAAACAGAAAACCCCATCATTGTTATACCGAAACAGGATATCATTGTGAGCAGGAAAAAAAAGAGAAACCTTCCGGTACTGGAACAGGTTGAAATCACAGGATTTGCAGCCGAAGGGAAAGCACTGGCAAGGGTCGGCAACAAGGTTTTGTTTGTTCCTTTTGCCGCCCCGGGAGATGTGGCAGATGTGCAGGTCACAAAATCCAGGAAAAATTATATGGAAGGACGGCTGATAGCTGTGCATAAGAGGTCGCCGGAACGTATCACGCCATTTTGTGCACACTTTGGTATTTGCGGCGGTTGCAAGTGGCAGCACCTTCCGTATGACAAACAGTTGGCATACAAACAACAGCAGGTTACCGACAATCTGGAACGGCTTGCCGGAGTGGATCTTTCCGGCACAGAGATGCTGCCTGTCGCAGGTTCGGATAAAACCCTTTTTTACCGGAACAAGCTGGAATATACCTTTAGCAACCGGCGGTGGCTAAGTAAGGATGAGATTGATACAAGCGTTGAAATTAAGCAAACGGATGCACTGGGCTTTCATATCCCCGGCTTGTTCGATAAGGTGCTCGATATTGAAAAATGCTGGCTTCAGGCTGATCCCTCAAACGAGGTGAGGCTTGCTGTCAGGCAGTATGCAAAGGAGGCTGGCATGACATTTTATGATCTTCGTGCCAATGAGGGTTTTCTGCGGAACCTCATTATCCGGAACACACCCGACGGGGAGCTGATGTTGGTGATGGTGTTCGGACAGGAACTGCCGGCAGAAATCGAAAAGATGATGGAATTTCTCAAAAGACGCTTTCCTGAAGCAGTTTCCATAGCATATATGATCAACGAAAAGGCCAACAGCAGCATTGCCGACCTGGAGCCTGTGATATACGCAGGCATACCATATCTGACAGAAAAAATGGAAAATCTGATCTTCAGGGTGGGGCCCAAGTCTTTTTTCCAAACCAATTCTGAGCAGGCAGGTCGTTTGTATTCAATTGTCAGGAGTTTTGCCGGGCTATGTGGCGACGAGGTAGTGTATGACCTTTACACGGGTGCAGGAACCATTGCTTGTTTCCTGTCAGGGGGAGCGAAGAAGATTGTTGGCATCGAGTATGTTGACGAAGCAGTGGAACACGCACGCCATAATGCCCGGCTAAATGGCCTGGACAACCTTGTTTTCCTGGCTGGCGACATGGTGAAGGTCTTTACGGAAGATTTAATGAATGCACATGGTCGGCCGGATGTGATCATTACTGATCCGCCCCGGGCCGGCATGCATCCGGGTGTTGTAAAAAACATCCTTGAATCAGGGGCTCACCGTATTGTTTACGTTAGTTGCAACCCGGCTACACAGGCAAGAGACCTGGGAATGATGAAAGAAAAATACCGCCCTGTGAAAAGTCAGCCCGTGGATATGTTTCCGCATACCCAGCATGTTGAAAATGTCCTGCTGTTGATCCGGCAATGACAGAGAAAGAAGGAAGTAGGCAGTAATCAGTACTAGCCTTTTGACATTTTGACATTTTGACATTTTGACATTTTGACAAAACTATAAACAGATGAAACGCCCATGACAGGCTTTTTGACACACAGGAGGATGATTTATAGAACGCG
>REEA01000130.1 GCA_007695305.1 Bacteroidia bacterium
TTTCGGGCATGTACCAGGACTGGTTCCTGGATTATGCCTCTTACGTTATTCTTGAACGCGCCGTGCCGGATATCCTGGATGGGCTGAAGCCTGTACAGCGTCGCATCCTGCATGCCATGAAAGAACTGGACGACGGCAGGTACAACAAAGTAGCGAATATCATCGGCCATACCATGAAATATCATCCCCATGGTGACGCTTCCATTGGTGACGCCCTCGTGCAGCTTGGCCAGAAAGACCTGTTGGTCGATACCCAGGGTAACTGGGGAAACATCCTCACCGGCGACAGCTCTGCCGCTCCAAGATATATAGAGGCCAGGCCCTCGAAGTTTGCCCTGGAAGTGCTCTACAATCCAAAAACCACCACATGGAAGCCAAGTTACGACGGTAGAAACAAAGAACCTTTGCAACTACCCGTCAAATTTCCCCTGTTGCTTGCACAGGGAGTGGAGGGCATTGCCGTGGGGCTCGCCTCCAAAATTCTGCCGCACAACTTCATTGAACTGATCGACGCCTGTATCGCCTTCCTTCAAGGGCAAGAACCTGATATCCTTCCCGATTTTCCTTCGGGAGGCTACGCTGATTTTTCAAAATACAATGGAGGTGTCAGAGGTGGAAAAGTCCGCATCAGGGCGAAAATATCCATTCAGGATAAGAAAACACTGGTGATCAATGAGATACCTTTTGGAACCAATACGGTTAGCCTGATGGATAGCATCGTGGCCGCCAACGACAAAGGGAAGATCAAAATCAAAAAAATTGAAGACAACACGGCCGAAAATGTGGAAATTGTGGTGCACCTTGCCCCCGGTATTTCACCAGATCAGGCCATAGATGCTCTTTACCTGTTTACCGATTGCGAAGTGAGCATTTCACCCAACTGTTGTGTGATAGATAACGGCAAACCCCGCTTTTTGAGCGTCAATGAGGTACTCAGAATATCAGCAGATCATACCCTGGCTCTGCTCACAAAAGAACTGGAAATAGAAAGGGATGAGCTCCGTGAGCAATTACTCTATGCCAGTCTTGAAAAAATATTTATTGAAAACAGAATATACCGCAAAATTGAGAACTGTGAGACCTGGGAATCGGTGATCAAAACAATTGACAAGGGTCTGGAGCCCTTTAAAGATCAGTTCTATCGTTCAATCAATAAGGATGATATCATTCATCTTACAGAGATAAAAATCAAGCGAATTTCCAAATATGACGGTTTTAAGGCCGATAAGGAAATCAACAAGCTGGAAGAGCGATTGAGGGAAGCCCTCAACCACCTGGAGCATATTGTCGATTTTGCCATCCAATATTACCGTGCCATAAAAAAGAAATATGGTAACGGGCGTGAGCGCAAAACGGAGATCCGGTTTTTTGACAGCATTGAGGCCGCCCGCGTTGCCGTGGCTAATGAGAAGCTTTATGTGAACCGCAAGGAAGGCTTTGCCGGTACCTCATTGAAAAAAGACGAGTTTGTATGCGAATGCTCGGATCTTGATGACATCATTGTCTTCCGGGAAGACGGCACATACATGGTAACCAAGGTGACAGACAAGTCGTTTATTGGCAAAAATGTGATTCATATCGCGGTATTTGAACGCAATGATGAGCGTACCATCTACAATGTCATTTACAGGGACGGTGCCGGTGGAGCAAGTTTTATGAAACGTTTTGCCGTTAAAGGGGTTACCCGTGACAAAGAGTATGATCTTACCAGGGGAACCAAAGGTAGCAAGGTTTTGTATCTGACTGCCAATCCAAACGGTGAGGCAGAAGTGATCACCGTTTATCTGCGTCACAAACCGCGCCTGAAAAAAACAGTCTTTGATATGGACTTCAGTACCCTGGCCATCAAAGGCAGGGGAGCAACGGGGAATATTCTGACAAAGCATGCGGTGCGGCGCATCGTATTAAAGGATGAAGGTATCTCTACCCTGGGAGCCATGGGTATCTGGTTTGACGATACGGTGCTGCGCCTCAATGCCGAAAAACGAGGGAAATACCTGGGTGATTTCAAAGGTGATGAAAAAATCCTGGCAGTATTTTCATCAGGAAACTACCGGGTGATGAATTTTGATCTCTCCAACCACTTTGATGAGAATCCGGCAATTATTTGTAAACTAAAACCCGGAGTGATCATTACTGCTGTTTACTTTGACGCAAATCAAAATTACCATTACATCAAACGTTTTGAGCCGGAAATCAACGGGAAAATAACAGGTTTTATTGGTGAAGATGACGGCAATAAAGTCGTACTTTTAAGTATTGATAAATATCCGCGGTTAAAGGTTACATATCCTGAGTCAGACCGAAGACAAAAAACGGAGGAGGAGATTGAGGTAAGCGGTTTTATTGGCGTGAAAGGATATAAGGCCAAGGGGAAAAGAATATCACAAACTGAAATAAGCAGGATTGAATGGCTTGAACCGTTGCCTGAAGAAGAAGATATTCAGCCCGAAGAAATTCCGGATAGCAGCATAGAAGACGTAACGGCTGTTGATGAAAAGGTGCATGAAGAGCATGCAGAAGAGAAAGAAACAGCAGAAGAGGAAGGCCGGGAATCTTCGGACGAAAAGACCAATGACAAATCATCACCGGACCACAGGCAGCGGCAGATCAGACTGGATCTGGATATCTAGGATCGTTGAAAAGCGATCTGCGTCACAGGATGAACCTGGAAAATAACCGGGAAAAGCAGCAATCTTCATAATCACATCAAAAACCGGATCATGGAAAAGATCAGGATTGGAATAAACGGTATTGGAAGAATTGGCAAGCTGTTATTCAGGTTGACACACCATCGGAAAGATATGGAAACGATGGTCGTGAATGACCCCATGAATCTAAATGCGCTCATACACTCACTGAGATACGATACGGTGCATGGCGCATTCGGACAAACCGTTGTTGCTGATGAAGAACAGCAGTCTATTTTGGTAAATGGTAAGAAGACCCGGAAATACGGATATCATGACCCTTTCGATATTCCCTGGCATAAACATGGGGTGCAGGTGGTCATAGATGCTTCGGGTTTGTTTGTTACGCGAGAATCCTTACAAAAACACGGGAAAGAGGGTGTCAGGAACATTGTACTGTCATGTCCGCCGGCTGAAAAACTGGATAATATGATCGTGATCGGGGTCAACGAAGACAGTTTACGGCCCGGTCAGAAAGTTATCAGCAACGCATCGTGTACCACCAACTGTATTGCGCCAGTCTTACAATTGATCGAGGGCCATTGGGGTATTGACCGTGCTTTTATGAATACGGTGCATCCCTTCACCAGCAGTCAGAATGTGACAGATGGTCCTCACAGGGATTTACGAAGGGCCAGATGCGCCAGTCAGAATATCATTCCCACCACCACCAGTGCCATCAAAGGAGTGCATACATTGATGCCCGGTTTCGTTGGCCGTTTTGACGGGATGGCTACCCGCGTGCCGGTTAGCGACGGTTCTTTCGTGGAGCTAAATGCCATTCTCAGGGGAAAGGCAACAGTGGCAGAAGTCAATGATCTTTTTAGAGAAGCGGCTGGGGGGCTCATGGAAGGGATTATCCAGTATTGTGAGGACCCTATCGTATCCAGCGATGTTATCGGCAATCCACACTCAGCGGTATTTGATTCACTGAGCACGCGGATGCTTGGCGGCAACTTCCTGCATATCATTGTCTGGTATGATAATGAGTTCGCCTATGCCAACCGGCTGGTGGAGCTCATTGCCTTGTTAAAGAAGCAATGGACTTCTCATGATCAGGTTTAACCATATTTTTCCGGAATCATTTCAATGATCCGTATGATGACCCGGGTGGCTTTTTCCATGCTTTCGAGTGGGATAAACTCAAAACGACCGTGGTAATTGTGGCCGCCGGTAAACAGGTTGGGGCAGGGAAGCCCCATGTATGATAAACGGGCACCATCGGTACCTCCGCGAATGGGAATCACCATGGGCTTTACGGAAACACTTTCCATTGCCTCCCTCGCCAGCGATACAATATGCATGGCATCGGCAATTTTGCTATGCATATTGTAGTACTGATCTTTCATTTCCACCGCCACCGTTTTGCTGCCGTATTTCTCATTCATCATGGCAGCTATGCGATGAACCCGGTTTTTCCTTTGTTGGAAGAGTTGGTTGTCGTGGTCACGGATGATATACTCCAAACTTGCTTCCTCCACAGTGCCGGCAAAACTTGTCAGGTGATAAAAGCCCTCGTAGCCCTCCGTATATTCGGGCCTTTCCTGCTCGGGCAGCATGGCGCTGAACTCCATACCCAAAAGCGCTGCATTCACCATTTTATCTTTTGCATCACCGGGGTGAATGCCTTTGCCCCTGATGGTTATTCTCGCAAAAGCGGCATTAAAGTTTTCATATTGTAACTCACCAAGGGCACCGCCGTCGACGGTAAATGCGAAGGCCGCGCCAAAGCGTTCAATATCAAAATGATCAGCTCCCTTGCCGATTTCCTCGTCGGGTGTAAAAGCTATTCTAACCGTGCCATGCCGAAGGTCAGGGTTTTCCGACAGGTATCGCAAAGCAGCCATGATTTCGGCAATGCCTGCTTTATTATCGGCTCCCAGCAGGCTTGTCCCATCGGAGGTGATCAGTGTTTGACCGATATAATTCTGCATGACCGGGAATTCACGAGATAGCATGATGATGTTTTCCTTTTTGTTGAGTACCAAATCACCGCCTGCATAATTATGGTGTATTTGCGGTTTGATACCGGAGCCATTCATGTCGGGGCTGGTATCCATATGGGCGACAAAACCCACTACAGGGAGGGGTTTGTCGGTGTTGGCCGGCAACGTGGCCATCACATACCCACGTTCATCTGCTGAGGCATCTGTCAAGCCCAGTGCCTGCAACTCTGCAACCAGCATACCGGCCAGAACCAACTGGTTTTCACTGCTGGGAAAAGCGTTGGCAAAGGGGTTGCTGGTGGTATCAACAGCCACATATTTCAAAAATTTCTCCAGTAAAAACGCTTTCAGGGAGCTTGTATCTGTCATCTTGGCCTGTTATTTTGCCTGTGGGTGCATCAGTTATTTGGGATACAAAAATAATGCAGATTATCAAGTCTGATGATCTGCATTTGAATAAACAAGGAAAATGTCACGAATTGCCGGTAAAATAAATGTTGTGGTTCACCAGATCAATCCCTGGGCCGGAGCTTATCTTGTTACCTGTATCCGGTGTGTTATCACTTCATTGGCTGTGTATACCTGCAGGAAATAGATTCCCGCATGGAAACCCTGTACGTCAAATTCGTGGATGTTATCATTCAGTTGAATGCTGTAAACGACCTGTCCCAGGAGGTCAATCAGGCGTATTTCCTGGATAGTGGCATTACTTTCAATGAACAGCTGATCTCTGGCCGGGTTGGGATAAACATTCGTTTCTATCTGAACCGGCACTGTTGTCTGCAGTTCGTCGGGGGTAAGGGTAAGCATCAGTGAGGTATTTTTGTTTACCGTTACGGTACCTTCTTTCTCAAAATAGCCGTCTGCAATTATTTTGTAAAGGTATTCTCCGGTTTGGATTTCTGCAAAGAGATAGTTGCCGGCTTTATTTTCCTGGCCGTTAAATATGATTACAGCATCTGTGAGAGAGGTTCCTGTATTGTCCCGAACATCAAAACTGAGGTTCCAGGTTTGGATGAGTTCTTTTTCTGTCCCGGGAGCGTTCTCCATGGATTTTCCTGTTTCAGCCGTGATCATCATGGAAGATTCCGCATGGTAACCGGAAAACAGGGGAGCATTTTCAGCCTGCAAGCTTATTGCAAGGAATAAGATCAGCCAGGTGGTCAGGTTTTTTTTCATCGTTTGGTTGTTTGGTTTTTTACCTCCATTCAGGCCTTTATGCACTATCAAATTTAGTGCCGCAATTTCTTCAGCATTATGCCGGCCATAAACCTTCCGGAAACGCCGTTTCCGGCCCTGGATGAAAAAAAACTACTGTCTTCACATTGGCAGCAAACTCCTGCCAGTTCTATGTTTTCTTCTTTTACCCCTGCTTCTTTGAGTTGACGGATATTGGCTTCCCACTGGTCGAAAATATATTTTCCGGGTCGGTCTGCAGGTTTGATGATATTCAGAAGCGAGCCAAGGGTGACTTTTGCTTCACGGTAAACATCGTCGCCCACTTCATAGCAGCATGGTCCGTTGGATGGTCCCAGACCTGCAAGGATATTTTCTGCCTTGCTTCCGTATTGCTGTATCATTATTGAAACGGCTTCCCGGACAATTTTCCTGAGGGTGCCTTTCCATCCAGCATGCAGGGAAGCAATAACCTGTTGAACGGGGTCGTATAGTAGTATGGGCACGCAATCGGCGATTTGTATGCCCAGGCAAATATTTTGCACATTGGTAACCATACCGTCGGCATTGATCAGCGCACTTTCTTTTTCCAGTGCACCCTTACCCCGGCCGGCATCGTTTACAACCGCTACATTGGCGCTGTGGCACTGGTTGGTAAAAGTAAACTTGAGCAAGTCCACGCCCAGGGCATCTGCAAGGATACGACGGTTTTGAAGTACCCTGAAGTTGTCGTCACCCACGTGGAAACCCACATTCAATGACGAAAAGTTCCGGTCGCTCATGCCACCCACCCTGGTGGATACGAAATGCAGGATGTTGTCAAATTTTGCGAGATGGTCGAAGGTGTAAACGATGGTGCTGCCCAGATCTTGTTTTTGCATGGTAATGGTTTTGGTTGGCCATCAAATGTATGAATTTTTGTTTAATTTTTGTGATCCATAAGTTCAAAAGCATCAATAATATGAGTTTTTATTACATTTGTTTTTCTGATCATATGAACATGGACGTTCATCGCCATCAAATGCTGTTACTAATCCGCTTTATTTATGGCAGGAATATATATTCACATCCCTTTTTGCAGGCAGGCTTGCCATTATTGCAATTTTCACTTTTCTGTTTCATTAAAGAACAAATTGGCATTTATTGACGCATTGCTCATTGAGGCAGAAATGCGGCAGGATTTTTTCCATGGCCTGCCTTCTCCGGGCTGCAGCACAAATATTGAAACCATTTATATTGGCGGGGGAACCCCATCGCTACTGCATACTTCGGAATTGACACGCATTATTGAAAGAATCAGAAAATTGTTTCCCGCTGAGCAGGTAAAGGAAATTACCCTGGAGGCCAACCCCGACGACCTCACATACGAGAAGCTTTTATCGTTGTGGCAGTCACCCATAAACCGTTTGAGTATTGGTGTGCAGAGCTTTCATTTTCCCGATCTCCAGTTTATGAACCGGGGCCATTCGCCGGTTCAGGCATTACAAAGCATCCGGAATGCGCAGAAGATTGGCTTTACTGACCTCACCATTGACCTGATCTATGGTATACCTGGTTTGAGTGACCCCATGTGGGAGGCCAACCTGAGGCAGTTGATTGATTTGGAAATACCACATATTTCAGCATATGCCCTTACCGTGGAGAAAAAAACGGTTCTGGAATATATGATCAGGAAAGGCAAGGCTTCTGCTGTGAGTGACGAACAAGCTGCCCGGCAATTCAATATCATGTGCGACATGCTGGAGCAATCCGGATATGCGCATTATGAAATATCCAACTTTGCCCTGCCGGGCTTCCAGTCGCGGCATAATATGAGTTACTGGACAGGAGTTCCCTACCTTGGGATGGGCCCTTCAGCCCACAGTTTTAAACCAGGCAAGCGTTACTGGAATCCGGCAAACACCTCTCAATATATTGAAGCCATGCAAAAGGGAAAATTTTTTTGGGAAGGAGAGGAGCTGACAGAGGAAGATGCATGCAATGAATACGTGATGACCTCACTTCGCACTTCAGGGGGTTGTGATCTTCAGAAAGTGTATGATGAATGGGGTAAAGAGGTTGCAGATACGCTCAGCCGCCGTGCTGAAAAACATATTCGGCACGGGAAGATTTTACGTAAGGGGCAAATGCTCACCTTAACCAGGGATGGCAAATTCTTTGCCGACGGTATTGCGGCCGACCTGTTCATCGTTTCTGACCGCTGAGCTTTGCCCTGGGATGGAAAGAAAGCAGGTTTTCTTTCAGGTATTCCCTGCTTAGGTGCGTGTATATTTCGGTTGTTGTAATGGATTCATGACCAAGCATGTCCTGTACGGCACGCAGGTCTGCTCCTCCTTCAACCAGGTGCGTGGCAAAACTGTGCCGGAAAGTATGGGGACTAATGATTTTTCTGATACCGGCGCGTTTGGCGAGCTCTTTGATCATGGTAAACACCATTACACGACTCAGTGTTTTGCCCCTGCGGTTGAGAAAGAGGTTATCCTCGAAACCCCGGGCAATAGTCATTGTTCTCCTGGTGTTTTCCACGTAAAGTGATATATGCTTCAGTGCCTCCCTGCCTATGGGAACCAGGCGCTGTTTATTGCCTTTGCCCGTGACCCTGATGAATTCGTCTGCGGTGTTCATATCCGAAAGTTTCAATTGCAGCAGTTCCGACACCCGCAACCCACAACCGTACAATGTTTCCACGATGGCCCTGTTGCGCTGTCCCAGCGGGTCGCTCAGGTCGATGGCTGCAATGATCCGTTCGATCTCCTCCACCGTGAGAAACTCCGGCAGCTTTCGGCCAATGCGTGGCACATCCAGATTCGCGGCTGGATTGCCGGTGATGGCGTCTTCAATCATCAGATAGTGATAAAAAGCGCGAACGCCGGAAATGATCCTGGCCTGCGTGCGCTCAGATACTCCAAGTTTATGAACCCATGCAATAAAAGACAATAGATCATTCTGATCAATTGAAACAGGAGATTTGTGCTCTCCCTGGAGGGAAAAATAACCGGCCAGCTTCTGTACATCATTTACGTAAGCAACTACGGAATGCTCCGACAAAGACCTTTCCAGTCTCAGATAATCTGCAAAACCCCTGATCCAGCTTTCCCAATTCATGCGCGGCACTGATTATGCAATTAATAAAGCACTAACCTGCATTGTGAATATCGCAGGCTAAAAACCTCATGATACTATCCGGACAAAAGCAGGAAGCACCGGGAAACTTTTCTTATGATTACCCGCAAAATTCCTTAATTTTGGCGCAGGATCGGAATCCGGCATGTTGTCCGGGACGCTGATCCGTCTGCAAATGTCTGTTTTCATGAAAAAGAGCAACAATTTACAAATTATTCAGGGAGTTTTGTTCAGACCGGCTCAATTTTTTGCCGATTTTTCAGCAGACCTTCCTACAATGAGGTCTTTGTTTATTTCTTACGGGATGCCCTTGTTTTTGCTGGGGGCTATTGGTCGCATGGTCCGCGAGATGATGCAGGCAGTGAATGCCGGTCATATTTTGCGGGGTGATCAGCTGTCGGTAGTCTTTATCGTTAGTTTTTGTGCCTACATACTTTCCGTATGGTTGGGTGGTATATTACTGGCAAAGCTGGGAAAAGCCTTTCAGAGTGACACTGACCCTGAACGTTCCATCACCTTATGTATGCTGGCCTATACACCATTTATGCTTGCTCAGCCGGTGGTGGCCATCAATCCGGCCATGGGCCCTTTGCTGATTATTGCCATGATCTATACAGCATTTTTATTTGGGAAAGGGGCAACTCCCATGCTCACCACGCCACCTTCAAAGGTGGTGGGGTTTGCCATTATGGCTTTTTTTATCTTGTTTTCCATTTCGGATCTTACCATCCGCTTATTCATTTCGTTGTTTATAACAGCTTAGGTTAAGGTTTATATATAATTCATGAAAAGAAAGAGATTTTCTTCATTTCCCATTTTTTTACTGGTCAGTTTGCTGATTTATACTGCAGCATGGTTTCTCTTGATGGTAGATGATGAGCGGGAGGAGACCGTTGCAGAAATGCAGGATGCATTGGCCGGGGAAGTGTTGGAGGAGTCCGATGTTTTTGGGTTTGTCAGGGGGGCTTATCGTGTAGAACATGCTATTGTGCAGCGTGGTCAAACCTTGTCCCACATGCTGGCTCATTTTGGTTTGGGTGCAGTTGAAGCAGACAAAACCGCCCGGGCCATGCAGGATGTGTTCAGTCCCAGGCGCATACGCAGCGGAAATCGTTATCATGGTTATTTCTCAAAAGACAGTTTAGAAAAGCTTCAATATTTTGTTTATGAGATCAATGATCTTGACTTCCTGTTCATTGATTACAGGGAGGGAGTTTCGGCCGTTTTGGGCAGCAAGAAAATGGAGGCGGTTGAGCGTGAGGCGGCCGGGGTGATCCGTTCGTCGTTATGGCAGTCAATGATGGATTTGTCGTTGCACCCTGAGCTTGTGATGCATTTGTCGCGGATCCTGGCGTGGTCAGTGGATTTTCACCGTGTGCAGTCCGGTGACCGTTTTAAGGTGTTGTATGTGGAAAACCATGTGGAAGGCCGTTCTGTTGGAATATCCCATGTGGAAGCCGTATATTTTTCTCATGGCGGGCGTGAGATTGAAGGTTATCGTTTTGAGCAGGATACCATCAAAGGTTATTATGACAGGGAGGGAGTCAACCTGCGGCGTGTATTTTTGAGGGCACCCATCGAGTTTGGTGGTCGCATATCTTCCCGGTACTCCCACAGCCGTCTGCATCCCATTCATGGCGACCGCCGGCCACACCTTGGTACCGATTATGCAGCGCCCCACGGCACTCCTATCCTGGCGGTGGGCGACGGTGTGGTTACCAGGGCTTCCTATACCGCCGGCAACGGCAACTATGTCCGGATCAGGCACAACTCGGTTTATGAAACCCAGTATCTGCATATGTCTCGTTTTGCTACCGGTATAAGGCCGGGTACCCGGGTGTCGCAGGGCGACGTGATCGGTTATGTTGGAAGTACCGGGCTGGCCACCGGACCCCACGTGTGTTTTCGTTTCTGGAAGAATGGACGGCAGGTTGACCATTTGCGACTGGAGTTTCCCAGCGGAGACCCTCTGCCGGAGGCATACATGGAGGCATTTTCTGAAAGAGTGAAGTTTCTTGGCCGGCGCATGGATGCCCTTGCTTTCTTAGAATAAGGCTTTTCTAATCTTTGTGAGACTCGTGAGCAATGCTTCCAGCTGTTGGATTGGCAGCATATTGGCACCGTCAGACAAGGCTGTTTCGGGTTTTGGGTGAGTTTCAAGAAAAATGCCGTCAACACCGGCGGCGATACCCGCCCTGGCGATGGTTTGGATGAGGTGGGGCAAACCTCCTGTAACGCCTGCCGAACGATTTGGCTGCTGCAGCGAATGGGTGACGTCGAGCACTACCGGTACCTGAAAGCTTTGCATCTTGGGAATTCCGCGAAAATCTACCACCAGGTCGCCATAACCAAAGGTGGTGCCCCTTTCGGTGGCCATCACAAAATCGTTGCCGGAAGATCGTACTTTTTCAATGGCAAAAACCATGGCTTCGGGTGAGAGGAATTGCCCTTTTTTGATATTTACCACCTTGCCCGTTTGGGCTGCTGCCACCAATAATTCTGTTTGGCGACAGAGAAATGCCGGAATTTGCAGGATGTCGGCACCTTCGGCTGCCATCTCTGCTTCCTCTGCTGTATGAATATCGGTGAGTACCGGGATGTCGAAGGTTTTGCCGATGTCGCCCAGGATGCTGATGGCCTTTTGGTCGCCAATGCCCGTAAAACTGTCAACCCTTGTCCGGTTGGCTTTTTTGTAGGAAGCTTTGAAGATATAGGGAATGCCCAGTTTATGGGTCAACTCCATAATTTTTTCGGCAATTCGGAATCCCATCATCTCATCTTCCAGTACGCACGGTCCGGCAATCAGGAAAAAGGGTTCATTGCCATATTTTTCTTTGCTGAACAGGCTTTCAAGGATAGCATGCATGGGCGGGCAGCTTAATGGTTAAAGAATATCTTCGATACTTCCCTTACCTTCGCGGATAACTTCCAGGTCATTGCCGGTACAGTCGATCACGGTTGAGGCCTGGTTCCCGCCATTGCCACCGTCGATAACCATGTCCACAAGCTGCTGGTAGTTTTCGTGGATTAACTCGGGATCGGCGGTATATTCAATGATTTCATCATTATCATATACCGAAGTGGAGATGATGGGGTTTCCCAGTTCCTTCACGATGAGGCGCGCGATGAGGTTATCGGGAACCCTGATCCCTACTGTTTTTTTTCTGCTTTGGAAAAGCTTGGGAACATTGCTGTTGGCATTCAGGATAAAGGTGAAGGGGCCAGGTGTTCCCTTTTTCATGGCTTTATAGATGCTGGTTGAGAAGGGTTTGGTAAGGTCTGATATGTGACCCAGGTCGTAACATATCAGGGAAAAGTTGGCTTTTTCAGGTTTGATGTTCTTGATTTGTGCCACCCGCTGCACCGCTTTGGGCTGCATGATGTCGCAACCGATGGCATAAACCGTGTCGGTGGGGTAGATGATCACACCACCGTGCCGCAAGCAGTCAACGGCAATTCTGATCAGTCTGGCACTGGGATTTTCCGGATGTATTTTTAACAACATGACAAGGGTCTTAATTTGTTTTGAGGCAAAAATAATATCTATCAACAAAGATATTGATATTTCCGGATAAAGGGTTGGTTTTTTGTCATGTCTGTCAAAAAACCAAAAGCCGGATACCTGAGGTGAAAGTCAAAAACGTGATTGTTCTTCTTTATAAAAGAAGATTGTGCTGTTTTGATTGACAAACCTTGTCTTGATGAAAACGGATGGTTAATCTGAAAACCGGAAGGCTCCTGTTGACTTATCAGATAGGGTCAAAAAAGATTTAAGGATACCTGCTGAGTTGTAAGCGCTAAAACCTTTTTGGCTCAAACCCTTCCGGGTTGAGCACCTTTATCTTCTGACCAGCCGGAGTCAGGACAAAAAGGCCCTTTTCAACAGCCAGCACCTTTGCTGTATCATTGAAGGCCATTCCTGCTATGGCTCCCATGACCGGCCGATGGGCATATTCCGGGTAGAGCTGTTTAAATACGGGTATGTTCTTGTCATGTAAGCGTATCACATCATTGGGATGTACTTTATGCTTGACTTCAACAACGATGATCTCTTCCTGACCGAACAAAACAATGTCGAACTGGCCCTCCAGACCTTTATACCGCCTGCGTAAACTGTCCACTTTTTCAATAGTAATCCCCCCCAATTGCGGAAGATGATTCAGGGCATTGCGAAAATGCTCTTCTGATGCATCACCGATGTTGATGCCCAAACCGCTGGCAATCTTGGAAAGACGCTGAAGGCTTAGTCGTGTTTCCTTGTATTGCCTGTTTAGCGATTGTATCGTCTTTTCAATATATTCGCCTGTTTCCTTGAACTTATTATCTGTTTCCTTGAACATATTATCTGTTTCCTTGAATTTATTATCTGTTTCCAGAAACATCTGCCAAACTTGATCAAATGTTGACGGTTGCTGCTGTGAATAGCCACTTACAGGCTCGTTGGCTTCGTTTTGGTCGTTTTCTTCTGAGATCATCGGATATCTTTTTCTGCAAAATTATATCACAAGAAGACCATAAACAAATCAAATATTGCTAATGGTCAGTTAGTTAAGTTAAACGGTAGATATTATATTTTGTACCGATAATCCTGTTAAAGAAATCCAGTTTGCTCCGTGTGTTAGTCAGTTGGATATTTCGTTTTATTTTGCGCCTTTTATGGTAATTTTGCATGAAAGAAAAAACCTGCTTCGGCAATAATGAGACATTTCCTGCTGTTTGCTTTTCTGATATTGTTTGCTGTACGGCTTCCTGTCTATGCCGGAAAAACCATACATATCACCCAGGAGTTTGCTTTTGACCCTTACCCTGATAAGCATCAGCTGATAACCCATGACATTCTGCAAACCATTGCACGCGGATCAGGCAAACTGCGCGCTTATACATCTTACCATTACAGATTGGATCTACTTGTTGAAGTTGACCAAATTGGGAAAGATATCCAAAGGGTTTCGGTGTACATCAACAGTAGTCATATCCAGGGTGACACCCGCTATCGGGGTTTTGATCTTGCGCATTTGTTGCTGCCCGACCGGGCTAATATTTCTCTGGAAATTTTGGATGAAGAAGGCAGGACTGTGCACAATAAAGAGTGGAAAGGTATGGACGTAGTTTCAAATGGTGAGCTCTGGCTTGAAACCGAATTTCGTTTTGCTGGAGATTCAGACAGATTGCATATTGCTTTCCCCCGTTATCGTTTTTACTATGACCATCGAAGCTCCCACCGGTTTGCCCAATGGCGCGAAGCACTCTTATCCTATTATGAGGCCGGGAAACAGCTCAGCGAGGTTGAGGCATTGATCACAAGCATGGATACCAGCAATGTACAATTGCTATTGCTCGAAGAGTTCCGGCTTTGCAGGGCGGAGCGCATAATGGGGGAGATCCGGTATGCAAGCTTTCACCGGTGGATTCTTCCCGGTCAAAACGACCCGGAATCCATCCTGCCAAGGTATGATGAGTTGTTCAGGCTAGCAAGGCATTTACGAAAGGTATATAACCGGTCACTGGCAGCCATTGATTCTTTGTATTACAGGGAAGGGATCCGTGAATCCATGGATCAGTCACTTGTAAAAGCAAGGGAAATGTTTAGCGCGGCCATTTCTTACAACCCCTTACATATTCCTTCCCATCTGGCAATGGCTGAAGCTGATCTTGCAGATCAAAATAAACACAATGCCCTGCAACGACTGATCCCGGTTTTCACAATCATGCATCCAATCGGTGATGATAAATACAGGTTGGATGTGACCACCCGCAAGGTGTTTTCCATCTATTTTGCAACGACAGACTCGCTGCTTGCCGATGGCCGTTATACAGAATCCCTGGAACTGTTGCAGCAAGCGAAGGAGTTTTGTGACCATACCTACGCATACTTTGACTGCCCGCCGGAATTATACAAATTCATCGCTGCAAGTCACCGGGGTGTTTACCGTTCTTTCCTAACCGTGTCGGGGCGGGCCTTGCGCAACGACAATACGGGTATGGCAGAGACCTATACCCTGAGCGCCATGAACTACCAGGCAGATCATCATGAATATATAATTGACAATTCAGAGGCGCTGGATATGATGTTTATGGTGTTTTCAAGGAATCGTGTTCTTGCAGATTTGTTCGAATTGCTTGAAGACAGCCTTTCTTATGAGCGTAATATTAACCCGGCCAGGCAAATCGCTTTCAGATTCCCTGAGCTTTACGGCCATGTTGTCCATTCCGGGAATCATGACTTGCTTGCCACTGCCGTACTGAATTATGCAGCGGTGGGAATGCCCGAAAAAAGTACTGAATTGCTGCATATGCTCAGAAACGCGGGAGTTGAACCGGCAGCTGTAGCCTATCATCAGCGTGTGGCCGGAACAAAAACCGCTGATTTTTACAAAAATCAAAACAAAGCAGATTTTTCGCCATCACAGTATTTCAGGGAGTCTGGCATGGAAGACTCGTGGTTTGAAACTTTCAGAAAATACCTGCTGGAAGCATGGAAATAGGTTTTTGGGAATGTAAGATGAAGTTGTCTGCTTTTGACCTTTCCATTGTTTTTATGGACTCACAATGAAGTCGCCCTGCTCTGTGCTCCAGTCGTAACCAAAAAAACCGGAAATTTTCACGCCTTCAAGGCTGTCCCGGATCCAGTCTACATCAAAAATGAGCAGGTCGGGAAAACCGGTGATGCCGGAAAAATAATCGTTGCCCCAGGTCGCTTTCATCCCGGCAATGCCTGTTCCTGCTATAACACCTACACTTGCTGTATCACTGTCGCTGCGCGGGTAGATGAAGTAAGTACCAAGCCGGTCGCCCGACAGGAAGGTGTCACCAAATATGATGCCGTCGCTAAGAACTTGAACCGGAGAATGATCAAGCAGTTGGGGCCATGCCAGGTTGTTTTCCGTGTTGCCGTAAATGATCACATTGCGGTGGGCATACAATTTTGGATTGAACAGGCTGTCGGGTATTACGTCTATGGATCCGTTACCCCTGTAAAGGAATGTCTCCGCATCAAAACGGGCTTTGTTCTTGTACCAGTCGTTTTCTTCATCGCTGCCCCCGGTGGCATAAACAAAAACCATCTGGTTTTCAAATGCCAGCTTTAGTCCGCCATAGCGTTTGGGGTGTTTATGTGACAGATTGGGAGGCCCTGACGGCTCCCATAACCCTTTGGTTAATTTCATTGTGAAATCGCTAAGGGTGCCGGGTTGTAGTATTTGTCCGTCGATTTTTATCACCGGTGGTTTGTCCGGTCTCAGCTTAGGCATCAACAGGCTTAACAATGCGATGTTTTGGGTTTCCATAATGATGGTGTCGTTGACATACTCCGCAGACACAGAGGAATGTTGGTATGAGGTCAGCTGCTGGTAGATGCGAAGCCAGTAATTGGTTGCTGAAACGCCCGGAGATGCCGTGATAAAATCGATACGCTGCACTTCCTGTGTTGGGGGAATTCTGTTTTGCCTGAGGAAGTCAAATAGCGGAGGCCAGTCCATGCTGTGATCCCCATACCAGTGTGACCCTCCCGGGTATTCGTAATAGGTGAAATTTGTATGAAACTCACCTAGCAGGCCACGCATGAGCCTTGCCTGTTCGACGGGTACCACAGCGTCGGCGTCACCATGAAGGACATACACCCCTGATTGCTGATAGTTTTTGGTCAGCTCGAGGGTTCTGCCCGGTAGTGCTCCGCGGTAAATCATCGGGTAATGGGGGTTTTTATTCACGTGACTGTCTATGCCTGTCCGCCTGTAACCGATGATGTCGGGATAACCGGCAGCGGGAGCTATGGCAGCGAAGCGGTCGGGGTAAGTTGCTCCCAAAAACCAGGTGCCGTGCCCACCCATAGAGTGTCCGGTAAGATAAGTTTTTGCCGTATCGGTGTCGAACACCCTTCTTGCCTGGTCAAGTACCTCAAGGGCATCGATGCGACCCCATTCTTCCCAGTTGAAACCAAAAGGCCTCCTGTTGGTAGGCGCTACAATGTAACCCCAGTCTTTCTGTTGGTATGCCCTGGTCTGGTTGGTTGCCTCAACAGAGGCACCGTGCACCGACAATATCAGAGCCTGGCCGGGGTCTTCCGATGTGGAAGGAGCCACGCTGTAGTATTGCACACTGCCGTCGATATTGCTGATGAATGTCCGCTCGTGGTGCCTGTTATGGTCGGCAATATTTAATGTAATCTCCATCTTGTCAATCACTTCACCAGCTTTGTTTTCCAGTATAAGGCTTGCGTTAAGATGATCGGATTGGACGGGAACCGACAAGGGGGGGATTTTAAAGGGCAGTTTACGTACAGCCATGGGCATGATATGTCCGGTTTGGTGTCTTGTCTCTTCCCCGGTTTCCAGTTTGCAAACAATGGTCAATTCTTCGCGGAAAACATCTGATGCATTGACGATTCTAACGCCCCCCCAAGTTTCCCCGGTTTCGCCGCGAATGACCGAGGGAAGTGTCATATCGCGCGGCGAAAACTGTAATGGCTGGCGGGGAATTATCAGTTTAGAACGCACACGGCCAAAACGGCCGTATGTGTATATGAACTCGTTGAGCCCTTTCTTTAACACAAAAGGGATCAGGGTATGTCCGTAATCGTAATGGTCTCCTTCGTTGGGCATCCCGTTGATAAAAACTCTTGTATGTCCGGTGGCATCCAGTAAAACAATCTGTTCTGCAGGCGAATTATAAGCAGTGTAGAGGTAAGCACGACCCAGTCTGCCGGTAAAAATGTCGTCTTCATTGGCTGTAATCGACTCCCATACCAGTGGCCCATCATTGTTATGATAATTGTCGGATAGCTCTTTACCCGGGAAAGGTGCTTTGAATTGATCTTTTGCCAGCTGCAGGAATAAAATATCCTGCATACCTGTTAGCATACCGGGACGCATAGCATCGCGAAGGGCCATTCCCTCTGTAAAAGTATGCAGGACACTTCCTTCGCGGGTAGTCTCCACCGTATCGCGGTCGAATATCTCAACAATATTTCCGGTTCGCTGCTGGCCTGTCACTATTCCTGGCATCACCAATATCAATAATTGCATGATGCAGAACGACCTGAATAATTTCTTTCTCATATAGCTTTTAAAAATACAGGTGAAATTAAAAAACTTAGTATCTTGCGAGGTAAATCGTTTTAGGCACAAAAATAACAAAGTATTTCAAAAAAAATCGCATTTGTATTTTTGCTGAGATTGTTTCAACATTCTTATATGGAGGTGGCTTATTTTGAGGGGGGTGAGAACCTTGGCCTGAATTATTAAAATTGCCGGTGTATGAAAAAACTATTCTTCTTTTTTTGCTGGATGGTATTTTATCCTTTATTGGCTGATCAGTCATCAGAGCATCCTGACTGGGAAACCCTCCGGAACAGGCCATATCCGCAATGGTTCAAAGATGCAAAACTGGGTGTTTTTATCCACTGGGGCGTATATTCAGTGCCTTCCTACGGCGGCCCGGAATCATATGCTGAATGGTATTTGCGGGGCTTGCAGGCAGGGGCACAGAATCGCATTGATTTCATGCGTAAGCATTATGGGGAAGATTTTACCTACAGTGATTTTGCTCCATTGTGGAAAGCTGAATTGTTTGATCCTGATGAGTGGGCTGAGATTTTTGAGCGTGCCGGTGCCCGTTACATCATACTGGTAGCAAAGCACCACGACGGTTTTTGCCTGTGGCCCAGCCAATATGCTCCCGGATGGAACAGCGTAGAGGTAGGCCCAGGCAGAGATATTGTCGGTGAGCTGGAAGCTGCAGTGAGAAACCGCGATATTCGCTTTGGCCTGTATTATTCATTGCCCGAATGGGATCATCCGCTACACCGCTGGTATATCGATCCGCATGATTCCATCCATCATTATGTTGAACACCATATGATTCCACAGTTCAGGGAACTGGTCGGTACATACAGGCCCGACCTGGTCTTTGCGGATGGCGAGTGGTTTAATCATGCAGACGACTGGCAAGCCCGTGAGCTGATATCATGGTATTTTGATCTGGTTGGACCGGATGCCATTGTGAACGATCGTTGGGGACATGGCAGCAATATCGGTTACCGCACACCGGAGTATAGTTCCGGAGAGATGTCAACAGACAGACCCTGGGCGGAGGTAAGAGGTTTGGGAAGATCCTTCGGCCTGAATCGAAACGAAAAGCTTCATGCCTATATGACACCACGTGAATTGATCCATCTTTTTGTCCGTACCGTTGCCAACGGGGGTGGACTGACGATCAATGTGGGCCCCGGTGCCGATGGAAAAATTCCATTGTTGCAACAGGATCGAATAGAAACACTGGGCGCATGGATCAGGGTAAATGAGGAAGCCATATACGGATCTGCGCCATGGAAAAGGAGCGGCGAGGGAAGGGAGGTGATCCTGGAGCGTATTGATCCCCAAATTGACTTTAACTGGGTTCGGAATTCGCCCGGGAAGCCCATTTCCGAAGATCATTTTACCGCTCAATGGGATGGTTTTATCATGGTGGATGAAACAGAGGAATACCTTTTCTCTGCTGAAGCTGATGACGGAATGCGTCTGTATATTGACGGGAGCTTGGTTTTAGATCTCTGGTATCCAACCACTGATGAAACAGAAAACCATACCGGAGTTATGGCGGGTAATGGATCGTTACACGGCAGGATCAAACTGGAGCAGGGTGTAAAATATCCCATCAAGGTAGAATATTATGAAACTATCCAGAATGCGCGCATCCATTTGTATTGGGAAAGCCCTTCCCTGGAAAGGGAGATCATTCCCTCGGCGCACTTTTTCAGTGATAAAAACATGGTGGAAGCTGATGGTTTGCGCGCCACATACCGGTCAATGCAGCAATATGTGGCTTACACCAGCAACCATGGTAATTTATATGTCATAAGTTTTGATTGGCCTGGAAACGAATTTGTGCTTCCGATACCCGAACCACCTTCCGGAACAAACATTTACCTGTTGGGCAGGGAAGGCAAATTGCCCTGGCGTTATGAGAACGACAACCTGATCATCGACACAGGTGTGATTTTGTATAATGAAATGCCCGGACATGATGCCTGGACATTTAAAATAGAGAATTATGAGTAAAAAATTTGCTCTGTTGGTAATCGTTCTGGTGCTGGTGCTTTTTAACGGATGCAGAACTGACCGGGTTCATGAGCATATCAGCCTGATTCCCTTACCTGTAGAAATGGAGATGGTGGGAGGGCAATTTGTTGTCGTTCCGGAAACCCCGATTGTTTATGATGATGAGCAACTTGCTTCGGTGGCCCGCTACGCTTCCGCATTACTTGGCTTGTTTGACGGTGACCGGTCTGTTGACGGTTTTTCACCGGATGTGCAGCAGGCAAAGGACGCGATCCGTTTGCGGATTATAACTGACTATGATGATCGCCTTGGTGATGAAGGCTATTACCTCGCGGTTCAGCCTGATGGTATTAGCATATCGGCCAATGGTACGGCGGGTGTTTTTTATGGTGTCCAAACTTTAAGTCAATTATTGGATTCCTTTGAGGATGGGAGGATACCGGGATTGCACATCACTGACTATCCACGTTTTGCCTACAGGGGATTGCACCTTGATGTTTCCCGTCATTTTATGCCCATCGAATTTATTTTCAGGTACATTGATTATATGGCCATGCACAAGCTGAACGTGTTTCACTGGCACTTGATCGATGACCAGGGATGGCGTTTGGAAATCAAAAAATATCCGAAACTCACAGAGGTTGGTGCCTGGCGAGTGGATATGCCGGAGGTGCACTGGAATGAGCGGCCTTTGGTCAATGACCCTGACAATGCCACCTATGGAGGCTATTATACAGAGGAGGAGGTACGCGCGGTAGTTGAGTACGCTGCAGCCAGGCATATCCGGGTGATGCCGGAGATAGAGATGCCTGCCCATGTGATGTCTGCACTGGCTGCTTATCCTGAATACTCCTGTACCGGCGAAAACCTGGGTGTCCCGCCCGGTGGAGTATGGCCTATCACGCATATCTACTGTGCCGGAAACGAAGCCACCTTTACTTTTCTTGAAGACATACTGCTGGAGACAATGGAGTTGTTTCCCTATGAATATATCCATATTGGCGGGGATGAAGCTGACAAGACCAACTGGAAAGCATGCCCGGAGTGTCAGGCGCGTATGGAAGCTGAGGGGTTGGCTGACGTGGATGAGTTGCAGAGCTATTTTATCGGGCGTATCGAAGCTTTTTTGAATGCCCATGGCCGGCAGATCATTGGGTGGGACGAGATACTGGAAGGAGGCCTGGCACCTAATGCTACCGTGATGTCCTGGCGCGGGGAGCAGGGAGGGATAGAAGCTGCCCGGATGGGACACAATGTGGTTATGACGCCCGGAAGCCATTGTTATTTTGATCACTACCAGGGGGATCCTGCCATTGAGCCTTTGGCAATCGGGGGTTATACAACCCTTGCTAAGGTATATTCATACGAGCCGGTTCCGGAGGTCCTGACTGAAGAAGAGGCCCGGCTGGTGATGGGTGCGCAGGCCAATGTATGGACCGAGTATATGCCGACCCCCGACCATGTGGAATATATGGTGTTTCCACGGTTGGCAGCTCTTTCAGAGGTGTTATGGACACCTGCGGAGCATCGCCACTGGGGTGACTTTTCCCGGCGGATGAAAACACAGTATAAACGATATGATCGTTTGGGTATCAATTACTCCCTCAGTGCATTTCAGGTCAAGGTGAAACCGGAGATTGATCCCCTCAATAAAAAACTCATGCTGAACTTGCACGCTGAAGCTTATCAGCCGGAAATCAGATATACCCTTGATGGAAGCGATCCGGATAATCACTCTCCGCTTTACCATGAATCTATTGCCATCAGTGAGTCAGGCACCCTAAAAGCTGCCGTTTTTGTTGACAACAGGTCAATGCAGCAGGTGCTAAAAAGGGATTTTATCATTCATAAGGCTTTTGCAGCAGAAACAAAACTGGTGTATCCCAACAGTCCGCATTATGACGGTCACGGCCCATACAGCCTGGTAAACGGGATTCGGGGAACAAAAAGTTTTAGCGATGGCAACTGGAAAGGTTTCAGTGGCCATGATATGATAGCTGTTATCGACCTGCTTGAACCTCAATCCATAAATGGTATATCGGTAGATGCCCTGCAAACCTATGCTTCATGGATATTCCTGCCAAGGGAAGTTCGTTTTGAAGTTTCTGCGGATGGTATCAGTTACCAATTACTTGATGTAGTGGATCATCATATATCTCCCTACGAAAGCCGGAGGCTGATCCATGTGTTCTCCACCTCCCGGGAGGCCGATGATGTTCGTTTTATCCGTGTGCATGCCAAAAATCTCGGATTTTGTCCACCGGGGCATTCCGGTGAGGGAGAGCCGGCATGGTTGTTTGTCAGTGAAATTGAATTATGGTGATGCAAGCTGAAAAAATACAGGATCAATTTGGGTTAAATCGATTTAGGTAGTTTATATTTGTATCCAAAATGAAGCTATGGCTAAAAGGGTATCCATTTCCGATATTGCTGAAAGCTTAGGTGTTTCCAAAGCATTGGTTTCGCTGGTGATCAACGATAAGGCGGATGCGCACGGTATCAGTGCAGAAACACAGAAGCGGGTTCGCGACAAGATCAGGGAATTGAACTATCAGCCCGATCTGTTTGCCCGCAGCTTCAGGGTTGGCAAAACCAATACCATTGGTTTGATCGTGTCAGATATTTCCAACCGTTTTTACGCGCGCATTGCCCGCGATATTGAAGATCATGCGTGGAATAACGGCTACACGGTAATTATTTGCAGCACGGATGAGAATGTGGAGAAGGAGATGAAGCAGATCAAGCTTTTGCGCGACCGTAAGATTGACGGTTTGATCATTTCCTCTTCCCAGGACAATTCAGATTATTTTAATAAGCTTTCAGAAGCCGGCTTTCCGCATGTGTTGATCGATCGAAGGTTTGATGATATGCAGTCGGCCAATGTATCGGTTGACAATTATGGTGGTGCCCGGTTGGCCGCAGAGCATTTGCTTAAGCAGGGGTTTTCCAGTTTTGCGGTTGTGGCTCTTTCACCTGACCATATCTCCACCATAAGAGAACGCATCAAAGGATTTACAGATACGCTCGGCAAAGCAAATGTGCAGATCCCACCCTGCTGGCTGATCAGCCTGCCATTTGACCGAATTGACAAGGAGCTGGACAACAGGCTTCAATCTTTGCACCGCCAGGGGCAACTGCCGGAAGCCATTTTTACACTCAACAATAACCTTACATCCTCCTGTCTGAAACACCTGACAAAGCTGTCGGTGAATATTCCTGAAGATGTTGCCGTTATTGGTTTTGATGACATTATGTATTTTGAACATACACATCCTTCCGTGTCAGCCATCGGTCAACCCACTGACCGGATCAGCGAGGAAGCTTTTAAGCTGCTGTTACAGCAAATCAACAATGGAAAGGCCGACGGGCGGCAGCGTTCAGTGGTTTTGCCTGTTGACATCATAATCAGAGAATCATCCATTAAACATTAACCATCATGACAAAAAACAAAACTTTTCCCATTTTTCTGGCTTTTCTGGCCATGGGTTTCGGTGATGTGGTGGGGCCCCTGGTCTCACTGGTCAAGGATACCTTTCAGGTATCCAATTTCGTTGCATCGCTGATGACAACCAGCGGATTTCTCATGTTTGGGATACTTTCCATTCCTATTGGGGTTTTTCAGGACACCAAAGGGAAAAAGTTTATCCTTTCGCTGGGGCTGCTAATTGCGTTGTTTGGTTTACTCATCCCTGTTTTTTTCGGGATGTACGGACCGCAAACCATCATTGACCCGGATTCCAACATTAAGCTGTATGCCTTGTTTGTTGCCATCTTCCTGCTTGGTGCCGGTGCTACGATCTTACAAGTTGCCGGAAATCCCATTATGCGCGATGTTTCTCCTCCCGGCCGTTATTCGAGCAATCTTAGCCTTGGTCAGTCGGTAAAGGCTGTGGGTTCATCACTGGGATTTCTGATCCCACCGGCAGCAGTGGTGTGGTTTGGTCTTGACTGGACCATCCTCTTTCCCGTATTTGCCGTTATCATCATCATCACGCTGATTTGGGTGCAGTCAATCAATATTAAGGAACAAAGGGCTGCAGATATTGCACCGGCAAGTTTGCAGTCAAGTTTTACTTTATTGAAAAATCCTTTTGTTTTGATGATGGTTTTGGGAATTTTTCTCTATGTAGGAGCGGAAATATCTATGAGTGCACAAATTCCGATCCTTATGGCCAATGTTTACGGATTTGAGGATTTTGGACTCTGGCTTGCCTGGGGACTGTTTTTTCTGCCCATTTTCCTTGGACGCCTTGCCGGTGCAATTTTACTGAGAAAGGTCAAAGCCGGAAAATTCTTTCTGTTCAGCGTGTTGCTGTCGGTCCTGGGATTGTTTTTCCTTTTCTTCGGCAGCCAGTATGTGGCATTTGCCGGGATTGTTATGGTAGGCCTTGGTTTTTCCAATGTTTTCCCATTGATATTTTCCATTACTGTGGATACCATGCCTGAAAGGTCCAATGAGCTTTCGGGACTGATGGTCACGGCCATCGTGGGTGGTGCTTTGGTTCCGCCAATTACCGGTGCTGTTGCCGACTTGAATGTTTTGCTTGGATTTCTGGTACCGGCGGCCTGTATCATTTATGTATTGGTTCTTGCCGTAAGATCATTTAACAAGTAACCAGGTGGCAGATCCCAATAATCATCAAAAAAAACAAGCTTAAGCTGAATATATAGAAGCATGACGCATACAATGTGATGCATCATTTTCATCAATAAAAAAGCATGGAAAAACAAACCATATCTGACGACAGGGTTGTTCTGACGCTGGATGCCGGAGGTACAAATTTCGTATTTTCTGCCATCAGGGAAGCCCGGGAAATTGTGGAGCCTGAAACTTTTCCATCCCACGGGAACAATCTTGATCTGTGTTTGACGACAATCATACAAGGTTTTGAAAGCATCCGGAAAAAACTTCCCGGGGAAGCTGCTGCTATCAGCTTTGCTTTCCCCGGACCTGCCGATTATATGAATGGCATTATCGGGGATTTGGCCAATCTGCCAGCTTTCAGGGGTGGAATTGCCCTGGGTGATATGCTTAAAGACCATTTTGGCATACCGGTGTATATCAATAATGACGGCGATTTGTTTGCCTATGGTGAAGCCGTTTATGGCATATTGCCTGAACTCAACCGTATGTTGAAGGATGCCGGGAGTAACAAGGTGTACCGGAACCTGATCGGTATCACCCTGGGCACAGGGTTTGGGTGCGGGCTGGTGAGGAACAGCGAGCCGGTGATTGGCGACAATGGTGCTGCTGCGGAAATCTGGCTCGTGAGGAACCCTCTGAGGGAGAATAGCTTTGCCGAGGAAAGCATCAGTATGAGAGCCATATTGAGGGAATACGCTTCTGCAGGCGGAACACTGAGTGCCGATATGACTCCTTTCGATGTGTTTCTGGTGGCAAAAGGAAGCAAATCCGGGAACCGGGAAGCCGCCATACAGTCTTTCAGAACTTTCGGGACAGCCATCGGCACCATTTTGTCGGATGTGGTGAACCTGATGGACGCATGCGTAGTGATCGGGGGAGGTCTTGCCAATGCATGGGAGCTATTTAGCCCGGCTATGCTGGAGCAAATGCGCGGCTCAATCAGTAATTTTGAAGGAAAATCGCTGCCTCGTATTCTGATGAAGGTTTACGACCTGGAAAATGCGGCCGAGATCCCCTTATTTACCGGTGGTGAGAGGAAAGAGGTAAAGGTTCCTTTTTCGGAAAGACGGGTAGCTTATGACCCCATGAAACGTGTGGGAGTGGGTCTTTCCAGGCTGGGTACAAATACGGCCGTAGCCCTTGGCGCTTATGCCTTTGCACTTAGAGCCAGTCATTAACCAAAACATACAAACATGACAAAAAAAGCAACGGTTTTTCTGCTGATCGGATTTTCGTTAATATCCCAGGTCTTTTGGGGTTGCGCAAAAAGGGATGCGGCGCTTGTCCGGGAAAAAGATCTTTCTGCAGGTTGGATGTTCCTGTTTAATGGTGATAATGGAGACACTTGGTATCCGGCTCGGGTTCCGGGTACCATCCACACCGATCTGCAACACAACGGACTGATTCCGGATCCTTTTTACGGTTGCAACGAGCTTGACCTTCAGTGGGTCGGGCAGCGGGACTGGTCGTATAGAAATACATTCAGGCTGGATGAACAATTGTTGTCAAACGAAAACATAAGTTTGGTCTTTGAGGGTCTGGATACTTATGCAACTGTTTATCTGAATGGAGTGAAGCTTCTTGAAGCCAATAATATGTTCAGATCGTGGGAAGTTTCGTGCAGGGAACTGCTGAGAAAAGGGGAGAACCTTTTGGAGATCACCTTTGCGTCGGCTGAGAATCGTTTTTTGGAGGACTCTGTCGCTCTGGGTTATCCGCTGCCCGGCGGCAGATGGGTGTTTGCCAGGAAGGCAGCCTATCATTTCGGATGGGACTGGGGACCTGCTTTCATCACGGCCGGCATATATAAACCTGTTTACCTCCGTATGTGGAATCATCATAAGCCGGAAGATATTCAGCTTTATACTCTGGAAATATCTGATGAAGAGGCTGTGATCAGGGCAGAATTGGAAATCACTTCGCTGGTGCCCGATCATGCCTTCGTTAAGGTCAGAGATCTGCAAACCGGCAGGTTATATGCTTATGAAGAAATTGAGCTTATAACCGGCCGGGGGTTGTATGATTTTATATTTACCATTTCGGAACCCGTATTATGGTGGAGTCATGACATTGGTGAGCCTCATCTCTATGATCTGAACATTGAAGTGGAAACATTTTCGGGCTACTCCTATGAAAAGCATATCTCTTATGGTATACGCACCATTGATGTAATCACAGAAGCGGATGAATATGGCGAATCGTTTTACCTCAAACTCAACGGCATGCCTCTTTTTATGAAGGGTGCCAATTATATTCCACAGCATAGTTTTGTCACAGAGGTGACTGATGCTGATTATGAGCGGATCATTCAGAATGCCGTGAAGTCGAATATGAACATGCTCCGGGTGTGGGGTGGTGGTATTTACGAAAGAGATATATTTTACGAACTGTGCAACCGTTATGGTATTCTTGTGTGGCAGGATTTCATGTTTGCCTGTGCCATGTATCCCGGCGATGATGAGTTTGTCCGTAACGTGGAACATGAAGCCATAGAACAGGTAAAACGACTGAGAAACCACGCCAGTTTGGCTATGTGGTGCGGAAACAACGAGGTGGATGAAGGATGGCACAACTGGCAGTGGCAGCAAATCCATGGCATCCACCCGGCTGACTCTGCGATTATCTGGGAGTCGTATCAACGGGTATTTCATGAACTGTTGCCGGGTGTGATTGCAGAACATGATCCTGGTCGTTTTTATTTGCATACGTCTCCGGTGCATGGCTGGGGTCATGAAGAAAGCATGAAGGAAGGGCCTGCCCATTACTGGGGTGTATGGTGGGGTATGGAACCGTTTGAGATGTATCTTGACAAAGTGCCCCGTTTCATGAGCGAGTTTGGCTTTCAGGCGATGCCGGCACTGGCTACCATTCGCGAGTTTCAACCGGAGGAGGCAGATACCCTGTTTTCAAATGCACTGAAGTGTCATCAGAAACATCCAACGGGTTATGAGACCATTTCAGCATACCTGGAGCGTGAAAACCTTCATCCTGAGACACTCCTGGAGTATATTTACTACAGCCAGCTGATACAGGCTAAAGGGGTTGGTATGGCCATTGAAGCGCACCGCAGAGATAAGCCCCGTTGCATGGGTACTCTTTACTGGCAGTTTAATGATTGCTGGCCTGTCACCAGCTGGTCCGGAATGGATGTGAACGGAAACTGGAAAGCCTTGCAGTATACTGTCAGGCAACTGTATGATGATATTATGGTATCGGTGATCGATCATAAAGGGATTACCGATTTTTATATTGTGTCGGGCATGAGGGAAAATATACCGGGCCGCGTTGAGTTACGTATGATTGACTTTTCTAACCATAAGACGGTACTGCTTTCGCGGGGTATAAACATGAGAGCGAACGCATCTGTCTTGGTTACCCGTATTCCTACCGCTGA
>REEA01000041.1 GCA_007695305.1 Bacteroidia bacterium
ATTTATGGGTGCAATATTAAGCATAATTATTTTAATAAAAATACAAATGTTTAAGATTTTTTTCTAAAGGTTTTTAAGTCTCAGAGAATCAATGAAGTTCTGAACATATCTTATGAACTTCGCATAATCATCATTGATTCATTGTGGCGCTCAGCTTTCAGATACAAGCTTCCTTGTTTCCTCGCTTCCTCGCTCCCTACTCTTCCCTCACCGCTTCGGCCGGGGCCAGGCGAATGGCCTTCCACGCTGGGTAGATCGACGCCAGGATGGCAAACACCACCACCAAAATCCCTATTTTAAAATAGAAAGCGATATCCACCCTGGGGTAAAGCACGGAAGCAAATCCAAAATCTTCCAGACCTTCTGCTCCGGGTATATGCACTCCGTGTACGTTCAGTATCCGGATCATCACGTAGGACAGGAGCAAGCCGATAAATCCCCCGATGATAGAAATCATGGTCGTTTCCATCACGACCATGGAGAATACCTTGAGGCGTTTCATGCCGATGGCGAGCAGCACGCCAAGTTCCCTTACCCTTTCCAGGATAGACATCAGAATGGTGTTGAGCAGGCCGAAGGAAACGCCCATAATGATGATGCCCACCAGCCATATCAACAGTTGGTCAAGCACTTCCAGTGCATAGTAGAGTGTTGGGTCCAGGTCGGCCCAATGCCTGACTTTAAGGTTGGGGTAGGTCTCCTGAAGCTCCCGGGCCACTTCCCGGTAGCCGTCTACATCATCAAGAAGAATGGCGATCTCTGTCACGGCTTCGGGGTCTCCGATCAGCTCATTGATATCTGATTGCTTAACGTAAATCACTCTTTCTTCAAAGGCGGCGGAGGTGACCGAATACAAACCTTCTATCCGGAAAGAAGCGCTGACCATTTCTCCTGTTACACCCTGAAAAGTGAGAACGATCCTCGATCCTTTCTCTGAAAGCAGTTCTTTTGCCAGTCGTCCACCTGCGATCACGGAGGGCAACCTCCATTCTTCCGAAAAATATGTGCCATCGGTAAGCAGTTCTTCCAGCTGCGTGGTTTCTGCTTCAGCTTCGGGGTCAACCCCTTTGATTCTCACGCCGGTGGTCATATTGGCTGATGCAGCCATTCCATCAAATACCGAACGTGCCGACACGGCTTTGACGCCGGGCCTTTGTGCGATTTCGAGGGCCACCTGCCGGCCATCGGGAATGCGATAGGTGGGTTCAGGGTTGGCTATAAATTCCGGATGGTGTATCTGGATGTGCGAGATCATGTTCTCAACGGCATCTTCAAATTGCTGTTCTTCTGCCGCGAGCCTGATGGCTGCCGAAAAAACACCTCCCATGATTCCAAGCACCAGGGCCGTGATAATAACAAGGGTGCGGGTCCGGTTTCTCCAGATATTTCTCCAGGATATTTTTGCTAATGTCTTCATAATATGTTTTGGATTTTGGATGGCAACACATGCATTATTTTCTCGCAGCGCTGATCATATCGAGCCTGAAAACTTTCCTGACGGGATAAAGGCCAACGACGAGCGCTATAAAAAAGATGGTGAGTGCCTGATACACGAAAATACCTGTGTCGATGGAAAAGCTCATATAAGGTTCGAGGCCGAAGTCTATCATGGTATCCGCGAGTTCATCGGCCAAAGGGATGGGGTTCCGGTAAAAATAATATACGATGGGGAATCCGGCGACGACTCCCGCGATCACGCCAATGATGCTGATAAAAACGGTTTCCACCAGGCAAACGCCGGCGAGTTGCGATCGTTTCATGCCAATGGAAAGCAGGATTCCAAACTCCCTCAGGCGTTCGTGCATCATGGTGATGATGGTGCCGAATATTCCAAACCCGGCCACTATGTAGAGCACCCATGCAAAGACCCTCACCTGGGCATCCCTTGCTTCGAAAGCCGCCAGCTTGTCGGGCATTAGTTCTTCCCACGTTTTTAAAATATACCATTCGTCATCGAGTTCTTCCTGGATCTTCATGGCCAATTCATCCGCTTTCGACTGATCATACAGCATGAGGATCAGACTATTAAGCCTGTCGGGAGCAGCAAAGAAATATTGGGCTGTTGTCAGGGGCAGATAAACCAGGGTGTTGTTCATTTCGGGCAGCGGAAACTCAAGGATACCGCCAACCATGAATTTTCCGGCTGCAGTCATTCCCTGAAAACCCTGTCCCAACAACACAATGGTGTCACCCGGTGCAAGGTCAAGCTGATTGGCAACACCCTGCGCGATCACGGCAAATTCATCGCCGGCCGAGAACATCCTGCCTGCCCTGAGCCTGGATGAAAGATCATTCATTCGGTCTTCCTTTTCCGGTTCCACACCCATCAGATAAACACCCCGGCTGCTGATCTCTTTCGAGGCAAGGCAAAAACCTTCTATCCTGGGTACCGTATAGGCGATGTGGTCTTCATATTTTTCAATGGCGTTCTTTACCTCTTCTCCATAATACATGGCATGATCAATGGTGGGTTCGTCGTGGTACAACACATCCTGTATCTGAAGATGACCGGTGGTGTTGCTGATGACAGACCGGATCATCTGTTGTTTCATACCATTCACCATCGACATAAGGCCGATGGCCAGTACAACGGCAAACATTACCGAGCTGAGGGTGATGAATGTCCTTCGCTTTTTTCGCCAAAGGTTACGCCATGCCAGTGCCAGTAACATCTTCATAATATATGGTTTTAATATTTTTTAGCGTCATCATTCGTAATGTTTCTGCGCTTGCTTTACTTGATCAGGTTTTTCCATACAAATCCATGCCCTGTTTATGACCTGCTCTTTACCGGGGCCTCTTGTTATGCCCCGGACAATAAAGCAAGGGGATATATTACCTGACCTCTGTCAGGTTTTCGATACTGAAGAACCTTTCAGAAAGCTCAACCCCAAAATCGATTTTATGGGTAGTGATCACGGTTTTTCTGCCGGATTGATCTTCGGGGATAATTTTCATCACTGACGGGGTCAGTCTTCCTCCCATCATTTTGAATTCCTGCCAGTGAATGGTATTGACCAGGTTATCGCGTTCATCATAGTTTTCTGTCCGCACGGGCAGGTCATGTTCTTTGCTCACATACTGTATCACCTTTTCGTACACCACGGGGTTTTCTGGTGTTGGGATCATTTCGATCACATAACAGGTATGGCCGTCAATTTCTTCTTCACCGAGGAGTTTATGGGTATAATCGTCAACCGGTGAGCTGGCATTTACAAGGTCGTCGTTGGTAAAGTCGGAGCCCATCCACGACTGTGACATCATAGACGGGGGCATTTTCACGGTACGGTCGATGTTTGGCTGATAGTTCCATATTTCGTTCCCTCTTTTCAGGAAGGCTGTTCCTGCATCACGGGCAGGTGCGGTAACAAATATCAGGGCATATTCTTCGCCCAGAGACCACGAGCGCATGGTTACTTCCCTGGTATACCGGGGTCGGACCACTTCCATGCTCATCTCACTGTAATTGGCGTCACCGCGCATGTTTTCTTCCATGCGCCGGATGATCTCACGCGGGTCTTGTGCCCGGGCATCCGGGGCAACACAGGCAACCAACAGCAGAAGTAACAAAGTTTTTAAGATTTTTTCCATGGTTTTCATTGTTATGTGATTTTTATAATTCATGTTTTCCTGGTTTTTATATATTCAAGCACAAGGCTCTGGTGTTTCTCATTCACATTTTTTTTTCTTCCTGCCACTGATCCATAAAACCGGGATACTCCTTCAGCAACCAATCATAGAATTCCACAGTGCCGGAAAGCCATTTTGAAACCTGGTCTTTTGGATTGACCCTCAGGGACAGACCTTTTTTGAAGTGGTCGTTCATGGTTCTGATGTTTTCAAACCTTCTGATGATGTAGCCCCGCCAGTCAATATCCGGCGATAACATATAATAGGTTTTTCTGTCGCCGGGCAGGGTGTGGGGTTTAACAAATTCTACGTTTACGAGTGCTTTCAGATTGGTGCTGATAGAGCTTTTGGATGCCTGCAGCACCTGTGTGAGTTCATCAAACGAAACATGCTCCTTGTCGCTTACCATGAGGTAGCCCAGTATCCTGCCCGCCATCCGGGTGACACCCAGTCTCTCAAATATCATCCCGGTCTCTTCAATAAAGTTCGCACGTTCGTTGTATTCCGGTATCATAACTTGCTTTGATTAAAGGTTCATGTGTTTAAAATTTGTTGAAATGTCAAAAAGTCGAAATGTCGAAATGTCCGGGTTTGCTTTTGGCTATTAGCACGTTCGCTTGCGCCTCCTCTCATCTGCTCATCTTCACACCCTCTCATCCTTTCATTCTCCTGTGCGTCAAAAATCCTGTCATGGGCGTTATATCTCCTTTTGTGTGCAGATGATTCATTTAATGAAACTATCGGCTATTATTTGAAGACAAAGATAAAAAAAATATTTTGTTCGGCAAACACAGAACCTGAAAAATGACAACTAAGGCTTTTTTAACATTTTCTTGATTGATAAGAACAAAATCATCTTATCAAAACACATGCCATTTATATATATAACTCATTATATGATACTTACAAGACATGGCGTAACAACCATTTGGTTCTATATGTACTGAACCGTACAGCGATTGTCCACAAGCGTACACCAGGTGAAGGACAGAAAGAAAGTGGCAGGAATTTACGCGGTAAAATGGTCACCGTTTTACAGACGGTCTTTAACGTGTTACCACACGGTCGAGTTCCCGGGCAAAGGCCCGTCTTTTTTCAAGGAGGTCGCGTTGGGTCTTCATCAGTTCAAGCAACATTTCTTCGTCAGCGGGGATTTGCCGGCTCATATCACGAATCTTTTGCTGAATTTCTGCAAGCATCTTTTCCAGTTTTTGCAGTTTGAACGCATACACCGCGTATAAAACACGCGGTTTCAGCTCGTCTTCTTCATCTTTGAGATATATTTTGTGCCTTTGCTCCCAGTTTTTGCTGAGCGTATATTGGCTGGAGAGCAAATCAATGGCCAGCTTGCGGACGTCTTCGTCCTGGTGCTGGGTAAAGATTGAATGGGCGGGTAACTTTTTTTGTTCCCACCAGCCTGCATATTCATTGAGTATGTTTTGGCAAATGACGTTATCGAGCATCAGATCGTCGGAATGGATATCCTGAAGGATAAACTCTGCCACAGTTACAGCGACTTCTACCATTCGCTTATCTTCATTTTCTACTTCAAAAGTGATCTCCTTAGCACCATGGTTCAACAGCAGGCGTATAATTTCCTGTTCAGGGCGGTGGTTGGTTTCCTCATATTCCTGTTTTTGCGGAGACGTCCGGCGATCGCCGGGCACAGGAATCATATCCTCATCCTTTGCCGTTTCCGGCTGGTGTTTGCGTTTGAATTTTTCTCTCCTGATCCGGTTCACTTCCGAGACCATGAGTTGCTCCTCCACCCCCATCATAGTGCTGCATTTTTGCACATAAATGGTTCGGGCGATGGGTTCAGGGATGAGGGCAATGGTTTGGGCGATTTCTTTGATCAGCTGAGCTTTCCGAATGGGGTCATCCCTGGTTTCTTCCAGTAGAAGTGTTGTTTTGAAGGAAATGAAGTCTGCTGCCTGTTCTTCAACGAAAGATCTGACTTCCGCCGGTCGTTTTTCCCTGGCAAAGGAATCCGGATCTTCCCCGTCAGGGAACAGTACCACCCGGACGTTCAATCCTTCTTCCAGGATCAGGTCAAGTCCCCTGAACGCGGCTTTGATACCGGCCGGATCACCGTCGAACAGGAGTGTTACGTTGGAGGTATAACGGCGGATCAGCTTGATCTGGTCGGTGGTTAGCGCCGTACCCGATGTGGCGATCACATTGGTGATGCCGGCCTGGTGCAACGCGATCACGTCTGTATATCCTTCAACCAGGTAACAATTATCGAGAGAGACCATCTGGCTTTTGGCAAAATAGATACCATAGAGCACTTTGCTTTTCTGGTAGATGTCGCTTTCGGCCGAGTTGATATATTTGGGACGGTTTTTCTCATTGGTCAGTATCCGGCCGCCGAAGCCCAACACCCTGCCTGATAAGTTGTGAATGGGAAATATGATGCGGTCTCTGAACGTATCATAAAGCATCTGGTCTTTTGACTTGCTCAGGCTGGTCTTGAGCAGGTATTCCTTTTTGTAACCGTTTTTCAGCGCGGTTTGGGTAAAGGAATCCCAGGCACCGGGGCAATAGCCCAGTCCGAACCTTCGGATCACTTCCGTGGTAAAGCCCCGCTCCTTCAGGTATGTGAGGGCAATCGACCTGCCTTCCTCACTGTCATGAAGCTGTTCTTCAAAAAACTTTTGCGCAAAAGCAGAAACATTAAACAAGCTCTCCTTCAGGTCCATGGCCTGCTGTTGCTCAGGCGAAGGCTTCTCTTCCTCAATCTCGATGTTGTATTTTTGGGCAAGGTAACGAAGGGCTTCAGGATAAGTGTAATGCTCATGTTCCATCAGGAAGTTCACCGCGTTGCCTCCTTTGCCGCAGCCAAAGCATTTGTATATCCCCTTGGGTGCCGACACACTGAATGAAGGTGTTTTTTCATTGTGAAACGGGCACAAGCCGATCATGTTCACCCCCCTGCGCTTCAGGCTGACAAATTCACCCACCACCTCTTCGATGCGAGCGGCGTCCATGATTTTTTCTATGGTGTCAGGTGTGATCATCCTTCGTGTTTTTCCTTTACGAAGATACCGATTTTTTTGTTTGGACGACTGAGGTTACCCGCAGCATATCTTTATCCTGCATTATTCACAAAAAGCAAACAAATTGTTGTATCTAATTGATTAAA